>CAYTEO010000003.1:0-137336 GCA_964436825.1 uncultured Fibrobacteraceae bacterium | reverse complement strand
CTTGTCGGGTAAGTTCCGACCTGCACGAATGGTGTAACGACTTGGGCGCTGTCTCCACAAGGGACTCGGCGAAATTGAATTGGCGGTGAAAATGCCGCCTACCCGCGGCTAGAAGGAAAGACCCCGTGCACCTTTACTACAGCTTCGCATTGGTACTAGGTAGTATCTGTGTAGGATAGGTGGGAGGCTGTGAAGCGGGCACGCCAGTGCTCGTGGAGCCGACCTTGAAATACCACCCTGGTGCTATTTGGTATCTAACCCGGTTCCGTGATCCGGGCCGGGGACAGTGCGTGGTGGGTAGTTTGACTGGGGCGGTCGCCTCCTAAAGAGTAACGGAGGCGCGCAAAGGTTCCCTCAGCGTGTTTGGCAATCACGCGTAGAGTGCAAAGGCATAAGGGAGCTTGACTGCGAGACCTACAAGTCGAGCAGGTGCGAAAGCAGGCCTTAGTGATCCGGCGGTCCCGTATGGAAGGGCCGTTGCTCAACGGATAAAAGGTACGCCGGGGATAACAGGCTTATCTCCCCCAAGAGTCCACATCGACGGGGAGGTTTGGCACCTCGATGTCGGCTCATCACATCCTGGGGCTGGAGAAGGTCCCAAGGGTTTGGCTGTTCGCCAATTAAAGTGGTACGCGAGCTGGGTTTAGAACGTCGTGAGACAGTTCGGTCCCTATCTGCCGTGGGCGTAGGAGATTTGAGGGAAGCTGTCCTTAGTACGAGAGGACCGGGATGGACGTGCCTCTAGTGCACCAGTTGTCGCGCCAGCGGCATGGCTGGGTAGCTATGCACGGACGGGATAAACGCTGAAAGCATCTAAGCGTGAAGCCCCTCCCAAGATGAGATCTCCCAGGCGCAAGCCTCTAAAGGCCCCTTGTAGACCACGAGGTTGATAGGCTGCAGGTGTAAGCACAGCGATGTGTTCAGCCGAGCAGTACTAAGCGGCCGTGCGGCTTGATCATTCTCTTCCCTTCCGGGAAGAGGGTGAAGTGTGGTAACGCTCCGGGAGGAAAACGCCTCTTGCTGCCCTCTATATTTGGTCATCAAAGAACCTCGGTTCGTGGTGGCTATGGCGCGGTGGAACCACCTGTTCCCATTCCGAACACAGAAGTGAAACACCGCAGCGCCGATGGTACTGCACGGGAGACTGTGTGGGAGAGTAGGTCGCCGCCACACCAAGAACGACGCCAGCACTCCGGTGCTGGCGTCGTTCGTCTTTTTGCCCCACAATGGCCCGCAAGGACGTCACGTTCCCCTACCTCTTCAACACGGAGGCCGATCGTCATGCCACGCCATCGCCGTACCCGGGATAAGCTGGACCGTCACGTGCTGCCGCTGCTGGCGGCTGCCCTGGCCCTTGTGATCTGCACCGGAGCGGCCTTGCCTGCCTCGGCCGCCATCGAGGGATTCATCGGGTGGACCCTGCCGGTGGGGGACCTGGACGATGTCAGCGATGCCGGTGTCCACGGCGGCGCCTCGCTGACCACCCCCCTGATCCCCGGTGTGCTGGAGGGGGGACCGCTGCTCGTCTACCACGACCTCGACGGCGTGACGCCGGGGGACGACGTGACGATCACCGAACTGCTGGCCCAGCTCCGCCTCACCCTGCCAGCAGGTCCGACCCTCCAGCTGGCCGTGGGCATCGCCTCGCCGTCGGTGTCCGTCGCCGGCCGGGACCTGGAGTGGGACGACCAGCTGGACGTCGTCATCGGTGCCGGGACGCGCATCATCCTCCTGGATCTCCAGGCACAGTGGCACCATCTTGAGGACGCGGATGCCCTGTCGGTATCGGCGGGGTTGCGTTTCTAGTCGGGACGGGACAAGCAGGGTCCGGGCTCCGACGAGAAGATCGAGGGATGGAGTGATCGCAGGAGGACCCGATGTCAGTGACGAGCCAGTCGAGTGTCGATCCCGTACGTCTGCTGGAGACCTGGGCCGGGGAGGCCTCTTCCGCGGCCGACCGCCGGCTCAACGAGGCGGAGGTCTACGCCCTGCTCGCCGCCGGAGGGATCGTCTCCGCTCCCCACGCCGTCCTGCCGGCTGGTGCGGATCGGGACCGGCGGCAGGAGTGGGCCGGTCGGGCCCGTGACCTGGCGGAGCAACACGGCGGGGTCGTCCTGAAGATCCTGGGCCGCGACCTGCTCCACAAGAGCGACCTGGGCGGTGTGCGGGTTCTCGACGCGGGCGACTCGCTCTCGGAACCGGCAATCCTGCAGGCGGCAGACGACCTGCTGGAGACGGTCGGACGGCGCACGACGCAGGCGTGCGAGGGGGTGCTGGCGACGGCCTTCATCCCCCATCGCGCCAACACGCCGGGGCAGGAACTGCTGCTGAGCATCAGGCGGGATCCCGCCTTCGGGCCGGTCGTCGTCGTCGGGGTGGGAGGACTGCTGACCGAGTGGTACGGGAGCGCGAGCGCCGGCGCCAGCCGGATCATCCTGCCGGCGACGGACCTGGATGCCGCGACGGTCCGCGCCGTGCTCGAAAGCCACCCCCTGCTGCGGATCTTCTGCCAGCCGTCGCGCCTGTACCGTGAGCCGCCGGTCACGGCCGAGACCCTGGCCGGGACGATCGTCGCCCTGGCGCGGCTGGCCGTCCGTCTCGATGCCGCCGCGGCGTGGCGTCTGGACGAGCTGGAGATCAACCCGGCCGTCGTCCACCGCGGCGAGGTGGTGGCCATCGACGGTGTCGGCCGCATCGTCCGCCGCGGCGAGACGGCGCCGGCCCGTCCCCTGGCGACCATCGACCGGCTGCTGCACCCCCGCAGCGCGGCGATCGTCGGCGTCAGCGCCCGCGGCGCCAACCCGGGCCGGATCATCCTCGACAACCTGCTGTCCGGGTCCGACATCCCGCGGGAGCGGCTCTGGGTCGTCCACCCCACGGAGCGGGAGATCGCCGGCGTCCCGTGCGTCCCCTCGTTCGCGGCCCTGCCCCAGCCGGTCGACCTGGCCGTCATCAGCATTCCCGCCGAGGCGGCCCGCGATGCCATCGCCGAGCTGGTCGACGGTGGCCACTGCCGCGCCATCATCCTCATCCCCGGGGGCTTCTCCGAGGTGGGGGCGGGCGACCTGGCCCGGGAGATCGAGGAGAAGCTGGCCGAGGGACACAGGCGTCCCGGCGGGGGGCCGGTCCTGGTGGGAGGCAACAGCCTGGGGATCGTCAGCCGGGACCACTACAACACGTTCTTCATCCCGCGCCGCAAGCTGCCGTTCAACGACGCGCCGGCCGGGGGGAACCTGGCCCTGGTCAGCCAGTCGGGTGCGTACCTGGTGACCTACGCCAGCAACTACGACGGGTTGATCCTGCCCCGGGCCAGCATCAGTTTCGGCAACCAGATGGACCTGACGGCGGCCGACTTCCTGGAGTACTTCACCGACCAGGCCGGGATCGCCGTCATCGCCTGCTACCTGGAGGGGTTCCGGGACGACGACGGCGTCCGTTTCCTGTCCGCGGCCCAGCGGGCCCGCAGCCGGGGGAAGCTCGTCATCGTCTACAAGGCCGGCCGCACGCCCGCGGGGGCGAAGGCCGCCGCCAGCCACACCGCCTCGCTGGCCGGGGACTACGCCGTGGCCCGCGCCTGCCTGGAGAGCGCGGGAGTCCTGGTCACCGAGTCCCTCTCGGAATTCGAGGACCTGATCACCCTGGCCACCCTGCTGGCGGAGCGGCGGGTCCGCGGCCGGCGCGTCGGCATCATCTCCAACGCCGGCTTCGAATGCACGTCGGTGACCGACGCCGTCGCGGGGCTCGAACCGGTTCCCTTCGACGAGGCCACGCGGGCGGTCCTGGACGAGGTCATGCCGCCGATCGCCCACCGGGACAACCCCGTCGATGCGACTCCCATGGCGGGAACGGAGGCCTACGCCAGGAGCATCGAAGCCGTCTGCGCCAGCAGCGTCGTCGATACCGTCATCGTCTCGGCGGTCCCGGTCACCCCGGCCCTGGACGATCCCGACGGCGGCGACCGCCCCGTGCCCATGGACGGATTCGCGGCCGCCTGTCGCGACCTGCTGGGGCGGACCGACAAGCCGGCCATCGTCGTCCTGGACAGCGGTGCCATGTACGACGACCTGGCCCGCGCGATCGCGCGGGGGGGCATCCCGGTGTTCCGGAAGATCGACCGGGCGGGCCGGGCGCTCTCGCGGTACATCGCCGCCCGCCTGGCCGCCGCGGACCGGGAGTGACCGTTCACGGCCCCGGATCGAGCTCTCCGCGGCGACCGTAGCGCGCCAGGTCGAGTCCCTCGGGCAGCGAGAGCCACCAGCGGACGGCAAGCGTCTCGTCCGTGTCCGGCACGTCCACGATCGGACCGGCGCGCCAGAGGATGTGCCGCCGGTCGCTGCTGTGCCCCCACAGACCCGCGGCGTGGGTCAGCTCGTGGAGCAGGGCCCGGCGGGCGTAACGTTCGTCCCGGGGGGAGTCGTAGGTGTCGCCGACGCGGATCTGCATCCGCAGGGGGCGTCCCCGGTCGTCGCGTTGCAGGACACGGATCAGCACCGGAGGGTGCAGCTGGTGGCCGGGGATGTGGAGCAGGCGCACGGCGCACGCGGGGTCCGGCCGCCACGCGAACAGTCCCGGCAGGTGACCGGACCACCAGGCGACACCGTCGGCCAGGCAGGCGGCCAGGTCGACGCTGCCGGAGACGGCCTCGCCCGCGCCGACGGTGACCGGGTAGGTCGGCCAGTGGACGACCAGGGTCGTGCCGGTCGCGCGGACCAGCGACAGCAGCAGGTCCAGCAGGTCGGCGTGATGGGGGGAGAGGACGGGCCGGCGGGCCAGGGGGAACCAGGCCGACGCCCGCAGCGTATCCAGTGTCACATTCACGCCGTGCCAGGCGGTCGAGTCGCGAGGCTCGAGCCGTAGCCGCCGCGGCAGGCCCGCGGGCGGGGCCGCCAGCTCCCAGGTCCAGCCGGTGCCCGTGACGCGCAGCGATGCGGGGCCGGAGCGCGAGGAATCGTCCCGGGCACGCCAGGTCCAGGGCTGGGTACCGGGAGGGGGGCGCAGGGGTTCTCCCGCCGGGAGCGGCCACTCCGGGAACGTCCCGCCGAACCGGAACGTGGTCTCCCCGGGTGGCGAGAGGGGCATTCCGTCGCGACAGCCGGGGGCCGTCGCCAGCAGGAACAGCAGAACGCCGTACCAGGGTCCAGGTACTCTGCGTGCCATCGGATCACCTCCGGAGCCGCCTTGCCGGTTCCGTGCCGGGCCGACGTGGCGGCGGAAGGGGGGATCCCGACGCTCGGCTGTCAATGTGGGGGGACGCAGGACGATAACGGTGTCACGGCACGTGGACGAAGCCGGTGGCACGGCGCGGCGTTGCATCCCGGACACCGATCGTCTAACGTGACGGCCTGTCACGTGGTGTATCACTGTGGGAGGATGGCATGGCACAGGATCCCTGGCTCGAGGAGACCGAGGGCCGTTCCGGTTTCGACCCGGTGGAGATCATCAGGATCTTCATCCGGCGCAAGTGGCTGTTCCTGGTGCCGTTCGTCCTCTGCCTGGGGATGGCCTACGTCGCCATCAAGACCATGCCTCCGGTCTACTACTCGGCCGGGATGCTGAGGGTCATCCGCGAGTCGACCGTCTCCCGCACGATCAACGAGGGGATCCCCCGCTACGGACGGCCGCGGGACATGGACCGGGAGACCCTGGCCCTGATCACTTCCATCGTCACCAGCCCCCGTTTCCTGGAGAAGGTCGTCAGGGATCTCAACCTCCAGCACGATCCCCGGCTGCGGGACCCGGAACTCCTGCGCACCGTCACGATGACCGCCGACGAGAAAGACGCCGTCGTCGCCGCCCTGGCGGACCGGCTGGTGGGGATGATCCGTGTCGAGATCGCCGAGACCCACATCTTCACCATCGGCGTCCGCCACCAGGATCCCGAGCTCGCCTTCCGGCTGGCCAAGGAGATCATCGACCGTTTCCTGGAGGAGGAGCAGGCCAGCCGCCTGGAGAAGCGGGCCACGGCGCGGGACTTCCTGGCCCGCCAGCGCGTGATCTACGCCAAGGACCTGGAGGAGAAGCAGAAACGGCTGACCGACTACCAGCGGTCGATCGTGGCCGCCACCCTGGCCGGCAACCCGGTGACCGAGCAGAACCTGGGGCAGGCCGACGACCTGCTCGCGCGTCTGCGCCAGCAGCGGCAGGAGGCGCTCCAGGTCGACGTGGCGACCCTGCGGGAAGAGCTGTCCCGCGAGGCGCCGGTCCTGCTGGACCAGGTCGGACCGCTGCGCCAGGACCCGGCCGTCGCCTCGACGCTGCGGGAGCTGGTGGAGCTGGAGTACGACCAGGTGACCGACCTGCTCTCCGGCCGGACGGTCAGCCAGGAGAGCCAGCAACTGCTCGGCTCGACCCGGCTCGCCCTGGACCAGCGCATCCTGGCCTGGCTGGGACGGCACTTCCCCGATCTCTCGCCGTCGCTGCGGGCCCGGGCCGACAGGTACCTCTACGCCTCCCTCTACGACGAGGTCAACCGCCAGGTCATCGACCGGCTCGCCGGCCACATCCGCGACTACCGCGACTTCATGACCCGCCAGCCCGAGCAGTCGGCCACCCTGGCCCGCCTGCAGCGGGAGGTGGAGAACGCCCAGAACCTCCTGCAGGCCCTGGACCAGGACATCACGCGCGAGGAACTGAGCATGGCGGCCAGCATGTCGGAGATCGGCTACCGGATCATCGTCCACCGCGATCCGACCCTGCCGCGTGCCCCCGTGGAGCCCAACAAGCCGCGCCTGGCCATGATCGGTTTCGGCCTGGCCCTGGCCATCGGGGTCGGCCTGGTCCTGCTGGCGACGATGCTGGACCGCTCCTTCAAGACCGTCGAGGAGATCGAGCGGTCCCTGGGGGTCAAGGTCATCGGGACCCTGCCCCTGATCAAGGAGCGTCCCTTCGCCAGGCGGCGACGACGCCGGATCCTGCTGTGGGTGATCATCGTCCTGGCGATCCTGCTGCTGTCGGCCGTCGGCTTCCTGTACGTGTACCCGCACCTGATCTGAGAGGGAGAGCATGACCGCCCGGACGGAAGTGACGCCGACCTTCGATTTCGACATCGAGTCGCCCCTGGCCATCGAGATGCGGCGGATCATGATCCGCCTGGACCGGGAGATGGACCTGGACCGCAAGCGGGTCCTGATGGTGACCAGCTCGGAGCGGGGGGAGGGGAAGAGCCTCTTCGCCCTGCACTTCGCCGTGGTCCTTGCCCACCACACCCGCAAGCGGGTGCTGCTGGTCGACGGCGACCTGCGACGTCCCGTCCAGCACATGGCCTTCGGCGTCCCGCGCCAGCCCGGCCTGGCGGAGGCGCTGCGCGGCGAGCAGGAGATCGCTCCCCGGCCGACGAGCCTGCCCGGTCTCTTCTTCCTGCCGGCGGGCGACAGGGGCGACCGGCCCAGCGAGCTGCTGTCGGAGGAACGGGTCCGGGCCGTCTTCCAGAGGCTGAGGACCGAGTTCGACATCGTCATCCTGGACTGTCCGCCCGTCGTCCCGGTCAGCGACCCGTTGCAGTTCGTCGACGTCGTCGACGGCGCCGTCTACCTGGTCATGGCCGGCCGGACGGTCAGGGAGGTCTGCCAGCGGGGGATCAACATCCTGCGCAGCGTGGGGGCGAACATCGTCGGGATCGTCGCCAACAACCTGGGCGAGGTCCTGCCCTACTACTACGACCACAAGTACTACGGCTACGCCGACCGCAAGTCGCGCCAGTGACGGCAGGGGACGGCCCGGCACGAAGCGGGGGGAGCCAGGCGGCTCCCCCCGCTCCTGGTACCGTCGCACCGGCCCTCAGCCCTGGTGCTTCTCCTTCATCCCGCCCTGCATCCAGTTGCGGGCCAGGATCAGGGCCACCGGCGAGACCATGGCGATGATGCCGTAGATCAGCCACAGCGGCTCGCTGTGGACCGGCAGCCCGGTCTCGGGTCGGGGCAGGTACTTGGCCACGAAGTAGCCCGAGTAGAAACCGGTGATCATCTTGGTCAGGAACCAGGGGAACTGCCCGATTCCCATGTAGGCCCCCGTCTTGCCCGGGGGGGCGATCTCGCTGATCCACTGCAGGAACCGCGGTTGCCACATGGCCTCGCCCACGGACATCAGCAGGACATAGGTCAGGAAGAGCCAGATGTTGGGCCCCAGGGCCAGCAGGAACGTCGGGGCGGCCATGACCAGCGTGCCCAGGATCATCATCCGGTAGATGTTGGCCCTGGCCGTCAGGCCGGCGACGATGGGGGCCAGGACGAAGATGATGATGGGGTTCAGGTTGGAGAACAGCTCGAAGTACTTGCTGACCACGCCGCCGCGGAAGGCCCGGTCCAGGTAGTAGGGCAGGGTCAGCCAGTTGTGGGCGAACAGGGTCTGGACCGGGATCAGGATGAAGATGAAGAAGGTGAACCGCGCATCGCGGAACGGGTGGTCGGGCCGGTGGCGCAGGAACTCCCACGTGGCCAGGACGGCCAGGACGGCCGTCAGCACGAAACCGGCGACGGCCTTCCCCAGCTCGCCGTGGGAACGGGTCACCAGGGACCAGACCAGCAGGGACAGGGCCAGCAGGGTCAGGACGACGAAGGGGAAGTTGTTGATCCGGACCGCCGGTGCCTCGTCGTGTGCCTCCTCCTTGCCCTCGTCCTCGGTCTCCCCGCCGTTCTCCGCCTTCATCCGCGCCGTCTCCTCGGCCACGCGGGCGACAGCCTGGGCGTCGGTCTTGCGGGTCAGGATCAGCAGGGTGACCAGCAGGGCACCGAGCACGAGCAGGTCGTAGGTCCAGAAGACGGCGGTCAGGCCGTTGGGGGGAAACGTGCTCTCGAAGTGGTGCCGTACCAGCGGCGAGATGAAGCCGCTGAAGAAGGCTCCCAGGTTCATCAGGCCGTAGATGACCGCGTAGCCCATGGCCGCGGTCTGGGGATTCGTGTAGCGACGGACACCAGCATAGGCCGCCGGTTGGTACAGGCCGTAGGCGACGACCATGATGGCCAGGCCCGCCACCAGCATGAAGAACATGGGCGAGGTGATCCCGTGGCCCAGGGGCAGGGTGCCCGAGAGGGCGATCAGGAAACGGCCGATGAAGAACATGGTGAAGGCGACGATCAGCGCCTTGCGCACGCCGATCCTGTCGCTGACCCCGCCCAGGAAGAGCATGGCCAGGGTGATGCCGCCGGTGACGGCCGAGTAGACCCAGCCGGCCTGGGGATCGGTGAGCTGGACGTTCTCGGAGCAGAACTTGCCCAGGATCGTCAGGATCCCGAAGTAGACCAGTCCCTCGATGACGTAGGGGATGTTGATCCCCCAGAGGGCCTTCGGTGCCTTCAGGAAGGCCGCGGCGGTCTTGCCGAGCTCGTCGAAGGCGTCGGCGACGACCTGGCCCAGGCTCTTGGCTTCCGCCGGTTGCTTGCTGCTGTCGTTCATGTCCTTCCCTTCGTTGGATTCCCGGTGTCGGCGCAGTGTAGGACGATCCCCGCCGCGTCTCAACGGGAATGACCGTCAGTCCAGCGGCTCGCGCAGGCGGTGCCGCACCACCTCCCGGGTCTCCGCCGCCAGCCGCTCGCAGCGCTCCAGGACGGCGTCGGCACGCTGGCGCGTCTCGTCCACGAAGCCGGGCGCCTCGCCCTGGTCCAGCTCCGCCAGCGACGCCAGGTTGATCAGGACGTTGTACCAGGCCCCCTCGGCCGCGGTCATCGCCGCCAGGGCGGCCACGCCGGCGTCCGAGAGGGAGGCGGCGTTGCCGATCCGCGCGATCTCGTCCGCCAGCTCCAGGACCCGCGGCATCCGCTCGAGGACCGCCAGGGGGATCCGGGTCGCCTCGCGCGTGGCGGCGGCGACGGCCAGCTCCCGCTCCCGCTTCTGCTCGTCGGTCTTGCGCGGCAGCTTGAAGGCCTCCATGACCTTGTTGAAGGCGGCCGTGTCGTCGTCCATGGCGCGCAGCAGGCCGTCCTTGAGTTCCTGGGCCTCCACGGCGATCTCCTTCACCCGCGCCTGGACGTCGGCGTACTTCTTCTTGCCGACGGTCAGGTTGGCCACCATGGCCACCAGCGCCGCGGCCTGGGCGCCGCAGAGGGCCGCCACCGACCCGCCGCCGGGGGCGGGGGAGTCGGTCGACAGCTCGTCGACGAACTCGCGGTTCGTCATGGAGACCAGGGGACCGTCGACCATGCCGGCCTGGTACTCGATGACCTTCCGGGCCGGGTCGAACTCGCCCAGGTCGCGCAGCCCCAGGCTCTGGATCGCCGTTTCGATGAGCTGGCGCCGCGGCAGCCCGGGGGACTGGCCCGCCTGCTCCTGGTAGAAACGGCCGGCGGCCAGCAGGTCCTGCTCGGGGATCAGGCCCACCAGCTCGCTGCCGGTGACACGGACGCCGCGCTCGCGGGCGGCGGCGCGGCAGGCCTCGAAGGCGTCGTGGGGCTTGGTGACCGACGTGTCGACCAGGTTGATGGAGACCTGGGCCCGGTCGTACTCCTCGATGACCCAGCCGACGGCCTTGCAGGCGGGCAGGCGGTGCCTGCCGGGCACCTTGACCACGTTGCCGTCGGCGTCGCGGACGATCTTCCCCTCGGCGTCACGCTTGGCCCGGCCGCCCTCGCGGATGTCCAGGGCGATGTCCGAGGCGATCTTCCGCGCCCGCGTGTTCAGGTTGACGTTGTAGGCCACCAGGAAGTTGCGCGCCCCGACGCTGGTGGCGCCGCTGCGGGCCACGTGCTCGTTCCACTCGTTCGGCCCGAAGTCGGGGACCCACTCCTCGGTGCCGAGCTTCTCCGGCAGCGCCTCGTACTCCCCCTGGCGGACGTGGGCCAGGTTGCGCCGCTCCGGCCGGGTGGCGGCGTGCTCGTAGAGGTAGACGGGGATCTGCAGCTCCTCGCCGATCCGCCTGCCGACCCGCCGGGCCAGCTCGACGCACTCGTCCATCGTCACGCCGCGCACCGGGACGAAGGGACAGACGTCGGTGGCGCCGTGACGGGGGTGGGCGCCCTGGTGACGGGACATGTCGATCAGCTCGGCCGCCTTGGCCACCAGGCGGAAGGCCGCCTCGGCCACCGGGTCGGGGGGACCGATGAAGGTGATGACGGTCCGGTTCGTGTCGGCGCCGGGATCGACGTCCAGCAGGGTGACACCCTCGGTCTCGCGGACGACACCGGCGACGGCGTCGATGATCCGCCGGTCCCGTCCCTCGCTGATGTTGGGCACGCATTCGACGAGCTTGTCCATGGTCTCACCTCGCAGACGGCTACAGGTCCGGTGGGCGACCGCTCCGGGCGGTCCGTCACGCCGGCGAACATAGCCCGCGGCCCGCCACGACGCCAGTCCCGGCATCGGACGTTTGCGCTGCCGCCGGATCCGCTCTATCATTCGTGTATCGCCCGTCTCCCGGGGATCCGGGAACGTATGGCAGAGACTATCCTCGCCCAACCCCCAGGATCTGTCAGCAGAAAGGCAGGGACATGTACCATCCCGACCCTCGCGACAAAGTCGCCATCTTCATCGATGGCGAGAACATCCACTACAGCGCCAAGCACCTCAACATGCGGCTGGACTACCTGAAGATGTGCAAGGTGCTGGCCGGCGAGCGGCGCCTGATCCGCTCCCACTTCTACACGGCGATCACGAACCAGTCAGAAGGGAAGATCGATTTCATCAACTTCCTGAAACTGAACGGGTTCCGCGTGGTGACCAAGGAGCTGCGGGCCTTCACCGAGGCCGAGACGCAGCAGCGCCTCTTCCGGGGCAACCTGGACCTGGAACTGGCGGTCGACGTCTACGAGCTGCTGCCGCACCTGGACACGGTCATCATCTGCAGCGGCGACGGCGACTTCGTCCCCCTGATCGAGAGCGTCGCCCGGCACGGCAAGCACGTCGAGGTCTGCGGGCTGCGGGAGATGACCAGCACCGAGCTGATCGCCGCGGCCGACGTCTACATCGATCTCGGCGCCATCAAGGACGACATCGCCCTGGACGCGCCCCCGCCGGAGCGTCGCTACGATGTGGACGACGACCTGCCTCCGAGCAACATCCGCAACGAGCTCGACCCGAAGATCGACTACGATTCCATCGAGTACTGAGCCGACCGCGGCCGACCGTCAGCTGCCGCCGAGGGTGTCCTCGACCCCTCGGCGGTATGCTGTCTGGAGTCGCCGCGTGACGGTACCGGCCCGGCCGTCGGCGACGGCGCGGTCGTCGATCCGGACGACCGGCACTACCTCCTTGACCGATCCCGACAGGAAGACCTCGTCCGCAGACCACAGGTCGCCGGTCGTGACCGGTTGCTCCCGGACCGGCAGCTCCAGCGAGGCGGCCGCCGCCAGGACCAGCGCGCGGGTCCGGCCCGGCAGCAGCCCCTGGGCCGTCGGCGGGGTCACCAGCGTTCCGCCGGCGACGAGGAAGAGGTTGCTGGTCGCTCCCTCGAGGACGTGGCCGGCGGCGTCACGCAGCAATGCCTCGACGCAGCCGCGACGGTGCGCCTCGCGCAGGGCGAGCAGGGTGGGCAGGTAGTTGAGGGTCTTCAGCTCCGCCAGGCCGCCGCGGCCGCTGCCGGCCGGCATCAGGTGGACGGCGATTCCCTCGCGCTGCCAGCGGGGCAGCTCGGCGGGCAGGGGGGTGACGAAGGCGGAGACGGTGGCCGGGAGCCTGTCCACGGCGGCCAGCGGCAGCGGGTCGTCGGGCCGCAGCCGCCGGCTGACCGTCAGCCGGCAGCGGGCGTCGGCGCCGGACAGCCCGTTGCGCTCCAGCAGGCGGGCGATGACACCGGCCCAGTCGTACGCCTCGGGGGCGTGGGACAGCGACAGCTCGCGGCACTGGCGGGAGAGGCGCGCCAGGTGCCCGTCCAGGTCGAACGGGCGTCCCCGGTAGATCCGCAGCGTCTCGAACAGGCCGTCCCCGTACAGGTAGCCGCCGTCGAACAGGGGGACCCGCGCCTCGTCGGCGGCCAGGTACTCGCCATCCAGGTAGACGATCAAGGTGACACCTCCATCGCCACGGTAGTCGGCGCGGCGGGGGGCGGCAAGCCGGAGTTGACAGGGTCGTGATCTCTGTTAACGTTGGGCCGACCTTCTGTTACGAGCTCAACATTGCAGGGACCGTCGCCGCGGCGGCGGTTCGGCGGAAGGCAAGGAGCCCCGGCATGGCCCCTCAACAGTACGTTCCGCTGCTGCTGGTCGTGGCGCTCGCCCTCGTGCTGTCGTTGCTGTTCCTGGTCCTGAGCTACTGGCTCGGGCCGCGCCGCAGCACCGCCCTGAAACGCACCGGCTACGAGTGCGGCATCCCCGTGCGCAGTTCGCCCCAGGTCCGCTTCTTCGTCCGCTTCTTCCTGGTCGCCCTCCTGTTCCTGCTGTTCGACCTGGAAGGGGTCCTGCTCTACCCGTGGGTCGTCCTCTATCGCCGCCTGCTGGCGGCGGGGCAGGGAGCGTTCGCCCTGGGCGAGATGGGGTTCTTCCTGGTCATCCTGGTCGTCGGCTACATCTACGTCTGGCGGAAAGGCGGGCTCGAATGGCAGTAGCACTGGACAGCCCGAGCAACTACCTGACGACGCGCCTGCGGCAGGCGGTCAACTGGGGGCGCAAGTACTCCCTCTGGCCGCTGCCGTACGGGACGGCCTGCTGTGCCATCGAGTTCATGAGCGTCGTCTCCTCCTACAGCGATATCAGCCGTTTCGGGGCCGAGGCCGTCCGGTTCTCGCCCCGCCAGTCCGACCTGCTGATCGTCGCCGGCACGATCTCCTACAAGCAGGCGCCGATCCTCAAGACGATCTACGCCCAGATGTGCGAGCCCAAGTGGGTCATCGCCATGGGAGTCTGCGCCTCCAGCGGCGGCTTCTACAACAACTACGGGACCCTGCAGGGGATCGACCGGATCATCCCGGTCGACTACTACGTCGCCGGCTGCCCGCCGACGCCGGAGAACCTGATGCACGCCCTGGTGACCCTGCAGGAGCGGGTCCAGCAGGAGGGCCTGGTCCCCGCCGCCGCGCGTCACCGCAACAGCGCCGAGGCCTAGGCCGCGCCCATCACCGGTAGTCCGGGACGGAGAGCATGAGCCAGAAACTCATCGAGAGCCTGCGAGCCGAGTTCGGGGAGAGGATCCTCGCCGCCGGCAGCCAGCACGGGGACGAGTCGGTCACCGTGGCACCGGCGGACGTACCGTTGGTGGTGCAGCACCTCAAGGAGCGGGAGGGGTGCGAGCTGCTGGCCGACGTCGTCGGCGTCGACTATCCAGACCGGGCGAAGCGGTTCCAGGTCAACTACCTGCTGCGCTCGGTCTCGCGGAACCAGCGGTTGATCGTCAAGACCGACGTGGCCGAGGGCGAGCCGGTCCCCACGGTGACCCACCTCTACCGCAGCGCCGACTGGCACGAGCGCGAGGTCTTCGACCTGTTCGGGGTCCGCTTCGCCGGCCATCCCGACCTGCGGCGGATCCTAACCCACCACGAGTTCGAGGGGCACGCCCTGCGCAAGGACTATCCCATCGAGCAGGGGCAGTTCCTCTCCACGCCGGAGAAGCTGTTCAGCGACGAGGAGGTGCTGGCCGCGTCCCGGCGCGCCGAGCAGGCCGACCGGGTGGGCTATCCGTCCGACCTGATGGTCGTCAACCTGGGGCCGAGCCACCCCGCCACCCACGGCGCCCTGCGCATCGAGTGCCTGCTGGACGGCGAGACGATCGTCGACGCCCGGGCCGAGATCGGCTACCTGCACCGCTGCTTCGAGAAGGAGGCGGAGGATCACACCTGGTCGCAGGTCATGCCCTACACGGACCGGCTGAACTACGTCTCGGCGATGCTCAACAACAACATCTACGCCGCCGCCGTGGAGAAGATGCTGGGGGTGGAGATCCCGCCCCGGGCCCGGGTCGTGCGGGTCGTCACCAGCGAGCTGGCGCGGATCATCGACCACCTCGTCTGCGTCTGCACGAACCTCGTCGACATCGGCGCCCTGACCAACTACTGGTACTTCTACAACATCCGCGAGGGGATCTACTACGACATCATCGAGCCGCTGTGCGGCTCGCGCCTGACGACGAACTACGCCCGCATCGGCGGCCTGGCCCACGACGTCTTCGACGGTTTCGAGCAGGCGGTCGAGAAGCACCTGCAGAAGCTCGATGTCGCCATCGGCGAGGTGACCGGCCTGGTGGCCCGCAACCGGATCTTCCTGGACCGCACGGTCGGGATCGGGGCGCTGACCACCGAGGAGGCCCTCGACCGCGGCTTCACCGGTCCCTGCCTGCGCGCCACCGGCCTGGGATTCGACCTGCGCAAGGCCGCCCCGTACCTCGGCTACCAGGACTACGATTTCGACGTGCCGGTGGGGGAGAACGGTGACACCCGCGACCGGATCATGGTCCGGATCGAGGAGATGCGCCAGAGCGCCCGGATCATCCGCCAGGCCCTCTCGCGCGGCCTGCCCGACGGGCCGATCCTCGTCGACGACCCCCGCGTGGCGCTGCCGCCCAAGGAGAAGGTCTACGGCAGCATCGAGGGGGTCATGAACCAGTTCAAGCTGATCATGGAGGGGATCCGCGTCCCCGCCGGGGAGGGCTACGGCTTCGGCGAGGGAGCCAACGGAGAGCTGGGCTTCTTCTGCGTCTCCGACGGGAGCGGCCGGCCCTACCGGCTCAAGGTACGCCCGCCCTGCTTCCCCATCTTCTCGGCGTACACGGACCTGATCAAGGGGCTGATGGTGCCCGACGCGATCGCCATCCTGGGCAGTATCAACATCATCGCCGGGGAACTGGACCGGTGACCGCCC
Organism: uncultured Fibrobacteraceae bacterium; assembly: GCA_964436825.1. Taxonomy (GTDB): domain Bacteria; phylum Krumholzibacteriota; class Krumholzibacteriia; order LZORAL124-64-63; family LZORAL124-64-63; genus CAYTEO01. The sequence continues at coordinate 121,623 of CAYTEO010000003.1, read as the reverse complement.
GGTACCGACTGGCAAAGGAAGCGATGCGATGAACGCACCGGCCGACAAGACGCAGGAGTTCCGGCTCCCGCCCGAGGACCAGCAGCGGTTCGCCCGCATCCTGGAGCGCTACCCCACCCGCCGCAGCGCCATCATGCCGACGCTGTGGCTCATCCAGGACCGGTTCGGCTACGTCTCCGACGCCGCCGTCGCCTGGGTGGCGGAGCAGCTGGAGCTGTCGGAGGCGAAGGTCCGCGAGGTCCTCTCCTTCTACTTCATGTTCCGCACCGAGCCCCAGGCCAGGTACGTCCTGCAGGTCTGCCACAACATCTGCTGCCACATCAGCGGTTCCCGGGCCATCATCGCCCACCTGGAGAAGCGGCTCGGGATCCGGGTGGGGGAGACGACGCCGGACGGGATGTTCGCCCTCGAGGGCGTCGAGTGCCTGGGGGCCTGCGGCCACGGCCCGGTCCTGCAGCTGGGCAAGCACCTCTACGAGCACCTCACCCCCCAGAAGGTGGACGCCCTGCTGGAAAGCCTCCGCAAGGGCCAGCCGCTGCGGCCGGACACCGACCGGGAGCTGGAGGAGTAGCATGAACCGCGACGAGTACCGGATCCTCTCGCGTCGCTTCGGCCGCAAGGACGGTCACAAGCTGTCCGTCTACACCGCCGAGGGAGGGTACCAGGCCCTGCGCCGCGCCCTCGGGATGGAGCGGTCGGCCGTCATCGAGACGGTCAAGGCGTCGGGGTTGCGCGGCCGCGGCGGTGCCGGCTTCCCCACCGGCGTGAAGTGGGGCTTCGTGCCGCAGGACGCGGACGAGATCTACTTCATGGTCAACGCCGACGAGTCCGAGCCCGGCACCTTCAAGGACCGCTACCTGCTGGACTACGACCCCCACCTGGTCCTGGAGGGGGCGATCATCTCCTCCTACGCCGTGCGGGCGAAGCTCTGCTTCGTCTACATCCGCGGCGAGTTCGGCTGGCTCGTCGACCGCATGGAGAAGGCGGTCGAGGAGGCCTACGCCGCCGGCTACCTGGGCCGCGACATCCTCGGCTCCGGATACGATCTCGACGTGATCGTCCACAAGGGGGCCGGGGCCTACATCTGCGGCGAGGAGACCGGCCTGATCAACTCGATCACCGGGCGCAAGGGGCAGCCGAGCATCAAGCCGCCGTTCCCGGCCGTCTCCGGCTTCCTGGGCAAGCCGACGATCGTCAACAACGTCGAGACCGTGGCCGCGGTGCCCTACATCGTCAGCGAGGGGCCCGACGCGTACCGCCGCTTCGGCACCGAGAAGTCGCCAGGGACGAAGCTCTTCAGCGTCAGCGGTCCGGTGCGCGAACCGGGCGTCCACGAGATCCCGCTCGGTCTGCCGTTCCGGGAGTTCTTCCACGACTGGCTGGGAGGCATGGCGGAGGGCGAGCAGCTGAAGGCCGTCATCATGGGCGGCTCGTCGGTGCCGGTCCTGACGGCCGAGGAGGCCATGCAGACCCGCCTGGACTACGAGTCCCTCCAGGAGGCCGGCACGATGCTCGGCTCCGGCGGGATGATCGTCATCCCGCAGCGGTGCGACATGGTCGAGCTGATCCAGGTCCTGATGCACTTCTACTGGGACGAGTCGTGCGGCCAGTGCACGCCCTGCCGCGAGGGGACCGGGTGGCTGCACCGCATCGTCCGGCGCCTGCGCCGCGGCGAGGGGACACGCGAGGACATCGCGCTGCTGGAGAAGGTCTGCAACGGCATGGCCGGGCTGACGATCTGCCCCCTGGCCGACGCGGCCGTCATGCCGATGCGCAGCTTCCTCCAGCGCTTCCGCGGCGAGTTCGAGGCGCTGGTCAAGCAGGAGTCCCGACCCGAGCCCGAGACCCGCTGGGCCCGCGATTACAGGAGTTGAGCAGCATGGGCGAGATGGTCAAGGTGACGATCGACGGCCGGGAGCTGGAGTTCCCCGCGGGGACCTCCCTGTTCGAGGCCTGCCGGGTGGCCCGCGGCGAGGCGTTGCCCCACTTCTGCTACCACCCCGACCTGCCGGTGGCCGGCGTCTGCCGCCTCTGCCAGGTGGAGGTGGAGGGGATGCCGAAGCTGACGATCGCCTGCAACACGACCGTCCGCGACGGGATGGTCGTCCACACCCGCAGCGAGCGTGTCCGCACCGCGGTCCGCCAGATCCTGGAGCTGCACCTGATCAACCACCCCGTCGACTGTCCCATCTGCGACCAGGCCGGCGAGTGCGGCCTGCAGAACCAGTACATGGAGTACGGCCTCTACGAGTCGGAGGTCGGCAAGGGCGAGAAGGTCCACAAGGCCAAGGCCCAGGTCATCGGTCCCCACGTCATCCTGGACAAGGAGCGGTGCGTGCTCTGCAGCCGCTGCGTCCGCTTCTGCGACCACGTCACCGGCACCTCCGAGCTGGGCATCTTCAACCGGGGCGACCGGGCCGAGATCGGGATCGCCCCGGGCAAGGAGCTGAACAACAACTACAGCCTCAACACGGTCGACATCTGTCCCGTCGGCGCGCTGACCAGCCGCGACTTCCGCTTCCAGAAGCGGGTCTGGCTGCTGCGCAGCACGCCGTCGGTCTGCACGGGCTGCGCCACCGGCTGCAACATCCGCGTCGACCACGAGGGCGGGCGGATCTGGCGCCTGAAACCGCGGCGCAACGACGCGGTCAACGGCCCCTGGATGTGCGACATGGGCCGGATGACCTACCGCCGGGTCCACGCCGAGAACCGGCTCACCGCGCCCCGGCTGGGCGCCGGCGAGGCGCGGCGCGAGACGACCTGGGAGGAACTGTCCTCCGCCCTGGCCGCGCTGCCGGGGGGCGGGCTGGTCGTCGTCTCCCCGCACCAGACCCTGGAGGAGATGGCCCTGGCCGCCGCCCTGGCCGAGGCGCGGGGCGCGGCGATCGTCTCCGGGCCGGCCGAGGCCGACCGGGGCGAGGGGGACGACCTGCTGCTGGACGCCGATCGCGCCCCCAACCGGGCGTCGCTGGCGCGGCTGGGGATCGAGGAGCTGCCGGCCGCGCGGCTGGCCGAGCGGATCGGTGCCGCCGACGGACCGATCGTCCTCTACGGGGGCGACCCGGTGGGGGCCGCGCCGGAGGTGGCGGACGGGTGCCGGGACCGGGAGCTGGTCTACCTGGGGACCCACGCCTGCGCGTCGAGCGAGGCGGCGGCGATCGTCGCCCCGCTGCGCTGCTGGGCCGAGAAGGACGGCACCCTGATCAACCGCCAGGGCCGGCTGCAGGCCCTGCGGCGCGCCGTCGCCGCGCCCGAGCAGGCCCGGGAGGACTGGCGGGTCCTGGACGAGTGGCTGCGGGCCGTGACCGGGGAGTCCCGGGCCGGCGACGCGGCGGCGCTGAAGCGCTGGGCCGCGCGGCGCGCCGGGCTGCCGGAAGGGATCGATCTGGCGGCCCTGCCGCCGGAGGGAGTGCTGCCCGCCGGTGTCGCGCCGGCAGCGGGAGGTGAGCGGTGATGTCCGTCGTCTGGATCACCCTGGCCAAGATCGTCTTCATGCTGACCGTCATCGTCGGGCTGGTGCCGGTGCTGATCTGGGCCGAGCGCAAGGGGTCGGCCTTCATCCAGGACCGGACCGGTCCCAACCGGGCCGGCATCGCCGGCATCCGCCTGGGCGGCCTGATCCATCCCATCGCCGACGTGCTGAAGCTCCTGTTCAAGGAGGACTTCATCCCCGACGGCGCCCACCGCGCCCTCTACGCCCTGGCGCCGGTGCTGGTCTTCTTCGTCTCGCTCTGCACGTACGCGGTCATCCCCTTCGGCGACTACCTCCAGGTGGGCGGGCAGCGGATCCCGCTGGTCGTCGCCGACCTGAACGTCGGCATCCTCTACGTGCTGGCCATCGCCAGCCTGGGGACCTACGGCATCGTCACCGGCGGCTGGGCCAGCAACAACAAGTACGCCTTCCTGGGGGCCATCCGCTCCAGCAGCCAGATGATCAGCTACGAGATCGCCATGGGGATGTCGATCATGGGGCTGCTGCTGGTCTTCCAGTCGCTGCGGCTGACCGACATCGTCGCCGGCCAGGGGGAACTGCTCTGGGGCTTCCTGCCCAAGTGGGGCGTCGTCGTCCAGCCGCTGGGGGCGATCCTCTTCCTGACCGCGGCCTTCGCCGAGACGAACCGTGTCCCGTTCGACCTGCCGGAGGGGGAGAGCGAGCTTGTCAGCGGCTACCACCTGGAGTACAGCTCCATGAAGTTCGCCCTGTTCTTCATGGCGGAGTACGCCAACCTGGTGGTCGCCTCGGCCCTGATCGCCACCCTGTTCTTCGGCGGCTGGAACATCCCCTGGCTGCCGCGGCCGGTCATCGAGCAGCACGCCGGCGTCATCCTGACGGTCCACACGGCCCTGCACATCCTGGCCTGCGGCCTGATCGCCCTGCTCTTCCTGCGGCGGGCCCAGCGGGAACGGGGCAAGTTCGGCGACGCCCGCGACCGCGAGCCGGGCCTGCTGGCCGGCCTGTTCCTGCTGCTGGAGCTGGCGGGACTGGCGGGGATGGCCCTCGGCCCCTGGCGGATCGGTCCGGACGCCGCGTCGGTCTACGCGACGCTGCTGCAGGTGGGGGCCTTCGTCGGCAAGGTGGTCTTCTTCTGCTGGCTGTTCATCTGGGTTCGCTGGACCCTGCCCCGTTTCCGGTACGACCAGCTCATGCACCTGGGCTGGAAGGTGATGCTGCCGCTGGCGCTGGCCAACCTGGTCGCCACGGCGTTGTGGGTGGCGGTCCTCTGAGCGGTGCGACGGGAGAGTGTGATGGCAGGCAAGACGGTTCCCCACGGCTACGGCGGCAAGCCGACCCTGGCCGAGAGGCTCTACCTGAAGGAGATCGGCCGCGGGCTCTGGATCACGATCCGGCACGTCGTGCGCAACATCCTGCACATGCGCGACATGCCGACGATCCAGTACCCGGAGGAGAAGCACGTCTACAGCCGGCGCTTCCGGGGGCGGCACCGCCTGCTGCAGCGGGAGGACGGCTCGCCGCGCTGCGTCGCCTGCTTCATGTGCAGCACCGCCTGCCCGGCCGACTGCATCCACATCACCGCGGCCGAGCACCCCGACCCGTCGATCGAGAAGTACCCGGCCCGCTTCGAGATCGACCTGCTGCGCTGCGTCTACTGCGGGCTGTGCGAGGAGGCGTGTCCATGCGATGCGATCCGCCTGGACACCGGGATCTATGAGATCGCCGCCGACAGCAGGGAGAAGTTCTACGTGGACAAGGAGTTCCTGCTGAACAACACGACCGACGGCACCCTCTGACCGAGGCAAGGGGTGGGAACGTGGAAACCGTCCTGTTCTATCTGTTCGGCGCCTTGACCCTGGCGACGGCCGTCATGACGGTCGTCAGCCGCAACGCCGTCGTGGCCGCCGTCTGGCTGATCGCCAGCCTCGTCGCCTCGGCGGGCCTGTTCGCCCTGCTCTCGGCGCCGCTGCTGGCCATCCTCCAGGTGCTGGTCTACGCCGGCGCCATCATGGTCCTGTTCCTGTTCGTCATCATGATGCTGCAGGGGCCGGAGCTGTCGCCGGAGCGGCGGCCGCGTCCGCTGCTGCGCAAGCTGGTGCTGTTGCTGCCGCCCGCGGCCGGCGTCGTGATCGCCCTGGGCTGGGTCTCGCGCCTCGGCGTGCTGCCCCTGAAGGCGCCGGATCCCGAGGCGACCGGGACGGTCGAGCGCGTCGGCGCCCTGCTGCTGGGGCGCGACCTGCTGGCCTTCGAGCTCATCTCGGTCGTCCTGCTGGTGGCGATCATCGGTGCGCTGGCCCTGGGCCGGCGGGAGGAGGAGCTGCCATGGCGGTGACGTTGACCCACTACCTGGTCCTGGCGACGGCCCTGCTGGTGGTGGGAGCCTCGGCGGTCCTGGTGCGGCGCAACAGCCTGATCATGTTCATGGGCATCGAGATCATGCTCAATGCCGTCAACATCATCTTCGCCGCCTACAGCCGCCAGCTGGGCGACCTGTCGGGACACGTCTTCGTGCTGATGAACCTGGCCGTGGCTGCCGCCGAGGCGGCCATCGGGCTGGCGATCCTGGTCGAGATCTTCCGGCTGCGCCGGACGGTCGACGTGGACGAGTTCAAGACCCTCATGGAGTGACGCCGTGGAACACCATGCCCTCGTGGAACCGTTGCTGCGCTGGATCGTCCTGATCCCGCTGCTGGGCGCGGCGGCCAACGGTCTGCTGGTCCGCCGGATGCCGCGTCGCCTCGCCGGGCTGCTGGCCTGCACCGCGGTGGCCGCCTCGCTGCTGCTGTCGATCAAGGCGGTCCTGCGCCTGGCGTCCCTGCCGGATGAGGCGCGGCTGCTGACCGACACGGTCGGCGGCTGGGTGCACGTCGGCGGCGCGTCCATCGACATCGGCTTCGCCCTCGACCCGCTGAGCGCGGTGATGATCCTGGTCGTCACCGGGGTCGGCTTCCTGATCCACGTCTACTCCCTGGGCTACATGGCCCACGACCCCGGCTTCACCCGGTTCTTCGCCTACCTCAACCTGTTCATCTTCGCCATGCTGACCCTGGTGCTGGGCGAGAACCTGGTCCTGCTGTTCGTGGGCTGGGAGGGGGTGGGCCTCTGCTCCTACCTGCTGATCAGCTTCTGGTTCGACGACGAGGCCAACGCCGTGGCCGGCAAGAAGGCGTTCATCGTCAACCGGATCGGCGACTTCGGCTTCCTGCTGGGGATGCTCCTGCTGGCCACGACCCTGCTGCCGCACCTGGGCGACGGGGAGGGCGTCCTCTCCTTCGCCACCCTTGCCCACCACCGTCACCTGCTGGCACCGGTGGCGACGGCCGCCGCCCTGCTGCTGTTCCTGGGCGCGACGGGCAAGTCGGCCCAGATCCCCCTGTACATCTGGCTGCCCGACGCCATGGCCGGCCCGACCCCCGTCTCGGCGCTGATCCACGCGGCGACGATGGTCACCGCCGGCGTCTACATGATCAGCCGCCTCAACTTCCTGTTCGTCATGTCCCCGACGGCGATGGGGGTCGTCGCCGCCGTCGGCGCCGTGACGGCCCTGTATGCGGCGACCATCGCCCTGGCCCAGAACGACATCAAGAAGGTGCTGGCCTACTCGACGGTCAGCCAGCTCGGCTACATGATGCTGGCCTGCGGCGTGGGCGCCTTCGCGGCGGGGATCTTCCACCTGATGACCCACGCCTTCTTCAAGGCCCTGCTGTTCCTGGGCAGCGGCTCGGTCATCCACGCCATGAGCAACGAGCAGGACATGCGCCTGATGGGCGGGCTGCGCCGCCGGATGCCGGTGACCTGGTGGACCTTCCTGGCCGGGACCCTGGCCCTGGCCGGCGTCTTCCCCTTCGCGGGCTTCTTCAGCAAGGACGAGATCCTGGGCCAGGCCTTCCTGCGCGGCAACGTCGTCGCCTGGCTGCTCGGCTTCCTGGGGGCGGGCCTGACGGCCTTCTACATGATGCGGCTGGTCTCGCTGACCTTCCTGGGCGAGAACCGCGCCCCCGAGGAGATCCGCCACCACATCCACGAATCGCCCCCGACGATGACCGTCCCGCTGGTCGTGCTGGCGGTCCTGTCGCTAGCCGGCGGCTGGATCGGCATCCCGCACTTCATGGGCGGGCACAACCAGTTCGAGCAGTGGCTCGAGCCGGTCTTCGCCCACGGCCACGGCCCGGCCCACGCCGCCGCGGCGGAAGCGGCCTCGACCGAGTGGCTGCTGGCCGGCGCCTCGGTGACCCTGGCGCTGCTCGGGCTGCTGGCCGGCTGGTGGGTCTACGGCAAGCGGACCGACATCGCCGACACCCTGCGCCACTTCGCCGGCAGCCGGCCCTACCGCCTGCTGGCCAACAAGTACTACGTCGACGAGCTCTACGACGCCGCCTTCATCCGTCCCGGCCACGCCCTCTCGGAGAAGGTGCTCTGGAAGGGGATCGACACGGGGCTGATCGACGGCCTGCTGGTCAACGGCAGCGCCCTGCTGGTGGCCATCGTCAGCGCGGTCCTGCGGCTGCTGCAGAACGGGATGCTGCGCTTCTACGCCTGGATGCTGGCGGCGGGCACCGTCGCCTTCATGATCTACCTGACGCTCCACGGCTAGGGGAGGACGGACGTGTCACTGATCACCGAGCATATCCTGTCCTGGGTCGTCTTCTTCCCGCTGCTGGGCGCGGTGGCGGTCCTGCTGCTGGGGCGGCGGCCGCAGGCGGCGCGCTGGCTGGCACTGGCGACGCTGCTGGTCGACTTCGTCCTCTCCCTCCACCTCTGGTTCCACTTCCGGGTGGGGGAGGCCGCCGACCAGTTCGTCGAGCACGTGCCGTGGCTGGCCGGCGGGAAGATCTCCTACTCCCTGGGCTGCGACGGCGTCTCGCTGCTGCTGGTCCTGCTGACGACCTTCTTCGGGCCGCTGGTCGCCTGGAGCACGTGGCGGGCGATCGACGAGCGGGTCCGCGAGGCGATGGCCTTCCTGCTGCTGCTGCAGACCGCGATGCTCGGGACCTTCCTGGCCCGCGACATGCTGCTGTTCTACGTCTTCTGGGAGGCGATGCTCATCCCCATGGCCCTGCTGATCGGCATCTGGGGCGGTGAGCGGCGGATCTACGCGGCGGTCAAGTTCTTCATCTACACGATGGTCGGTTCGGTCTTCATGCTCGTGACCATCCTGTACTGCTACCACCTGGCCGGCAGCATGGCCCTGGCCGACTTCCAGCAGCTCGCCCTGGGGCCGCGGGAGCAGCTGTGGCTCTTCCTGGCCTTCACCCTGGCCTTCGCCATCAAGGTGCCGATCTTCCCGTTCCACACCTGGCTGCCCGACGCCCACGTCGAGGCGCCGACGGCCGGCTCGGTCGTCCTGGCCGGGATCCTGCTGAAGATGGGGACCTACGGCCTGCTGCGGTTCTCCATCCCCCTGTTCCCCGACGCCGCCCTGCGCCTGGCGCCCTGGCTGGCCGCCCTGGCGGTCGTGGGGATCATCTACGGCGCCCTGGTGGCCCTGGTCCAGCGCGACGTCAAGAAGCTGGTCGCCTATTCCAGCGTCAGCCACCTGGGGTTCGTCGTGCTGGGTCTGTTCAGCCTGACGGTCACCGGGGCGGTGGGCGGCGTCTACCAGATGCTCGGCCACGGCCTGTCGACCGGCGCCCTCTTCCTGCTCGTCGGGGTCATCTACGAGCGCCGCCACACGCGCCGGATCGCCGACTTCGGCGGCCTGGCCCACGCCATGCCGGCCTACGCGGCGGTGTTCATGTTCGCCACCCTGGCCAGCATCGGCCTGCCGGGGCTGAGCGGCTTCACCGGCGAGTTCCTGATCCTGTTCGGCTCGTTCGGCAGCACGCTGCTGCACCATGCCCGCCTGCTGACGGTCCTGGCCGCCACCGGGGTCGTCCTGGGGGCCTTCTACATGCTGTGGATGTACCAGCGCGTCTTCCTGGGCAAGCTCTCCCGCGAGGAGAACCGCGGCCTGCCCGACCTGACGCCGCGTGAGTGGGGGGTCCTGCTGCCCATCCTGGTGATGATCGTCCTGCTGGGGGTCCACCCGGCCCCGCTGGTCGAGCGGATGCAGCCGTCGGTGGAGCGGTTGCTGGCGCCGGTGACCGCCATCGCCGCCGGCAGACACGCGCCGGCCGACGTCATGTTCGCCGACGCTCCCGGCTCCCGGAGCACCCATGGGGAGGAAACGGAATGACGGAGCTGCGGATCGGCCTCGATCTCTCCCACCAGTGGCCCTGGCTGTTGCCGTACCTCGTCGTCACCGCCGGCGCCCTGCTGGTGCTGCTGGTCGACTCCTTCGTGCGCAGCCTGCGCAAGGACCACCTGTCGATGCTGACGCTGCTGACGCTGCTGGGCGCGCTGCTGGCGCAGCACGCGGCGCCGGCCCAGCCGCCCGCCGACGGCCTGATGGGGGGGATGCTGGCGGCCGGCCCGTTCGTCCGCTTCCTCCACGACCTGCTGCTGATGATCGGGATGCCGACGGTCGTCTTCGCCACCGGTCTCTACGACCGCGACGGGCGCTACCGCCCCGAGTTCTACCCCCTGCTGCTGCTGGCGATCCTGGGGATGATGGTCCTGGTCGCCGCCACCGACCTGCTCTCCCTCTACCTGGGGATCGAGACGATGAGCCTGTCGGTCTACCTGCTGGCGGCGGGCAACCGCGGTTCGCTGCGCTCCAGCGAGGCAGGCTTCAAGTACCTCATCCTGGGCGCCTTCGCCTCGGTGATCCTCCTGCTGGGCAGCGCCCTGCTCTACGGCCAGGCCGGAGGGACGGGCTACGCCGCCCTCGGCGCCGCCGTCGGCGCGGGCGGGTCCCGCGGGTTCCTGCTGGCCGCCGGCGTGGGCCTGGTCCTGGTGGCCTTCGGCTTCAAGGTGGCGATGGTCCCGTTCCACATGTGGACCCCCGACGTCTACGACGGTGCGCCGGCCTACACGACCGGCCTGATGGCGACCGGGGTCAAGGCGGCGGCCGTGGCCGCCCTGGTCCGCTTCGTGTGGCTGCTGGCACCGGTCGTCGCCGACATCTGGTTCCCGCTGCTGGCCGTCCTCGCGGTGGCGACGATGACCTACGGCAACCTGGTGGCCCTCTCCCAGACGGGGCTGAAGCGGATGCTGGCCTACTCCAGCATCGCCCACGCCGGTTACCTGCTGCTGGGCGTGCTGGCCCTGCTGGCGCCCGCCCGCGGCGGCGGCGCCGCCATCATGCAGGAGGAGATCGGGATGGCCGCCGGCAGCGCCCTGCTCTTCTACCTGGTCAGCTACGCGCTGATGAACCTGGGGGCCTTCGGGATCGTCGTCCACCTGAGCCGCAGCCGGACCGACGAGGCGGACCAGAGCGACGGCTACGCCGGCCTGGCCAGGCGGCAGCCCCTGGTGGCGGCGGCCCTGGCCGTGTTCATGTTCTCCCTGGCCGGCATCCCGCCCACGGCGGGGTTCATCGGGAAGTTCTACATCTTCGACGCCGTCGTGAAGGCGGGGCTGCTGCCCCTGGCCATCTGGGGCGTCGTCAACTCCCTGCTGTCGGTCTACTACTACCTGCGGATCGTCGTGCTGATGTACATGCGCGAGCCGGAAGAGGAACCCTGGCGGGGCCAGGGCTGGGAGACGGCCTTCACGGCTGGCGTGCTGGCCGTGCTCGTGCTGGTGCTGGGGGTGTTGCCGGGGGCGCTGCACTCGGTGGCCGCCTGGGCCTTCCGGTCGCTGATGTTCTGATCCGCACCCGGATACCCGGTTGCCGCTGCCCGGCGTCCCGCGGACGCCGGGCAGCGTCGTGCCGGCGCGACACCGCTCAGCGGAAGGCTTCCTGGCCGGTGATGTCGGCCCCCACGATCAGGGTGTGGATGTCGTGGGTCCCCTCGTAGGTGTAGACCGACTCCAGGTTCGTCAGGTGGCGACCGACGGGGTACTCGTCGGTGATGCCGGCGGCCCCCAGGACGGCCCGTGCCTCCCGGGCGTTGGCCAGGGCGGCGGCGACGTTGTGCCGCTTGGCCAGCGAGACCTGGGGGAAGCGCGCCCGCCCCGCGTCCTTCAGCCGGCCCAGGCGGTGGGCCAGGGCCTGGGACGTGGTCACCCGGGTCAGCATCCGCACCAGGCGGCGCTGGACGAGCTGGAACCCGGAGATGGGCCGGCCGAACTGTTCCCGCTCGCCGGCATACTGCAGGGCGGTGTCGTAGCAGTCGGCCGCGGCGCCCACGGCGCCCCAGGCGATCCCGTAGCGGGCCTCGTTGAGGCAGCTCAGCGGCGCGCGCAGGCCGCGGGCGCCGGGAAGGCGGTTCGCCTCGGGAACGCGGACCTCGTCCAGGACCAGCTCGCCGGTGTCGCTGGCGCGCAGGCTGTACTTGCCCTGGATCGGCTGGCTGGAGAATCCCTCCCGGTCGCGCTCGACCAGGAAGCCGCGGACACCCTCGTCGGTGCGGGCCCAGACGATGGCCACGTCCGCCAGGTCGGCGTTGGTGATCCACATCTTGCCGCCGTGGAGGATCCAGTCGGTGCCGTCGCGGACGGCGGTCGTCTCCATGCCGCCGGGGTCGCTGCCGTGGCCCGCCTCGGTCAGCCCGAAGCAGCCGATCAGCCGGCCGCTGGCCAGCTCCGGCAGCCAGCGGCGCTGCTGCTCCTCGCTGCCGTAGGTGGCGATGGGCCACATGACCAGGCTACCCTGGACCGAGACGAAGCTGCGCAGGCCGCTGTCGCCCCGCTCCAGCTCCTGGCAGATGATCCCGTAGACGGTGGCCGACAGCCCCGGGCAGCCGGGGCCTTGGACGTGGGCTCCCAGCAGGCCGAGGCGGCCCAGCTCGGGGACCAGGTCGGTGGGGAAGGTGCCGGCCCGGTGGTGCTGCCGGACGACCGGCAGGAACTCCCGCTCGACGAAGGTGCGGACCATGTCGCGGACGGCCCGTTCCTCGTCGGAGAGGAGTTCCTCGAATCCGTAGTAGTCGACGCCGCGGTAGGGATGCATCATCTTCCTCCGTTCTTGCGTTTCCCGGTTCCAGGCACGATAGCATCGCCTGGGACGCTGGCAAGTTCCTTGACCTCTCCCGGCGCCGGCCGGGAGAATGGGTGACACCCCCGGGATGGAGGCAGCGATGAGGGAACGTGACGAGGCGACCGCGGTGATCAGGCCCTGCCCCGGCATCGGACGGGCAGTCCTGGCGGCCGCCCTGCTGGCCGCGGCGGCCGCCCTGCTGGAGGCGGCGTCGCAGCTGCTGCGGTTCGGGACCGCGACGGCGCCGCTCGCCGGCGGCTGGGCCGCACTGCTGACCGCCCCCCTGCTGCCGGCCGGCCTGGCGGCGGCGTGCCTCGCCGCTGCGGCCTACCTGCCGGCCGGCCTGCTGCGTGCGCGGCGCGACGGCGCCAGGGCGGCCCTGGCGGCGGCCGCCTCCCTGGCGGTCCTGGCCACCCTGGCCGCCTCCTACCTGCTGCGGGAACATGGCCCGCGGTGGTGGGAGGGGGAGGGCTCCCCCTGGCCGCGGCGCCTGGTCATGCTCGCCGTCTGGACAGGGGTGACCCTCCTGCTGGAACGGCTCCTGCGGGAATGGTGGCGCCGCGGCCGCTGTCGTCCCCGCGCGGCGACCGCGGCGGCGTTGCTGCTCCTGCTGGCCGGTGTGCTGGGCTGGAGATCCCAGCTTTCCGCCTGGCGGGCCGAGCGCCTGGCGGGGACCCCGCTGGGCGAGGCTCCTGCCGGGGCGCCGGATCTCGTGCTCGTGACGATCGACACCTGGCGTGCCGACTACGACCGGCTGCTGGGGCCCGGCAACCCGCCGACACCGAACCTGGACCGTTTCGCCGCCGAGGCCGTCCGCCTGCGCGACGCCTGGTCGAGCGGCAGCTGGACCCTGCCGAGCATGGCGACCCTGCTGACCGGCTGGCCGCCGCGGACACTGGGTGTGGCCCGCTACCGGGGCCTGCCGGACGGGGTGACGACGCTGGCCCAGCTGGCCCGCCGCGCCGGCTACGACACCTGGGCTGTCGCGGCCAACCCCTACCTGACGCCGTCGTACGGGTTCGCCCGCGGCTTTGCCCGCTACGACCACGCCCGCCAGCTCGAGTGGCTCCTGCCCGCGGCCCGGTCGGTCCTGGTGCGCGAGGTGACGGCCCGGTGGCAGCAGAGATGGTCCCGGGACGACGCCGCCGCCCAGATCGGCAAGGCCGTCCGCTGGCTCGCCCGTCGCCGCGGCGACAGGCCCTGCTTCCTCTGGATCCACCTGATGGATCCCCATGTCCCGTACCGCCGCCACACGCCCGACGACTTCCCCGCGGCGGCCCGCCGCGCGGGGACGGTCTGGTGCGCGCCGCCGCCGCCGGACTCGCCCCTGTTCACGGCCGACGGCTTCCCGGCCGGACGGATGCCGGCCGTGCGGGAACTCTGTCCCGACGTTCCCGATTCGGTGGCAACGGCCCTGCAGTCCCTCTACGCCGGCGAGGTGGCCTACACCGACGCCTGGCTCGGCGTCCTGTTCGATGCCCTGCGCGGGAGCGGCAGCTGGGACCGGTCCCTGGTCGTCCTGGCCGCCGATCACGGGGAGGAGTTCTTCGAGCATGGCGGTTACGAGCACGGCCACTCCCTGCTGCCGGAGGTGACCCGCATCCCCCTGCTGGTGAAGCTGCCCGGCGGCGAGGGGGCCGGCCTGGCCGTCGACGCCGACCGGCGGACCCTGGACCTGGTGCCCTCCCTCTGCGCCGAGCTGGGCTGGCCCGTTCCGGAAGGACTGCCGGGGCGGCCGGGCCTGTGGGCGGAGGCGTCGGCGGGGCCGGCCGGCGCCAGCCCCCCGGCGATCATGGAGAACATGCTCTACGGTCCGCCTCGCCTGGGCCTGCGGCTGGAGCGGTGGCTGCGGATCACGGTGCCTGCGACCGGGGACAGCGTCTGGTACGATCTGGGCAGCGATCCCGCGGCGCAGGCGCCCCTCGCCAGCCGGCCGGACGGCGTCGATCCCCTGCTGCGCGCGGCGCGCCGCCGGCTGGCGGCGTGGGACTCCCTGGCCGCTGTCCTGCAGCCGGACGGTGAGGACACGACCACGACGGTGATCGACCCGCAGCTGCAGCGCCAGCTGCGGAGCCTGGGATACTGAGATGCGGGTGCGCCCGCTCGCCTTCTGGCCCTGGCTGCTGGCCGTCGCCCTGGCGGCGGCGATGCTGCGCAGCGCCTGGCCGGAGCCGTCGCACCTGGTGCCGGGACCGTACGGGGGAGTGGACGCCGTCTTCCAGACGGGCCTGCTGGGCTGGACGGCCCGCTGGTGGACGACGCCGGACGTCTGGCGGATCGCCCCGGTCTTCTTCCCGGCTACCGACGCCCTGTGGTCCATGGACACCCTGCTGGGACAGGGGATCCTGGTGACCCCGCTGCTGCTGGCCGGGGCCCCGCCGGCGCTGCTCTACGACCTGGACCTGCTGTTCTCCCTGCTGCTGGCCGCCGGTGCCGCCGGGCTGCTCTGGCGGGCGGCAGGCGGCCGATCGCCCGGTGCCGGCCTGATGGGGCTGGCCGTCCTGGCGGCCCCGTACACGACGAGCCAGCTCGGGCACCTGAACCAGCTGCCACCGCCGCTGGTCCTGCTGGCGGCGGCGGCCACGGCACTGGGGATCCGTCGCCGGCGCCGCCGCTGGCTGGCCGCCGGTCTGCTGCTGTGGGCCCTCCAGCCCGCCATGGGCTGGTACGGGCTGGTCAACGGGGCGCTGCTGCTGGCCGGTGTCCTGGTCGTCGCCGGCCGCGACTTCCTCTCCCTGCTGCGCGGACGGCGTGGCGTCGCCCTGCTGCTGGTGGCCGCCGCGGCCGTCTCCCTGGTGGCCTGGCAGGCGAGACCGTACACCGCCGCCGCCCGGCGGAACGACCAGTTCGCGCGTTCCCTGCGCGAGGTCCGCTGGTACAGCGCCGACCTGAAGGACCTGCTCGACGCCGGTCCCTATCGCGCACGACCGGCGGACTGGCTCGGGAGGGGAGCGCGGGACCCGGACAGGAGCCGCGGCGCCACGCGCCATGTCCTGCACCCGGGCTGGCTCGTCCTGGCGCTGGCGCTGGCGGGGCTGTCGCTGCGCCGCGACCTGCCGGTGCGGCACCGCCGTCTGGGAGACGGGTTGCTGGTGGCGGGAGTGGCCGGGCTGATCCTCGCCTTCGGCGACTCGGCGGCCGTGCCGGGGAGCGGGGCGCGGGTGACGCTGCCCTGGGGCTGGCTGTGGCACCACGTCCCGCCGCTGCGCGCCTACCGGGCCGTCTGCCGGTTCGCCTGGCCGCTGAGCGTGGCGCTGGCCTGGTGGGCGGCCGTGGCCTGGGAACGGCTGGCCCTCTCCCGGCGTCCCCGGTTGCGCGGCGCCGCCGCGCTGCTGGCCCTCCTGCTGGCTCTCGAGGGGGTGCCCATGGGGATCCCGGCCGTCCGGGTACCGGCCTTCCCGGTCCGGGACACGCCGGCTCCGGACCTGACCAGGCCGTTGCTGTCGCTGCCGGCGGTGGACGCGGAGGAGCACGAGGATGTCGCCGAGGCGACCTGGTGGCTGGCGGCCGAGCAGCTCGGTCGCCCCGTGACCGGGGGAGTCAGCGGCCGCGTCCCCCCGCCGACCCGCCGTCTGCGCCGCCTGCTGGCGGGCGCTCGCGCCGATACGCTGCCGGCGGCGGAGGTGCTGCCACGTGTGATGGGGGAACTGGGGATCAGCGAGATCGTCACACCGCCCCTGACCGCCTCCGGACGGACCATCCCCTGGTGGCAGGCGTGGCTCCAGGAGCTGGACTGGCCGTCGCGACGGGAGGGGGAGTGGTTGATCTGGGGGCCGGCACCGGCAGGGGGGACCGGAGGCGCGGGCACGAGGACCCGCACCTCCGGGTGAGTCAGAGCTGCTCGACGGCGCGGATCTCCGGGATCTCCTGGCGCAGGCGCGCCTCGATCCCGTTCTTGAGCGTCATCGTCGACATGGGGCAGCTCCCGCAGGCCCCCTTGAGCCGGACGGTGACGATCCCGTCGTTGTAGTCGATGAACTCGACGTCCCCGCCGTCGGCCTGCAGGGCGGGGCGGACGCTCTCAAGGACCTCGCGAATCTTCTGCTCCAGATCCATACGGTTTCCTCCGGTTGTGTGTACCAGCAGAAGCTAAGATCATGCACGGGGATGTCAACCCGGCGGCCGTGAACGGCCCGGGCGGCAGGGGCAGAAGGGACCCGCAGGCGGGAGTGCAGCCGTGACGACACGGTCCGGCAGCCGTCAGGTCCGACCGCCGGTGCCGCGCGAGACCACGTGCGTGATCACCGGCTGCATCAGCTCCCGTCCGACCGCACCGTCGCGCCGGGACAGGTATCGGACCAGCGGCAGGGCGGCGCCGGCGAGGCCGACGCCCAGCAGGAACGACCAGAGGTCGCGCAGCGCGTGTGCCGCGGACCAGAGACGCTGGCCCGCCCCCACGCCCAGCACAAGCAGCAGCAGGGGCAGTCCGTAGAGCAGCAGCGACGCCCTGAGGATCTCGGTACCGCGGATGGTCACGCGCACCCGGTCTCCCACGCCCACGCCCACGGGGTCGACGACCTCCAGGAGGCGGCCTCCCTGCTGTCCCGGCCGGCAGACGGCACAGGCGGGACAACCGTCGCAGTGGTCGCCTGCCTGCAGCATGATCCGCGCGGTCGCGGGACCGCCGGCCGTGGCCGGTGTGACGGACAGGACGATCCCTTCCTCCTGCAGGATCTCCCCTTGTCGCTCGGGCTTCATGGTCACCTCCCGGTCGAGCGGGGGCGGCTTGCCCCGTGCCTCGCGCAGCGAGCCCCCCGGCCAGCGGTTCCCAGGATCAGGCGCAGACTCCATGACGATCGGGCATCGTCTCGGCCGCGTCCACCGTGGCGCGCGACTCAGGGTGCAGCCAGCCGATGGCTCCCGTCCTGCACTTCTCGACGGGGACGATGTCGGGATCCAGCGCGTCGTAGTCGATGACGGGCAGGCCGTCGTCCATGGTGATGGCGCCGTTGCTCTTGCGGGCGCACAACCCGCAACCGATGCAGGCCGCCTCGCAGACCTCGCGTGCGGTCCTGGGATCGTCGTGGTTCTTGCAGAAGACGAAGAACTGGCGATCGACGGGATGCAGCTCGAACAGGCCGCGCGGGCAGGCGTCGACACAGGCGCCGCAGCCGGTGCACAGCTGCTCGTGGACCACCGGCAAGCCGTCGGGTCCCATCTCGAGGGCGCCGAAGCCGCAGGCCTCCACGCAGTCGCCCCCGCCCAGGCAGCCCCAGCGGCAGGCCTTCGCGCCACCGGAGACGATGTCCTGCACGGAGCAGCCGGAGGGGCCGAGATAGCGGGCCTTCTCCCTGGCGACGCCGTTGCCGCCGCGGCACATCAAGCGCGCAATCCGCCTGACGGCGGTGCCGGCCTCCACACCCATGATCGACGCGATGGCGTCGATGGTGGCCTGGCCGCCCACGGGACAGCCGGTGAGCGGGGCGTTTCCGGTCACGACGGCCTCGGCGTAGGCGTTGCAGCCGGCGAAGCCGCAGGCGCCGCAGTTGGCTCCCGGCAGGGAGTCCGCCACCAGGCCGATGCGGGGATCCTCCTCGACGCGCAGCTTCTTGTCGGCCACGGCGAGGGCCGCGGCGAAGAAGGCGCCCAGCCCTCCCATGGTCATCAGCGGGGCCGTGATCTCGAGCATGATGTCGTCCTTCCTCGTTGTCCGGTCATTCGGCGGTCAGGTACGCAGCCATTCCGGAACTGTCGCGGCGGTTCCCGGCGGTGTCGACGATCAGGCACTCGACGCCCGGCAGGCGTTCCACGAGCGCCAGGCCTTCCCGCGGTCCCAGCACGAACACGGCCGTGGCCAGGGCGTCGGCGCGCGCGCAGGAGCCGGCCAGCACGGTGACGCTCCGGCAGCCGCGAGCGGGCATGCCCGTGCGCGGGTCGAGCAGGTGGTGGTAACGGATGCCGTCCTGCGCGAAGAACCGCTCGTAGTCGCCGCTGGTGGCCACGGCGGCGGTGCCCGGGTGCAGCGAAGCCACGAGGGCGCCGGGCAGGCGCGGGTGCTGCACGCCCACGGTCCAGTCGCGGCCGTAGCAGCGGATCTCGCCGCCGGCGTTGACCAGGGCGGCGGTCACGCCGCGGCTCCGGAGGACGGCTGTCGCCCTGTCCACGGCGTAGCCCTTGGCCCAGGCGCCGAAGTGGAGCAGGTCGGCCGCGGCCGCCAGGTCCCCCACGCTGCGCGGGGCCCCGAGTGCCTGCAGCCGGGCCACGGCCGCCCGCAGGGTGTCGGGATCGGGTACGGCGGGCGCATCCCCGTCGAATCCCCACAGATCGATCAGGGGGCGCAGGCGCGGGTCGAAGGCCCCTCCGCTCTCGCGCATCACCGCCAGGCCGAGCTCCAGCAGGTCCGACCGTTCCCTGGCGCGCTCCGCGGGCGGGGTCTGCACCGGCGGGGGCAGTCGCGTGGAGAACAGGGAGTCCAGGCGCGCGATCTCGGCCAGGCCGTCCCGCATGGCCTCCAGCACGCGGGAGCGACGGGCCTCGTCGCGCGGGGCGGGCACCACGATCTCCACGAGCGTGCCCATGGCCGGACGCGTCAGGCGCAGCAGTTCCGGTTCACCGGGGGGTGCCGGGCGGCTGGCCAGGAGGTACCCGGCCAGCAGGCAGACCAGCGCCACCGGCAGCCCGGACCGCGACCGGTGGCGACGTTTGCCGTTGTCCTGGCCTGTCCGTTCCATGGCGTTCCTAGGCCGTCTCCACGTGCAGGACGAGGCGGTTCGGCGCGCAGGCGATCAGCTCGCCGGGCAGCGATACGTCGCCCTGCAGGCGGCAGGTGGCGTGACGGCAGCAGGACCCGGCCACGCGGGCGCCGTCCGCGGTGGTTTCCACCCGGGTCAGCCCCGCGGGACCGCGCAGCTCCAGGAGACGCCGCCGCCCGTCGAGGGGGATGCGGTCCTGCAGTCCGTTCTCCGTCTCGATGACCAGCACGCGCCCGCCGGCCAGCGGGTCGGGGCGGTCCTCCAGGCGGCAGCTGACCGCGACGGCGGCCCGCCGTCCCAGCAACCGCTCGCGCAGGGCCACCAGCCGCCGGGCGGGGGCCCGGTCCGGATCGAGCACGCGACCGTCCATCTGCAGCAGGAGGTCCGCGGGCAGCGGGTGGTCCAGCGGCGAGACCCGGATCGCCAGCAGGCGGCGGTGGTCGTGCGTGTAGCGGGGCGCGGCGTCGCGCAGCATGCGCGCCAGCTGCGGCCGCCAGCCGTCGGGCGCATCCACGACGGGCACGGGCAGACGGCCGTCGTCCAGGCCCAGGAAGGCCCGCAGCGTCTCCCGTACCAGGTTCTCGTCGGCCGGCACGAACCCGTGCAGCAGCAGGCGGGGGCCGGCGTGGTGCGCTCCGACGCGGCCCAGTGCCAGGCCGGTCCCGAAGGCCACGCCGCCGAGCAGCACCGTCTTGAGGAAGGATCGCCGGTCGATCATCGCTTGTTCTCCTTTGCTCTTCCCTGCGCGCCAGGCCGGGGCCGGCGTGTCAGAACTTCATGCCGGCGAACCCCATGAACCCGAGGGCCAGGATCCCGGCGACGATCATCGTGATGCCCGCACCCCGCAGGGCGGCGGGTACGTCGGCCAGCTCCAGCTCCTCGCGGATGCCGGCCATCAGGACGAGCGCGAGCGTGAAGCCGGAGCCCGCCCCCAGGGCGAAGACCAGGGCCTGGGCGAAGGAGTAGCCCTTCATCACCGAGAAGAGGCACAGGCCCATGATGGCGCAGTTGGTGGTGATCAGGGGCAGGAAGATGCCCAGGGCGCGGTACAGGGGCTTGCTCACCTTCTTGATGACCATCTCCACGAACTGCACCAGGGAGGCGATCACCAGGATGAAGGCCACGGTCTGCAGGTAGCCGAGGCCCAGGGGCTCCAGGATGTGGTGCTGGATCAGGTAGGTCACCATGGCGGCCATGGCCATCACGAAGGTGGTGGCCATGCCCATGCTGGTGGCCGAGCTGAGCTTGCCGGAGACGCCGACGAAGGGACAGATGCCCAGGAACTGGCTCAGCACGAAGTTGTTGATCAGGGCGGCGGTGATGAAGATGCCGATGAGCTCCATGGTCACGCCTCCTCCCGCAGCGGAGCGGCGCGGCGGGCCGCCAGCTCCGCCTGTTCGCGCCTGAGGGTGATGGTGTTGACCACGCCCAGGATCAATCCCAGGGTCAGGAAGGCGCCCGCGGGCAGGATCATCACGATCCAGGGCTCGAAGGACGCCGGCATGAGCGCGGCCCCGAAGACCGTGCCGTTGCCCAGCAGCTCGCGCACGCTGCCGAGGACGGTCAGGGAGGCCGTGAAACCCAGTCCCATGCCGAGGGCGTCGACGACCGAACGGAACGGACCGTGCTTGGAGGCGAACGCCTCCTGCCGGCCCAGGATCACGCAGTTCACGACGATGAGCGGGATGAACGCCCCCAGGCTCTTGGACATGGCCGGGAACCGGGCCTTCATCACCAGATCGACGATGGTCACGAAGGTCGCGATCACCACGATGAAGCTGGCGATGCGCACCTGGTTGGGAATGAGCTTGCGCACCAGCGAGATGAGCAGGCTGGCGCAGACCAGCACGAACGTGGTGGCCAGGCCCATCCCCATGCCGTTGGGGGCGGACGTGGTCACGGCCAGCGTGGGGCAGAGACCGAGGAGCTGGCGCAGGACCGGGTTCTGGTCCCAGAGCCCCTTGACGAACTCGCTGCGGATGCTCTCCTGCTTGCTCACGACGTTTCTCCCTTTGCCGCGAGGATGGCGTCCAGCCTGGACACGGCGCCGTTGACGATGTCGACGACGGCCCGCGAGCTGATGGTGGCCGCGGTGATGGCCTGCACCTCGGTGGGACCCAGCTCGCCGCGTCGCCTGCCCTTGACCACCTTCAGGTCCCCGGCGGCGGAGAGGTGGCGGCCGTCGCCCCACCCGAAGAACTGCAGCGGGAAGTTCTTGGGATCCTCTGCCGCCGGGCCGAGGTTGCGGTCCGCCCGCGCGGCCAGGGCCGCCTCGAGTTCCGGCCGCAGCCGGATCCAGGTGCCCAGGCCCGGCGTCTCCGCGTCGTCGATCACCTTCAGGCCCAGGATCTCCCTGCGCTGCGGGTCCAGGGCGAACATCAGGTCGATCCTGTCCTGGAAGCCGGTGCCCCGGCTGCGCACCACCCAGCCTTTCAGCTCGTCACCGGCGACGACCCGCCAGGCGGTCAGACCGTCCTGGTCGACGACCAGCTCGGGCGTGCCGCCGGGTACCAGGAAGGCGATGGCGGCGTTGCGGACCCTGGCCTGGTTCGCCTCGATCAGGGGGACGGCCCAGTCGTTCACCAGCGACAACGCGCCGCCGGAGACCATTCCCACCACGACCAGCGTGGCCAGCATGTGCAGCGTCGTTTTCATGGCCGTGCTCCATGGAGCGTGGGACGGACCCAGCGGTCGATCAGGGGGACCGTCGCGTTCATCAGCAGGATCGAGTACATGACGCCCTCCGGCAGGCCGCCGAACAGCCGGATCAGGATGGTCAGCAGGGCGATGCCGAGCCCGAAGATCCACCTTCCTGCGGGCGTGGCCGGGCTGGTGACGTAATCGGTGGCCATGAAGACCGCGCCGAAGAGGAAGCCGCCCGAGAGGACCTGGAACAGCGGGTCGGGGCCGAGGCCCGCCAGGTGGAAGGCGCCTCCGAACACCACACCCCCCAGCAGCATCGAGACCATGGCCTGCCAGTGGGCCACGCGGGTGGCCAGCAGCAGGATCCCGCCCAGGACGATGGCCACCGCGCTGGTCTCGCCGATGCAGCCGCCCACGTTGCCCAGCAGGAGCTTGTGCACGGCGGCGTCGGCGGGGAACTGGGTCGGGTCGCCGAACTTGAACAGCCCCAGCGGGGTGGCCCGGCTGACCGCGTCCACCTGCGCCACCGCCGTGGACCAGTCCGTCATGGCGGCGGGGAAGCCGGCCTGCAGGAAGGCGCGTCCCACCAGGGCCGGGTTGAAGACGTTGCAGCCGAGCCCGCCGAACACCGCCTTGCCGATGCCGATGCCCACCACCCCGCCCAGGGCGGCGTGCAGGGGGGAGAAGCCGGGCGGGAGGACCAGGCCCAGCAGCAACCCGGTCAGGAAGGCGCTGCCGTCGTGGATGGTGGTGGGCTTGCGGTTGACGCGCTGGAGCAGCCATTCGGTGGCGACGGCGCCGCCCACGGCCCCGGCCACGGTGGTCAACACGCCCGGCCCGAAGATCCGGACGGCTCCCGCGAGACAGGGCAGCAGGGCGACGTTGACCGTCCACATGATCCGGGCCGTGCTCCAGCCGCAGTGGAGGTGGGGAGAGGTGGCCAGCTCCAGTTCACCCTCGCCGATCAGCCGGGGAAGCCCGTGTCCGCTGGTGTCGTTGGTCATGTGTCAGCCTCCCTCCCGGGGCAGGTTGCGGACGCCCCTCTTTCCCAGGCGCAGGTACTGCACCAGGGGCTGGTGGGCGGGGCAGGTGAAGGCGCAGGTGCCGCACTCCATGCAGTGCTCGACGCCCTGGGCGCGTGCCTCGGCGAACCGGCCCAGCCTGGCCAGCCGGGCCAGGCGCCGGGGCAGCAGGCCGATGGGGCAGGCGGCAACGCACCTGTCGCAGCGGATGCAGGCGGTTTCGGCGGGTGCTCGCAGCTCCTGTTCCGTGAGCACGAGCACGCCGCTGGTGGCCTTGACCACCGGTACGTCGAGGGAGTGGACGGCGAAGCCCATCATGGGACCGCCGGCCACGACGCGCCTGGCCGTGGCCCTGACGCCGCCGCAGTACGCCAGGACGTCGCGCAGCGGCGTGCCGATGGGCACCTGCAGGTTCTTGGGCTCCACGACACCCAGACCGCTCACGGTGAGGGTGGCGGTGCAGGGCACCTCGCCGAGCACCACCGCGTCGCGGACGGCCAGGGCGGTGCCCACGTTCTGGATCACGCAGCCCACCTCCATGGGCAGGGACCCCGGCGGCACGCTGCGCCCCGTGGCGGCATGGATGAGCATCTTCTCCGCGCCCTGGGGATACTTGGTCCGCAGCTCGAAGATCTCGATCCGGCATCCCCGTCCGGCCGCGGCCTCGCGCAGGGCCGCGACGGCCTGCGGCTTGTTGTCCTCGATGCCGATCCCCAGGCGGACCCCGTCGCCGAGCGCCCGGCCGAGCAGCCGGATGCCCTCGACCAGGTCGGCGGTCCGCTCCAGCATCAGGCGGTAGTCCCGGGTGAGGTAGGGCTCGCACTCGGCGCCGTTGATGAGCAACCAGTCGATGGGCTTGTCCGGCGGCGGGCTGAGCTTGACGGCGGTGGGAAAGGCGGCGCCGCCCAGGCCGACGATGCCCGCCTCGCGCACGCGTTCCACGATCCGGTCGCCGGTCACCGCTTCCGGTTCCAGCGGCGGCAACGGCGGGCGCCCGTCATCGGCCGGGGGGGATTGCTCCGGCTCGATGACGACCATCTCGGCCAGCGTCCCGCCGGCCACGGGTCCCTTGGCCAGCTTCAGGACCTTGCCGTCGACCGGTGCGTGGACGGGGGAGGAGATCGGACCGGTGCTCTCGGCCAGCGGCTGTCCGCGCCGGACGACATCCCCCTTGCCGACCACGGGGGTCGCCGGCCGGCCCAGGTGCTGGGACAGCGGGACGAGGAGCCTCGCACCCGGGGGCATGGGCTCGATGGGTTTGTCCCTGGTCAGCTCCTTGTATTCCGGCGGATGGACCCCACCCCGGAAGCTTCGCGGTGTCATGTCACAGGCTCCAGCAGTGGAAGCAGAAGTGTATCCGGCGCCTGTTAAAATTACGCCGTCTTCTGTTTTGCAGATAACATTGTGCAGTGATCGCGTGCGAGGCAAGTCGCGGATGCCGGCAAGGCGCACCGGCGCGATATCGCCCGGGGGAGGGCCTTGCGGGACGGGGATCGCCGGACGGCCGGCGGTCCGGCGGCGGGGAATCGGGCAAGCGACGACAGCCGGGTGTTGTCCCCTCGACCCCGGCCCCTTATGATGCGCTGCACATCCCGATCCGGGGCGACGACGGGAGGACGACGTGGGCACGGATAAGGAACTGCGGCAGTTGCGGGAGATCGCCGTGGCGGCGGGGCGCCTGCAGCTGGCGGCCGCCGACCAGGTCCGGCAGATCGACTACAAGGCCGCCAACGACATGGTGACCGACCTGGACCGTCGCGTCGAGGCGGAAGTGACGCGGCGGCTGCAGGAGGTCTTCCCGGACGATGCGGTGGCGGCCGAGGAGGGGTCCCGCCGCGACGGCGCCTCGGGCCGGATCTGGCTGGTGGATCCCCTGGACGGGACCACCAACTATGTCCATGGCCATCCCGCCTACTGCGTCTCGCTGGCTTGCCGCGACGCGGACGGCGAGCTGCTGGCCGCCGTCTACGCCCCGGCCCTGGACGAGCTCTACCTGGCCCGGCGCGGCGTGGGGGCCTGGCTGGAGCGTCCCCTCGCCGGCAAGCAACACCGCCTGCGCCGCGGCGCGTCGGTGCCCCTGGACCGGGCCCTGCTGGCCACGGGCTTCCCCTACGTCCGCGACGAGATGGTGGACCGCAACGCGCGGGCCGTGGCCGCCGTCCTGCGCCGCGGCTGCCACGGCGTGCGCCGCTGCGGCAGCGCCGCCCTGGACCTCTGCTGGACGGCCGCGGGGCGGCTGGACGGCTACTGGGAGTGGTCGCTGCGGCCCTGGGACGTGGCCGGTGGCTCGCTGGTGGCCCGCGAGGCCGGCGTCGTCGTCACCGACCTGGCGGGCCGGTCCGGGACGCTGGACGGACGGCACGTCGTCGCCGCCGTGGCAGGGCTCCACGGCGAGCTGCTGGCCCTGTTGCAGGAGGTCTTCGCCGATGTCCTCTGAGCGGGAGCTGTGGATCGTCCGGACGACCTGCCCCGACCGGGAGACGGCCCTGTCGCTGGGCCGGGACCTGGTCGCCGCCGGCCTGGCGGCGTGCGCCCAGGTGGAGGCGGGGATCGAGTCCTGCTACGTCTGGCAGGGCCGGCTGCAGCAGGACCCGGAGGTCCCCCTGACCCTCAAGGTCTGCCGTCGACGCTTGCGGGAGTGCCTCGACCGTCTCCGCGCCTCCCATCCCTACGAGGTTCCCCAGCTGGTGGCCTGGCCGTGCGTCGAGGTCGACCGCGACTACCTGGCGTGGGCCTGCGGAGAGGAGGACCGATGACCCACGGCTGGCTCTCGCTCGTGCCGCCCCTGCTGGCCATCGGCCTGGCCCTGGCCCTGCGCCAGGTGCTGCTGGCCCTGCTGCTGGGCGTCTGGTCGGGAGCGCTGATCCTGGCCGGCGGCCGGCCGGTGACGGCGCTGCTGCGGGTGGCCGACACCTATCTCGTCGACGCCCTTGCCGACCGCGACCACGCCGCCATCGTCCTGTTCTCCCTCCTGCTGGGCGGGATGGTCGGGATCCTCTCGCGAGCCGGCGCCATGGAGGGGGTCGTCCGCGCCCTGACCGGCCGGGTCAGGGACCGCCGGGCCGCCCAGACGGCGACGGCGGCCATGGGGACGGCCATCTTCTTCGACGACTACGCCAACACCCTGCTGGTGGGCAACGCCCTGCGGCCCCTCTGCGACCGGCTGCGCGTTTCCCGCGCCAAGCTGGCCTACCTGGTCGACAGCACGGCGGCGCCGGTCACCTCGGTGGCGATCGTCTCCACCTGGATCGGCTTCGAGGTGGGGCTGATCCAGGACGCCATGACCCGGCTCCAGCTCGAGGGCTCCGGCTACCTCTTCTTCCTGCGCAGCCTGCCCTACAGCTTCTACCCGCTGCTGACGCTGGTCTTCGTTTACCTGGTGGCCGTCAGCGGCCGCGACTTCGGTCCCATGGCCCGGGCGGAGGCGGCGGCCGCCGCCGCGGCGGGCGGGCCGGCACGGGGGCCGACGACCCTGCAGGCCGTCTCCGCGACTCCCGCCTCGCCCTGGCTGGGGGCGGTGCCGATCCTGGCGGTCATCCTGGTGACGATCGTCGGCCTGTGGGCCAACGGCCGCGCCGCCGTGCTGGCGGCAGGCGGCGAGGCACCGGCGCTGCGGGAGATCCTCAACGCCGCCGACAGCCTGGCCGTCCTGATGTGGGCGTCGCTGGGAGGCGTGCTGGTTGCCGGTGTCCTGGTGCGTGTCGCCGGCCGGTTGTCGCTCGGGGAGATCGGGGAGGCGTGGCTGGCCGGCGCCAGGGAGATGCTGGTCGCCATGGCCATCCTCGTGCTGGCCTGGTCCCTGGGCAAGGTCTGCGACGAGCTGGGGACCGGCCGCTGGCTGGTGGACGCCAGCCGCGGCCTGCTGTCGGTCCACCTGCTGCCGGCGGTGACCTTCCTGCTGGCGGCGGCCGTCAGCTTCTCCACCGGCACCTCCTGGGGCACGATGGCCATCCTGATCCCCATGGTCTTCCCGGTGGCCGCGGCGCTGCCGGCCGAGGCGGGGATCGGCGGCGCGGCGGCGACGGGGATCCTGCTGGCCTCGGTCCGGGCCGTCCTGGCGGGATCGGTCTTCGGGGACCACTGCTCGCCCCTGTCGGACACGACGATCATGTCGTCGATGGCCTCCGGTTGCGACCACGTCGAGCACGTCCGTACCCAGATGCCGTATGCCCTGGTCGTGGCCGCGGCCGCGCTGGCGGCGGGTTACCTGCCGGCGGGCTTCGGCCTCTCGCCCTGGCTGTCGCTGCCGCTGGGCGTGGCGCTGCTGGTAGCCTGGCTGCACTGGCGGGGCCGTGTCCCCGTGGCGATGGCGCCGGAGGGAAGGCGATGAACCGCGCGCCCGTGGTGACCCTGACGACGGACTTCGGCCTGCGCGACCCCTACGTGGCCGAGGTCAAGGCGGCCCTACACGTCCAGTGGCGACGCTGGCCCCAGGTGGCCGAGGGCGGGTCGCCGCCGCCGATCGTCGACGTGACCCACGACGTTCCCCCGGGGGACATCGCGGCCGGCGCCTGGATCGTCGCGCGGACCTGTCCGCGCTTCCCGCCAGGGAGCGTCCATGTCGTCGTCGTCGACCCCGGCGTGGGGACGGAGCGGCCCGCCCTGGCCCTCCGCGCCGGGGGACACTTCTACGTCGGGCCGGGCAACGGCCTGTTTGCGCACCTGGCCGGTGTCCCCGATCTTCACGTCGTCCGGCTGGACCGGTCCCTCTATCACGCCGCGGACGGGGAGGGACCCGCGCCGACCTTCCACGGGCGGGACGTCTTCGCCCCGGCGGCGGCGCACCTGGCCCAGGGGGTGCCCCTCGACCAGCTGGGTTCGCCAGCCGGGCCGGACCTGCTGGGCGAGGCACCGCGACGGCCCCTGCCCGGGGGAGCCCTGGGGCGGGTCGTCTGGATCGACCGCTTCGGCAACGCGATCACCGACATCCCGGCAGCGTCGGCGGCGCTGCCGGCCCCGGAGTGCCTGCTCCGCTGCCGCGGCGTCGTGGTCGCCGGTCCCCGGCCCACCTTCGGCGCCGCATCGCCCGGCCGGCCCTTCTGGTACCGCGGCAGCGGGGGGACCGTGGAGCTGGCTCTCCGCGACGAACCAGCCGCCGCCCGGTTCGGCTGGCGCCCGGGGGACGTCGTCACCCTGGCGACGGACGACCAGGAAACAGACCCGGTGGAGGACGACGCATGACCACAAGACGCACCCCTGCCCGCCGGCGGACCGCCGCGCTGTTGGCGGCGGTCCCGGCCCTCGTGGGACTCCTGCTGCTGGCCGGCTGCGCGGCGAACCGGCACATCGGGTTCCCCTATCCCTCCGAGCAGCTCGTCTACCCGGAGTCGGGGGCGCTGCCCACCGTCCACGTCGGCACGATCACCGACATGCGTCCCCACGCGCAGCGGCACGGGGCCGGCCACTTCACCGGCATCACCTATCCCGCCGACAGGAACTGGGAGCTGCCCGTCGTCCAGATGTACCGGCAGGCCCTGCTGCAGGACATCGACCAGACCCGCCTGGCCCGTCCGGTGCCGTTGCCCTCGGAGGCGGACTACGTCCTGGAGGCGGAGATCTACTCGTTCTCCTGCCGCCTGGAGCGCAACGCCGCCTCCTACCTGCTGCCGCCGGGAGCGGGGATGCTGACCGGCGCCGCCTGGGGGGACAACGGCAGCGACCGCCTGAAGCGGGGCCTGCTGCTGAGCGTCGTGGCCATGGGGGCGTTGCCGCTGCCGGCCCGCCAGCACGCCGAGGTGGAGGTTCATCTCGTCCTGCGGGACCGCCAGGGACGGCAGGTCTGGGAGCAGACGTGTGTGGGGGATCTGGACCAGACGATCCACGAGCCGCTGACCTCGCGGCGGGACAGGGAGTGGGCGGAACGCTACCTGCCGGTGGCCGTCAAGCGGTGCAACGCCTGTCTGCTGGGCCAGCTGCGCCAGTACCTGTCGACGGCCCCCTGAGCCGTCGCGGCCGGTTCGACGTCACCGCGCCAGCGGTGCCCACGGGTCAGAGCAGGCTCGCCGCCAGGCTGGCCAGCTCGCTGCGCTCGCTGCGGGTCAGCGTGATGTGCCCGTGGATCGGCTGCTCCTTGAACTTCTCCACGACGTAGGTCAGGCCGTTGCTCGACGCGTCCAGGTAGGGATTGTCGATCTGGTAGGCGTCGCCGGTCAGGACGACCTTCGTCTCCTTCCCCGCGCGGCTGATGACGGTCTTGACCTCGTGGGGAGTGAGGTTCTGGGCCTCGTCGATGATGATGAACAGCCGCGGCAGGCTGCGGCCGCGGATGTAGGTGACCGCCTCCACCTCGATGACCCCGGTGTCGAACAGGTAATCGATCTTGTCGCTCGTCTGCTCCAGCTGGGGGTCGACCAGGAACTGGAGGTTGTCGAAGATCGGCTCCATCCAGCTCTCCAGCTTCTCCTCCTTGGAACCGGGCAGGTAGCCGATGTCCTTGCCCAGCGGCACGATGGGCCGCGAGACCATGATCCGGCGGTACTGCTTCTCCTCGACGACCTTCTGCAGGCCGACCGCCAGGGCGAGCAGGGTCTTGCCGGTGCCGGCCTGGCCCAGCAGGGTCACCAGCTGGATCTCGGGCCGCAGCAGCAGCTCCAGGGCGAACCGCTGCTGGACGTTCAGGGCCTGCAGGCCCCAGGGGCGAGCCTCCTCGAACTGCAGCCGCGTCACCCGCCCCGTGGCGGCGTCGTGGATGCCCAGGGCCGTGTGCTTGGGGTTGGCGGCGTCGCGGAGCAGGACGCCCTGGTTGGGGTGCAGGGGCGTCTCGAGGGCGACGTGCCCCTCGGCGTAGAAGGAGTCGACCACGGCACCGTCCACGTCCAGCTCCCGCCAGCCGCTGTAGAGCTCGTCGAAGTTGACGGTGCTGGACTGGAGATCCTCCGAGGGGATCCCCAGCGCGTCGCCCTTGACCCGGGCGTTGATGTCCTTGGTGACGAAGGTGATGTCGATGCCGTGCTGCTGCAGGTAGAGCGCCGCGGCCAGGATCCGGTTGTCGGGGACCGAGAGGTCCATGCCGCGGGGAAGGTGGTCGACATAGGTGTCGACCAGGATGAACAGCTTGCCGCCTCCTGGCAGGGGAGCCCCCTCGCGCAGCGGACCCCGGCCGCGCAGCTCGTCGATGGTCCGGATGACGCGACGCGCGTTGCGGCCGCGCTCGTCGTTCTGTCGCTTGAAGCGATCCAGCTCCTCCAGGACATCGACGGTCAAGACGATCGTGTGCTCGTCGAAACAGTGCAGGGCGCCCGCGTCGTGGAGCAGAACGTTGGTGTCCAGCAGGTAGCAGCGGCCGGTCATGGCCTCGATCTTGACGCCGTTGAGGGAGGGGGCGGTCCCGGACATGCGGTGTTCCTTCCGGTGATGTGAGTAGCGCATCCATGCACCTCGCCGTGGAGGGTAGCACGGAACGTACCACATCGTCAATGGCGGGCAGGGAGCGTCGGTGGCATGAAAAATTGACAAGATCGGCAAATTTGAGCTGACAAATGTCCAATAGTCGGCTAGAATACGTTATTATGACATGCTGATTGTGCGCATAATGCATAATCTGCCGGACAATCTGAACTGGAGGAACTCATGGCGACGACAGGTGGAACTGGTCGGGATCGGTTCGCCCCGGGCGTGATCGCCACCGAGCAGGAGCGGCAGGAGCTGCTGGAGAGGATGCGAAAGGACAGGATCCACTTCCTGCGCCTGATGTTCTCGGACATCCAGGGGCACAGCAAGAACGTTGAGGTTCCCGATTCCCAGTTCGAGAAGGCGCTGCGCGGCGAGATCATGTTCGACGGCTCGTCCATCGAGGGTTTCTCGCGCATCGAGGAGTCGGACATGCTGCTGGTGCCCGACCTGAGGACCTACGCCCCGCTGCCCTTCGGCAGGGAGCAGGGACGGGAGGCCAGGTTGATCTGCGACGTCTACAAGGCCGACCACACCCCCTTCGAGGGGTGCCCGCGCCTGACGTTGAAGCGGGCCATCGCCCGGTTGACCGACATGGGCCTGCAGCCGGTCTGCGGCCCGGAGATGGAGTTCTTCCTCTTCGAGCTGGACGAGAAGGGACGGCCCACCGTGCGGACCCACGACGCCGGCGGGTACTTCGACCTGCTGCCGGTGGACCGGGGGGAGGAGTGCCGCCGCGACATCGTCAACATCCTGGAGGAGATCGGGTTCGAGATCGAGGCGGCCCACCACGAGGTGGCGCCGGGCCAGCACGAGATCGACTTCAAGTACGCCGACGCCCTCGAGTCGGCCGACATGGTCATGACCCTGAAGATGGTCGTCAAGAAGGTGGCCCGCGACTTCGGCCTGCATGCCACTTTCATGCCCAAGCCCATCTACGGGATCAACGGCTCGGGGATGCACACCCACCAGTCCCTGTTCCACGAGCGCGACGGCGGGAGCGTCAACGCCTTCTACGATCCCGACGGTCCCTTCGAGCTGAGCGAGATCGCCCGCTGGTACATCGGCGGCATCCTGGCCCACGCACGGGGCTTCGTGGCCATCACCAATCCGCTGGTCAACTCCTACAAGCGGCTGGTGCCCGGCTACGAGGCGCCGGTCAACGTCGCCTGGTCGGAGCACAACCGCTCGCCCCTGGCCCGCGTCCCCGCCCGGCGCGGCAACGGGACCCGGGTCGAGGTGCGGGTCCCCGACCCGAGCTGCAATCCCTACCTGGCCTTCGCGGCCATGCTGACCGCGGGATGGGACGGACTGGTCAACCGGATCGACCCCGGCCCGCCGGTCAACAAGAACATCTTCGCCATGAGCCAGCGGGAGAAGCGCCGCCTGCGCATCCAGCAGCTGCCCGGCAACCTGGGCGAGGCGCTGGTCCAGCTGCGCAAGGACAAGATCATGGTCGAGGCGCTGGGCGAGCACATCTGGACCCATTTCCTGGCCCACAAGGAGAACGTCTGGCTGGAATACATCTCCCAGGTCCATCCCTGGGAGCTGGACCGGTACCTGGCCCTCCACTGAGCGAGGATCGAGTCTTGTCCCCACCGGGCATGGCGGCTACCATGCCGCCATGTCCAGTTACGCACGTCCAGCAGTACGGTGCATCGGCCTGCTCGCCCCGGTCCTGGCCATCCTCCTGCAGGCGACCGTTGCGGCGGCTGTCGACGGCCCGGTCGCCCGTCGAGGCGGGCGGTTCGTCGTCCGCATGCCCATCGGCCCCCGGCAGGACCTGCCCGGCGGCAGGCGCGCCTGGACCTGGCCCGGCGGCGGGCTGGTCGTCACCGACACCGCCCGCACCGTGACGGTCGCGGGGGAATCCCTGCTGGTGGTCGGCTACGATCCCGGCCTCTGTGGTGTCAGCCGGGGCCGGAGGCTGCTGTTCAGCCCCGGGACCTATCCCGTCGACGGGACCCTGGTGCTGTCCGACGCCGGCTTCGTGGCGCTGGTCGAGAGGGGCAGGCTGACCATCGGGACCGATTCCCTGGTCGTCGAGCCGCCCGACGCGTCGCCGCCCCAGGCGGCCCAGCTGCTCCTGCTGGCCGGCATCGCCCTGCTGACCTTCGCCCTGGTCCTGCGCAGCCGCTCGCGCCTGCGGTCGTCCAGATGAACGGCGGTTCCCCGCAGCGACCCCTGCCGCAGGCGCCGGCGGAGCGGCTGGCGGCGCTGGCCGTGGCGGCGACGCTGGTGACCCTGCCCTGGGTCGGCTGCGGCGTCGTCCACCTGCTGGCCGGGATCGACGTGGGAACGGGGATCCAGCCCGCCTACCTGGGGATCGCCCTGCTGGCGGTGGCGGCGTCGCGGCGGGGAGGGATCGCCGGGGTGCTGGCCGCCCAGCCGGGCTGGTGGCGCCGGTGGTGGGTGCTGGCCCTGGTCGCCATCCTCGTGTCGGGCCTGGGGCTGGTCCGCTGCCCGGCACCCGCTGTCCCCGCCGCCCAGTGGGCCCGTTTCGGCCGCCAGGTCCTGCAGTGGCTCCTGCTGGCGGCCTACCCGCTGCTGCTGGTCTGGTGGCTGCGGGGGGAGAGACGGTGGCGTCTGGTCGAGCGGGCCCTGCTGGCCGGGCTGGCCTTCCAGCTCCTCTACGCGGCCTGCCAGCTGGTGGCCTTCCGCCATCCCTTCCCCGGCTGGACGTTCCTGGAGCGGATCTTCACCTCCAACCCCGGCATCCTCTGCGGTTCCGAGGAACTGTACCTGGGCCGGCACTTCAGCGGGATCCCCCGGCTGCGCGGCACGGCCTGCGAGCCCCTCTACCTGGGCAACTACCTCCTGCTGCTGCTGCCCTGGAGTGTGGCAGCGGCGGCCGGCGACCGGCGCCGCCTGTGGGCGCCGGTCGGGGCCGCCGTCCTGCTGCTGGGCACCTGGTCGCGGGGGGCGTGGCTGGCGGCGCTCCCGCTGCTCGTCGCGGGTGTCGTCCTGGCCCGGCGCGCCGGCCTGCGCCCCACGACCGGCGGACGCCGGCTGGTGCCGGCCGCCGCGATCCTGGTCGCCGGGGGGGCGGTCGCAGTCGTCGCCGGAGGGCACGGCGACTGGCTCCTGCTGCCCTGGCGACGCCTGCTGCAGTCGCTCAGCCGCGAGGACTGGTCGAACCTGACCCGCCTCTATTCGCACCAGGCGGCCTGGCGGATGTTCCGTCACTGTCCCGTCTGGGGCGTGGGCTGGGGCCAGTTCGGCTACCAGTTCCCGTGGTTCGTCGACCTGCGGGGTCTGCAGAGCCAGTTCACCTGGCCCGTCGTCAACGATTATCCCCTGCGGATCCTGGCGGAGACCGGACTGCTGGGAGCGGGGGGCTTCGCCGCCGCCGTCGCCGCGACGGCGCGGCGCGTCTGGCAGGCGGCCGACCGGCTCACGGGAGCGGGACTCCCGCCCGTCACGCGGCGCAGGCTGGTGGCCGCGACCGCGGCCGTCTGCGGCGTCTGGGCCCAGCTGCTGACCTTCTCCCAGGTCAATCTGCCCCACATCTGGGTGGCGCTCGGCCTGCTGATCGCCGCCTGGCGCGACGCGGCGTCGGCACCGCGGGGGGAGGGGACTCCATGAGACGGGCCACGATCCTGATCGACGCCACCGTCGTCTCCGACCGGCCCACCGGGATCGGCTGGGCGGCGGTCGAGCTGCTGCGCTCCCTGGCCGCACGCGACGAGGAGGACTTCCGCTTCCGCGTCGCCGTGCGGTATCCCCAAGCCCTGGCGGACCTGGCCACCGATCCCCGCTGGGAGCTGATCGAGGTCCCGAACGGCGGTCGTCATCTGCCCGGCCGCTGGTGGTGGCTGACCGCCGGCCTGGACCGGCTGGTCCGGCGCTGCGGCGCCGACCTGGTCCACACGGTCACCATGCCGGGGCCCCTGCGGCTCTCCGTCCCCTGGTTGACGACGGTCCACGACCTGGTCTACCGCGTCCTGCCCTGGACCGTCCCCCTGCGCCGGCGACTCTGGTACGCCGCGACCGTCGGTCCCTCCCTGGCCCGCTCCCGGCTGATCCTGGTCAACTCGCAGGCGACCCGGCAGGAGGTGGCCACCCACTTCCCGTCCCTGGCACCCCGGATCCGCCTGACGCGCTTCGGGACCCCCAGCTGGATCCTGGCCTCGCCGCCGGCACCGGTCAGGCCGCGGGGCGCACCCTGGCTGTTCGTCGGCATGCTGGAACCCCGCAAGAACGTCGATCGGCTGCTGGACGCCTACCTGGGTTTCCGGGAGCTGGCGGCCGGCGAGGGGGAGCTGCCGGGACTGATCGTCGTCGGCGCCCCGGGCTGGCGCAACCGCTCCCTGAGACGACGCCTGGAACGGCTGGCCGCCGCGGGGATCCTGGAACTCCACGGTCACGCCGATCGGGGGATGCTGTGGGACCTCTACAACCGGGCCGGTCTGCTGCTGTTCCCCTCCCTCCACGAGGGTTTCGGCTTCCCCATCCTGGAGGCGATGGCCGTGAACCTCCCGGTGTTGACGGGGAACCGCCATGCCATGCCGGAGGTGGCCGGCGACGCCGCCCTGCTGGTCGACCCGCTGCGGGTGGAGCTGATCCGCGATGCCATGCTGCGGTTCTGGCGGGATCCGGGCCTGGCGCCGAGGTTGGCGGCGGCGGGGCGGCGGCGGGCGGCCGCCTGGAGCTGGGAGGAGACGGCGAGGGCGACCCTCGCCGCCTACCGGGAAGCGCTGGACGGTCCGGTGTGATGCGGTTATCTTGCGGTGTCGCTTTTTCCGTTGTCAGGCCCCGGGGGATGACCTAGGGTCGATGGCGATGACCGCCGACGGAGCGGCGGTGCGATTCCAGCAAGGGGAGTGACTTGAGGACGGAAGGCATCGTTCTGCTCGGGACGGTGGTGGCATTCCTGCTGTCATGGCTCATCCAGCCGCCGTTCCGCAGCCTGGGATTCCTGACCGGTATCGTCGATCATCCCGGCTATCGTCGCAGCCATACCGAGCCCGTGCCCCGCACGGGCGGAATGGCCATCTTCATCTCCTTCTTCATGACCCTCTACATCCTGGACGACCTGGTCCTGAGCGATCCGTTGCCCTGGCGGTGGCTGGCCACGCTGGGGGGCGCCGGCCTGGCCATCCTGGCCCTCGGCGTCGGCGACGACCGGTTCCACATCCACGCGGAGAAGAAGCTCTACGGGCAGCTGCTGGTCATCCTGGGACTGATGATCTCGGGACAGCGGCTCCAGGAGGTCGTCCTGCCCATCGTCGGCCAGGTCGATCTGGGCGGCTGGTCGTGGCCGGTGACCCTGTTCTGGTTCCTGGGGTTCATCAACGCCATGAACCTCATCGACGGGCTGGACGGGCTGGCCAGCGGGATCGGTGTGTTGACCTGCATCGCCTACGTCGCCCTGGCCGCGGCGGCGGGCGACCTGTTCTCCCTGCTGTTCGGGGTGACCCTCGGCGGGGCGACCTTCGCCTTCCTGTACTGGAACGTCAGCGGTCGCAAGATCTTCCTGGGGGATTCGGGGAGCATGTGGCTGGGCCTGATCCTCGGCGGCCTGGCCCTGCACCTGCAGCAGCGCACCAGGGTCGACGTCACCGTGCTGCTGGCCCCGATGATCGTTCCCATCTGGGACACCGGCACGACGATCCTGCGCCGCTTCCGCAACCGGACCTCCATCTTCGAGGCGGACGACTTCCACCTCCACCATCGACTGGTCCGCCTCGGCTTCCAGCCGGCCACCACCGTCTACATGCTCCTGCTGCTGACGGGCGGATCGCTCCTGTTCGCCCTCTCCGACCATCTCCATCAGCCCTGGCTCGGCCTGCCGGCGATGGCCTTCTGGCTCTGGCCGGTCATCATCTGGAGCATGCGCCGCCACCGCGCCGGTGTGGACCTCGACCAGGACTTCTTCAGCGAACTCCAGTTCGTCCTCGGTTTCCACGACCGGCCCGATCCCTACGTGCCGTTGCGGCAGGGGGAAGTGGCCGAGATCATCAACCTCCAGGACGAGCGGGAGAGGATGCGGCGCGTCATGGCGGTCTCCGCCGGCGGCGGAACGGCCGTCCTGCCGGATCGGACGGAGTCGGACGGCCAGGCGGAACCCACCGCGGAGGCGCCCGATGTCGTTCTCACCCCTGCCCCCCGGGCTCGCGACTGACCTGCAAGGGGACGGTGCCGTCGTCGATCTCGGTTGCGGCGAGGGACGTCTCCTGGAGCGGCTCCGTCGCCTGAACGGGCGGGCCCTGGGCCTGGACCGCCGCGGACCGCGGCTGGGGACGGCCGCCGACATCGTGGCCGACGCGGGGTGTCTGCCCCTGCGGCCCGGGAGCTGCCGGCTGCTGGTGGCCGGCAACCTGCTGCGTGCCATCACCGGGCGGGGACGCCGGCCCGCGCCGCTGCGGGAGTGGCTCCGGTGCCTGGTGCCGGGGGGCTACCTCTACCTGCTGGAGGACGAGCCTTCCGCGGACACCCCGGCCCAGCGCCACTATCGCGACCTGCAGGCGCTGCTGGCCGAATTCGTCCCCGGCCGCGAACCGCTGTGGCCCTGGCGCGAGGCGCGGCGCTACCTGGCGGAGCAGCTCTGCGGGATCGAGTGGCGGGGCGGGCTCGTGCGCAACCGGCAGCGGCCGCCGTCGCCGGGGGCGATCCTCGCCTGGCTCGTTCCCCCGGGAACGGCACCGACCGGGCTGGCCGCCCGGCTGGCGCGACGGATCGCCGCCGACGGCCTGGACTACGGTTCCTACTGGTGGTGCCGGGTCGTGGCACCGGGGGGAGGTGGGTCTTGAAGCGGCATCCGCTGTTGACGGTATCGCTCCTGCTGGTGTCGATCGTCGCCGGCGCGGGGTTCGTGGGGATCGGCAATCCCTCCCTGGTCGACTGGCGGCGGGCCAGGGTCGTCGTCATCGAGAGCGACGACTGGGGGCTGTGCGGTTTCGTCCCCCGCGCCACGGCCCTGACACCGTCGCAGCGACGCCAGCTGGACGCGGGCCGGATCCCCCCCGGCTACTGGACCTCGACCCTGGAGGACAGCGCCGACGTGGCGGACGTCGCCGCCCTGCTCGCGGCGCGTCGCGGTCGCGACGACCAGCCGGCCGTCCTGCAGCCCAACTACATCCTGGGGGCCTGGGCGCTGGCGGAGGACGGCGGCTGGCGGCGCTACCTGCTGCCGGACCTGCCGCCCGCCTACCGCCGGGACGGGCTCTGGCGCGCCGTCGCCGACGCCCGCCGTGCCGGCGTCTGGCGCCCCGAGCTGCACGGCCTCTGGCACTACGACCCGCAGGCGCGACGCTCCGCCCTGGCGGCGGATGCGACCGCGGCAGCCCTGGCGCGCCGCGGCGTGCTGCCCTTCCCGGGGATCAACCGGGCCTGGGAACTGGGGCCGGATCGCCCTCCGGAGGTGGTCGCCGGCGAACTGGCCCTGGCGCTGGCGGTCTTCGCGCGCCTGTTCGACAGGCCGCCGGCCGCGGTCATCGCCCCCGACTACGTCTGGGACCGCCGACACGAGGTGCTCTGGCGCGACGCCGGCCTGGAGGCCGTCCAGGCCAAGCGGGAACAGCGGCGGCCGGCCTGGGGGGGAGGCCCCGTTGCCCGGGGGCGCAAGCTGCTGGAACGGTGCTGGCGTCGCCTCTCCGAGCGGCGGCTCGTCTACCTGGAACGCAACGCCCGCCTGGAACCGGTCCAGGAGGCCGATCCGGCCGGGACCGTCGCGGCCTGCGTGGCGGCGGTGCGACGGGCGTGGGAACGGGGCGAGCCCGCCGTCGTGG
The DNA here is from genome assembly GCA_964436825.1 of uncultured Fibrobacteraceae bacterium. Taxonomy (GTDB): domain Bacteria; phylum Krumholzibacteriota; class Krumholzibacteriia; order LZORAL124-64-63; family LZORAL124-64-63; genus CAYTEO01. Next base: position 83,731 of record CAYTEO010000003.1, on the reverse strand, counting down.
AGTGCCACCGCTTCAACCTGGTCAACACGGACGCGCAGGCCCAGGCGACCGGCAGGTGGGCCCTGGGAGCGGTACTCGACTCCCTGGTCGGAGACCGGAAGCGTGCGCCGCTGTTCCTGACGGACGCCGAGGTGGCCCGCCTGGCGCGCGGAGGCGCCTCGGCGCGGCGCCGCGGCCGGGAGTGGCTCGTCCGCAACCTGGCCCACGGCCTGCGGCCTGTCGTCATGCAGGACGGGGAGGGACCGGCGATGGTCGTCTTCGTACCAGGCCTGTGCGACGGGCGGGCCGTCTCTTCCCCGGGGACACGGTCCGAGCGTCATTGACGTCGAGTTGACCGTATGTTAGGATCATGGTCTCCAGTCGGGTGGAGGGAGACTGCCCGGAGCTGGTAACAGCCACAGGGGGGCTTGGAGGACACCTCGCCCCGGCCAGCAGGCCGGTCGACAAGGCCCGTGACATTGAAAACGACAACGCGTGACCGCTTCCAGCCGGCGTGGCAGTCCCGCCCCTGTCCTTCCAGGGTCGGTCGCGTCGCTATCCTGATCGTCCTGTTGCTCCTGGCGGCCGGGGAGTCCCTGGGGGCCACCGGCCGTCGGCTCGGCTACGACGTCTCCCTGCCGGGCCCGGCGCGGATCGAACAGGACCCCGCCGGCCGGACCCGGATCGTCTTCCCCGGCGCCGTCGCGCGCGAGGGTGTCGGCGGCTGGGATCTGCCCGCCCACGACGTCACCATCGTCCTGCCCCCGGGCACCATCGCCAGCGGCGTGTCGATCGAACCGGTTTCTCCCCGTCGCCTGGCTGATCTGCCGCCACCTCACCGGATCGCGCCCCTGGTCGCCGGCGACGGGGGCGTGGTCGCCGTGCCCCCCGACACCAGTACGTGGGGACGCCTGCTGGGGACGGGCTGGCGCCACGGGATCGCCCTGGCGCACGTGCGCCTGCTGCCGGCGCGCTGGGAAGGCGACGACGACGGCGGCGAGCTGGTCCTGGCCGAACGGTTCCGTGTCACCGTGCTGCTGGCGGACGACCCGGACACGCACCCCCGTCCCCGGCGCCGGCGCCGCGATCCGGCCCGCGAGCTGCTCGCCGACGGCAGGATCGTCAATCCCGAGGCCCTGGATGCCTACCTGGTGCCGGAACTGACGAGCTGGGCGGGTGACGCCTTCGCACCGACGTCGTCCCCCTCGCTGGAGGGGACGCCGGTGAGCATGGTCATCGTCACCACCGACGAGCTGGCCGAGGCCTTCCAGCAGCTGGCCGACCACAAGACGGCGCGCGGGGTGCCCACCGTCGTGCGGACGATCTCCTGGATCCGCGACCACTATCCCATGGGCGAGGACCTGCCGGCCACCATCCGGGAGTTCCTGACCGACGCCTACAACCTCTGGGGCACCGAGTTCGTCCTGCTGGGCGGCGACGTGGACGTGGTTCCCACGCGGATGCTCTTCAGCTCCTTCTATCCCACCGGCGTGGGGACCGAGATTCCCGCCGATTGCTACTACGCCGGCCTGGACGGCGACTGGAACGCGGACCACGACGCCGTCCCCGGCGAGCCCTACATCAGCAGCTGGGACCAGGGTGACGGCGCCGACCTGGAGGCGGAGCTGCTGGTGGGGCGGGCCCCGGTGCGCACGCCGGCCGAGGTCGACGTCTTCACCGGGAAGGTCCAGGCCTACGAGCAGGACGACGTGAACGATCGGCTGGGTCGGATCCTGTTCATGAGCGAGGTGCTGTTCCCCAGCGACTACAGCCCCGGCGACACGATCGCCGACGACGGCGCCGCGCACAGCGAGGAGATCATCTCCAGCATCCTCGCGAGCCAGCCCGTCACGACGGACAGGTACTACGAGTCCTACCAGCTCTGGCCCGGCTCCGTCCAGGAGACCAAGTCCGGAGTGATGGCTGCCATGAACAGCGGGAACTACGGGCTGGTCAACCACATCGGCCACGGGTTCTTCTACGACATGTCGGTAGGCGACGGGACACTCCAGCTTCCCGACGCGTCGTCCCTGGTCAACGACCACCTCTTCATCCTGAACAACCTGAACTGCGCCTCGGCGGCGATCGACGTCAACTGCATCCTGGAGCGGTTCGTCACCAACCCCGCCGGTGGGGCCGTCGCCTCGATCGGCCTCTCGCGGGCGGCGTTCCCCACGACCGCGTCGAAGTACCAGCGCATCTTCTTCCAGGCCATCTACTACGAGCGTGTCGGGACGCTGGGCGAGGCCGTCGAGCGGAGCAAGCAGTACTACGTGGCCAACACGGCCAGCAACACGGTGGAGCGCTGGACGCACCTGACGATGGAACTGATCGGCGATCCCAGCCTGCAGGTCTGGAGTCGTGCTCCCGCGCCGCTGGTCGTCTCGCTGCCCGACACCCTGGCTCCCGGCGCCGTCGATCTCCCGGTGGCGGTCACCGGAGAGGACGGCCTGCCGGTGACCGGTGCCACCGTCTGCGCCTCCCAGCCGGACGGGGCCTATGCCTACGGCCTGACCGACGCGACCGGCCAGGCCGTCCTGCCCCTCACCCTGCTCAGCGATGCGCCGGTGACGGTGACGGTCACCGCCCCCGACGCGGTCCCCGTGGTCCGGACCCTGCCGGTCAGCAGCGCGCCGCCCATCCTGCAGGCCGTCCTGCTGGGCATCCGGGACGACGGAACCGGTTCCACGGTCGGCAACGGCGACGGACGGGCCGACTCGGGGGAGACGGTCGCCCTGGACGTGGCGCTGGTCAACGTGGGTGGCGCGGCCATGTCGTCCCCGCTGTCGGTCACCATCGCTTCCCCGGACGGGGTGCAGATCCTGTCCACGTACGCCTGGGTCCCCGCCCTCGCCAAGGGGGACTCCGTCTCGCTGCTGTCCAGCGGCATCCTGGTCTCGCTGCCCTCCAGCTGGCCGGACAGGACCGACCTCCACCTGGAACTCGACGGCGACTCCGGCGAGATCGCCTACCACCAGTCCCTGGTCGTCCCGGTCACCGCGCCGCGCATCGTCGCCGACCAGATGACCTGGAACGACTACCCCTACGGCGACGGCGACGGCGTGCCGGAGGCGAACGAGCCGATCCGGGTCAGTTTCTCCGTCCGCAACGAGGGCTGGGGGGCCACGACGCCCCTGACCGGGAAGCTCCAGTCCTCCCTGGGCGTGACGATCTTCGCCGGCGACGCCTCCTGGCAGGCGGTTCCCTCCCTCGGGACGGCGGAGATGGAAGGAGAGTTCCTGGTCTCCTTCGCCGCCATCGACCCGATATTCGAGGCCGTCCTGGAGATCACCGACGAGGTGGGGCACAGCTGGACCCACCGCTTCCACCTGATCCGCCCGGACCAGGTCACCCTGGGCGAGTTCTCCGCCCCCGCGCCGGGGGAGGCGATGGTGACCTGGGTCCCCCTGCAGGACGACGAGCTGCGCGGCTACTACGTCTACCGGTCGCTGCTGCCCAACGGTCCCTGGGACCAGCTGACGCTCCGGCCCATCACCAGCGCCTTCTACCACGACGTCGGCCTGGCCCCCATGACCCGTTACTTCTACAGCATCTGCGCGGTCGACTCGTCCGGGATGCTGGGACGCCGCTCCAGCACCTACTTCGTCGACACGCTGCCGGGGGAGATCGCCGGGTTCCCGCAGGCCATGGGCGCGGAGACCTCCAGCCATATCGCCGTCGGCGACATCGACGGGGACGGGGCCCCGGAGGTCGTCACCGCCGCCGACGCCATCTACGTCTGGCGCGGGGACGGCACGGAGCTGCGGGACGGGGACAACGACACCCTGACGGTCGGCCCGCTGGCGGGCAGCGGGAAGAGCTGGAGTCCCACCGGCGTCTCCCTGGGGGATCTGACCGCCGATCCGGGCCTGGAGATCGTCGCCTGCTGTCGCACCGACAAGTCCGTCTACGTCTTCCAGCACGATGGCACGGTCGCGCCGGGCTGGCCCCGCCAGATGAGCAACTGGAGCTGGACGGCGCCGACCGTCGGTGACGTCGACGGGGACGGCTCCCCCGAGGTCGTCGTCACCAACGTCAACGGGATCACCTATGCCTGGCACGCCGACGGCACGGAACTGCTGGACGGGGACGACGACCCGTCCACCAGCGGCGTCTTCCACGTCACGCCGGGCGAGTGGTACAGCTTCGCCTCGCCGGCCCTGGTCGACCTGGACGGTGATCGCATCCGGGAGATCGTCTTCCCCACGCGCATCACCTCCTGGACCAGCCAGTGGCTCTACGGCTTCCGCGCCGACGGGAGCCAGCCGGCCGGCTGGCCCATCGACCTGGGCTACGGCGGCCAGGTCCTCTGCTCGCCGGCGGTCGGCGACGTGAACCAGGACGGGCAGCCGGAGATCGTCTTCATCACCGAGGACGACCTGCTCTACGTCGTCGACACGGCGGGCAAGGAGGTTCCGCCCTTCCCCATCCACTTCACGGCCAACGACAAGGAGTACGGGATCTCCTGCCCCTCGCCGGCGCTGGCCGACGTGGACGGGGACGGGGACCTGGACATCGTCGCCGTGTCCACCATCTCGGAGATGGAGTCGGAGCTGCACGTCATCGACCGCACCGGCGTCGAGCTGGCCGGCTGGCCACAGTCGCTGGAGGGCAACTCCGAGGCATCGCCCATCGTGGGGGACGTCACCGGCGACGGGATGGTGGACATCATCTTCCCCGTGGGGGGCGGTGACGACGCCGTTCCCAACCTGATCTACGGTTTCCAGGGCGACGGACAGGTCGTCAAGGGGTTCCCCCTGTCCCTGGCGGGACCGGGACGCTCGACGCCTGCCCTGGCCGACCTGGACGGAGACGGCGACATCGAGCTGGCCTATGCCGGCTGGGGACTGGCCGTTCACGTCTGGGACCTGCCCGGCATGGCGGGAGCCGAACTGCTGCCGTGGCCCACCTTCCAGGGCACGGCCCAGCGAACGGGCAGCCTGCAGGATCCGACCATCACCGGCAGCGACGGGACGGTGCCACCTGGACGACCGGTCCTGCTCGGCAACCACCCCAACCCGTTCAATCCGGCCACGACCATCGAGTTCGCACTGCCCGCCTCCTTCCGGGGACGCGTCCAGCTCTCCATCTACGATCTCGGCGGCCGGCTGGTACGTACGCTCGTCGACGGACAGCTTGCCGGCGGACGCCACACGGTCGGCTGGCGCGGGGACGATGCCCGGGGCCGTTCCCTGGCCAGCGGGGTCTATCTCTACCGGCTGGTGACGCCGGTGGGAGAGGACTCCGGGCGGATGGTCCTGGTCCGATAGCGGCTTCTCGCGCGGCGGCGGGAGAGGGGCAGACCCCCTTGTCCGGCCGTGTGAGTTCCCGTATAATGGTCAAACCCGGTGGCCTGCCATCCGTCGCCGGTGCATCGATCCTTCTTTCCATCTCGCCGGGAGGACGACCGCAACACTTGGCTATGGCGCATACTCCGACGATCGCGCGCAAGAAGGTACGGTCGCCGTCCCGGGACGATCCCGCGGACGCCAGCGAACATCGTCTTCGACAACGGCCGGTGGCCAACCGGTCCACGGGGGGAAGCAACCGATGAACTCGTCATTCCATCCTCGCCGTATCGGCTCCAGACTCCTGCTCGCCCTGCTCGTCCTGCCCGGTCTCGTTGCCATCTCCGGCGCTGCCGCCGCGGGCGTCGTCCTGCACGAGGGCACCTTCGCCGCCGACGGGATCACCTGGCAACGCGCACCCGGCGGCGGGGTCGTTCCCGTCCTGGCGGGCGGCCACCAGCTCGCCGAGACCGGCAAGCCGGCCCTGCCCGTGGTCAATCTCGAGCTGCTGATCGATCCCGAACTGCCGGTCGTCGACATCGAGATCGTCCCGCTCGAGGTCGTGCGACTGAAGGCACCGGCACCGCTGGGGCTGGCGCTCGCCCAGCGGACGTCCCGCGGCGTCCCCGTCACCTGGGAGGGAACGGAACAGGCGCAAGAAGGGGTCTTCCCGGCGCGCTGGGGACGTTTCGGCGGGGTGCACACCTTCCGTGGGTATCGTCTGCTCGGGGCGACCCTCTTCCCCGTCAGGGTGGTGGGGGACGTCGATGCCGACCATCCCGTTCTCGAGGTCATGACCCGCTACCGCGTGGTGGCGATCACCGGCGACCGGGTCCCCGCCGTCGACCGGATGGCCGTCCGGCGCCGGTTCGTGCCCGGGGAGCGCGAGCGCACCGAGCGGCTGCTGCGCTCCGTCGTGGCCAATCCCGAGGCCCTGCCCGGGTACCGCCGCGACGACGGGCAGATCGTGCCGGAGGCCGACACCGGGTTCGACCCCGACAAGACGCCCAGCCTCAGCGGGAGCGCCGTGAGCTACCTGATCGTCACCAGCGACGAGCTGGCCCCCGTCTTCCAGTCCCTGGCGGACTATCACACCGCCCACGGGCTGCCCGCCGTCGTCGTGACGGTGGAGTGGATCAGGGAGAACTACAGGCAGGGTGTCGATCTCCAGGAGACCATCCGGATGTTCATCCGGGAGGCCTACGAGCGCTGGGGGATCGAGTATCTCCTGCTGGGGGGGGACACCGACATCATCCCCGCCCGGTACGCCTACAGCACCTTCTACCCCCCCGGGGGACACACCGACATCCCGACGGATCTCTATTACTCCTGTCTGGACGGGAACTGGAACGCGGACGGGGACGACCTCTTCGGCGAGCCCTACCTGAGCGTCTACACGCCGGGTGACGATGTCGATCTCGCCAGCGATGTCTTCTGCGGCCGGGCGCCGGTGAGCAACGTCGCCGATGCCCAGGCGTTCGTCGACAAGGTCATCGCCTACGAGAGCGCACCCGCGGGAAGCGACTGGACGAATCGCTTCCTGTTCGCGGCGGAGGTCCTGTTCGAGGACGACGAGGGTGTGCCCACCCTCGACGGGGCCGACTTCGCCGAGTCCATCCACGACAGCCTGCTGGTCCCCGCCGGTGTCACGACCGCCCGCCTGTACGAGTCCTGGGCCGCCACCGACACGCTGGGCGTGCCGCTCTACCCGGGGGCCGTCCCCGAGACGCGGCAGGCCGTCATCGACAGCATCGACACGGGCCACTACAACATCGTCGACCAGATCGGCCACGGGTACTTCTACGTCATGGAGGTCAACGACGCCAACTTCACCGTCGCCGACGCCGACAACCTCGTCAACCCGCACCCGTTCGTCATGTACGCCCTGAACTGCGCGTCGGCGGCCTTCGACTACTCGTGCCTGATGGAGCGGATGATCCAGAATCACCAGGGCGGGTCGGTCGTCTCGATCGGGGCCAGCCGGGAGGCCTTCCCGACGACGGCCAACAGCTTCCAGTTCGAGTTCTTCCGCCAGCTCTACCAGGAGCAGAACCTCCGCCTGGGAGACACCGTCGTGGCGGGGATGCTCCCGTGGCTCGCCCAGGCCAACGCCCGCAGCTTCGAGCGCTGGACCTACTTCAACTACACCGTCCTCGGCGATCCGGCCCTCCGCCTGTGGTCGACCGTTCCCCGGGCGGTGGCGGTCACCGCGCCGGGGACCCTGGACACGGGGGAACAGGACGTCAGCGTCACGGTCACCGCCGGCGGCTCCCCCGTTCCCGATGCCCTGGTGACCCTGGCCATGACCGGCAGCGTCTACGCCACCGGGACGACCGACGCGGCCGGCCAGGTGACCATCCCCGTCGTGCTGGCGGCGCCGGGCACCCTCTCCGTGACGGTCGTCGGGGACAATCTCGAGCCCGCCGAGGGGGAGATCACCGTCGTCTCGCCGGGAACGACCCTCGCCGTCGACGCGGTCACCGTCGTCGACGACGGGACCCTGGGCAGCCAGGGGAACGGCGACGGACGGATCGATGCCGGGGAGACGGTGGCCCTGCTGCCGACCTTCCGGGACACGGGGGGAGGAGGCGCCGTCGGCGTGACGGCCTTCCTGACGTGCACCGCCGCCGGGATCACGGTGACCGACCCCAACCTGGTGGTCGGCAACGTCTCGCCGGGGGGGACCGCCACGGCGCAGGATCCGGCTCTCGTCCAGGTGGCGGCCGACGTGCCCGACGGGACGCTCGTCACCCTCCGCTGGGTCGCCAGCGACGGCGCGGACCAGTGGCCCAGCGCCTGGACGGCGACCGTCGTGGGCCCCGAGGTCGTGCCGTTCGCGCTCTCGTGGTACGACCAGTACTTCGGTGACGGGGACGGTGGCCTGGACGCGGGAGAGCGGGTCGCCATCCAGCTCTGGCTGAAGAACTACGGCGCCGGCACCGCCGGCGGCCTGGTGGCCAGGCTGCGCAGCGACAATCCCAACGTGACGATCTACGACTCGGTGATCACCTACCCCGATCTCGCGACGCTGCAGGAATCGTCGGGGATGGCCATGGCCTCGCTCGCCGTGGCCGACACCGCGCTGGACCGGTCGGCCTGGTTCGTGGTGACCGACGCCGAGGGGCGGACCTTCCGCCACGACTTCGAGATCCGACCGCCGGCCCAGCCCGAAGAGCCCACGGCGAACACGTCGCTCGGACCGACCATCATCGCCCTGAGCTGGACGCCGGTGGCGGGCGATGTCCGGGGGTACAACGTCTACCGCAGCACCAGCGAGGGTGGTCCCTACCAGCGGGCCAACGCCGACCTGCTGGAGGGGATCGCCTACTTCGCCGACGACGGCCTGGCGACCCTGAGCCGCTACTACTACCGCATCGCCGCCGTCGACAGCTCCCTGGTCGAGGGACTCTGGTCGCAGCCGATCTCCGAGAGCACGGCACCGCCCGAGGCCGGCGACTTCCCGCTGCCGCTGCCCGTGGAGACGAGCAGCCACTGCGCCGTCGGCGACGTCAACGGCGACCACGTCCTGGACATCGTCATCGCCGCCGACGAGATCTACGTCTTCGACGCCGGCGGCAACGAGCTGTTCGACGGCGACCACGACTCCCAGACCGCCGGTCCGATCACCGACCTGGACGGGACGTTCACGCCCATGGGGATCGCCCTGGCGGACCTGGACGGCGTTCCCGGCGACGAGATCGTCTGCGCCGATCGCGACGCCAGGCTGATGCACGTGCTGCGCTGGGACGGGACCGAGCTGCCGGGCTGGCCCCAGTCCACGGGCAACCACTGGATCTGGGCGACGCCGGCGATCGGCGACGTCGACGGGGACGGTGAACCCGAGATCGTGGCCAACAACCTGGGCGGGCAGACCCTGGTCTGGCACGTGGACGGCACCGAGCTGCTCGACGGCGACGGTGACCCGTCGACCAACGGTCCCTTCTACGTCCGCGACGTGCTGCCGTGGGCCGAGTGGAACCGCAGCTCCCCCGCGCTGTTCGACCTGGACGGCGACGGGGCGCGGGAGATCATCTTCGGCACCCGCTACGGGTGGAATGCGCAGAACTACCTCTACGCCCTCAAGGCGGACACCACCCAGCCTCCCGGCTTCCCCTACGCCACCGGCGGGGGCGGCAGCATCATGTGCAGCCCGACGGTGGCCGACCTGAACGGCGACGGGACCTGGGAGATCGTCTTCGTCTCCGAGGACGACACCCTCCACGTCCTGGAGCCGGACGGGACGCACTACCCCGGATTCCCCATCCCGTTCGAGGCGCAGAGCATCAACGGCGATGTGACCTGTCCCAGCCCCGCCGTCGGCGACTTCGACGACGACGGCGAACTGGAGATCGTGGCGGTCGAGATCCACGGCACCGCCGCGACCACCTTCACCGGACTGGTCTACATCATCGACACCGACATCGCGGGCGGGACCAGCGGGCAGGCGCTGCCGGGCTGGCCCCAGTACGTGCCCGGCAACTCGGAGTCCAGTCCCGTCGTGGGGGACATCAACGGCGACGGCAGCCTGGACATCATCTTCGGGATCGGCGGCAGCAACGTCGAGACCCCCAACAACCTCTATGCCTGGAACGCCGACGGGACCTACGTGGAGGGCTTCCCCATGACCCTGGGCGGTCCCATTCGTCCCGCACCGGTCATCTGCGACCTCGACGGGGACAGGGACGTCGACATCGTCTATGCCGGCTGGGACTTCCTGGTCCACGTCTGGGACATGCCGTACCCGGTCGACGGGACGAAGCTCCCCTGGCCGACGTTCCGGGGCAGCAACACGCGTGACGGAGTCTTCCGGCATCCCAGCACGACGGCGGTCGAGACACCGCGTCCACCCGCCGCCCTGACGCTCCGGCCGGCCGTGCCGAACCCGTTCAACCCGGTCACCCGCATCGAGCTGTACGTCCCCGGCGAGGGGACTGCGGTGCCGCTGGAGGTCGGGATCTTCGACGTCCTCGGCCGACGCGTCCGGCGCCTCCAGGCCGGTGTGACGACGCCGGGCTGGCACAGCTGGACCTGGTACGGGCGCGACGACGCGGGACGCCGTCTCGGGAGCGGCGTCTACTTCCTGCGCGCCGTCTCCGGCGGCGACGCCAGGACCATGAAGTTGACCCTCGTCAAGTGAGCTCCACGGGGCAGGGCGTCGTCGCCCTGCCCCGCCGCCGAGGAGGATCATGGGCGACAAGCGCCACCTGTTGCCGTTGCTGGTCGCCCTGCTGCTGATCGCCGCCGGCGGCTGCGGGCGCGACGAGGGCGCGGTCGAGCGGACCGGTCGTGACGACACGGCCGTCATCGCCTTCCCGGCCGAGCCCGACAACCTCAATCCCCTGCTCTACACCTCGTCCTACGCCGGACAGATCCTGGTGCTGCTCATGGAGGGGCTGGTGGAGATGGGGGAGGACCTGACCTACCATCCCCACATCGCCGACACCCTGATCTTCTCGCCCGACAGCCTGGAGGTGACGGTCCGCCTGCGGCCGTGGTCCTGGTCCGACGGACGGCCGTTGACCTCGCGGGACGTCGTGCGGTCCGTCGAGCTCTACAAGGATCCCGTCATCGCCAGCCCGCGGGCGGGCGGCCGCATCGCCAACATCGACACGGTGACCGCTCTCGATCCGGTGACCGTCGTCTACCGCTTCCGGGAGGCGCGGCCCGACCTGGTGCCGACGCTGGGGCACTTCATCCTGCCGGCTCACGTCGTCGACGGCCTCGACCCGGCGGACGTGGCCCGCTGGCCCTTGAACGTCGCACCGCTGTCGTCGGGGCCCTACGTGCTCGAGGAGTGGGACCACGACAGGCGCCTCGTGCTGGTGCGCAACGAACGCTATCCCGGTCGACGCTCGCGGCTGCGCCGGCTCGTCTTCCGCATCATCCCCGACGTGACGGCCCGGGTCGTCGCCCTGGAGACGGGGGAGGTGGATTTCCTCGCCGATGTGCCGCCCCACCTGGTCTCCCGCCTGGAGAAGCGGGCCGATCTGCGTGTCGAGCGCATGCCCGGACGGTTGACCGGACAGATCTACTGGAACCTGGAACGGCCGTTGTTCAGCGACCGCCGCGTCCGGCGCGCCCTCTCCTGTGCCATCGACCGCGAGGCTTTCGTCAGCGGCCTGCTGCACGGCTACGCCAGGCCGGCGGCCAGTCCCCTGCCGCCGGCGCTGTGGGCCCACGACGACTCGCTGCCGCCCGACCCCTACGATCCCGAACTCGCCGCCCGGCTGCTGGACGAGGCAGGCTGGCGCGACACGGACGGCGACGGGATCCGGGACCGGGAGGGCCGGCCCTTCCGCTTCACCCTGTTGACCCGCAAAGGGGATCCGGTGCGCGAGAACGGCGCCGTCGTCATCAGGGACAACCTGGCCGCGATCGGTGTCGACGTCCGGACCAGGGTCATGGAACTCTCCAGCGCCGTGGCCCTGCTCAGGCGGGGCGAGTTCGACGCCTACCTCGGCGTCTTCTCGTCGCGCCTGACGGTCGATCCCTCGCCCCTCCTCTCGGCGGCGGGGAGGGACAAGTTCAACTACGGACATTACGCCAGCAGCCGCGCCGACTCGCTGCTGGCCGCCGCCCTGGCGTGCCGCGACAGGGCACGGGCCCGCCGTCTCTGGCAGCGGTGGCAGCGCTGGATCGCCTACGACGAACCGATGGCCTTTCTCTATTACCCGGACATCATCGTGGCCTACAACCGGCGGCTGCGCGACGTCCGCCCCCACATCCTCTCGCCGTACCAGAACGTGGTCTCGTGGCGGGTCGATGCCGTCCATTGATACCGGATCCGCTTTATATCATTGTTGACATCCCCGGTGGGCGCTTCTAGGTTGCAAGTAATATTGATCGTGGGACCCCGGCAGAGGAGGCTAAAGTGGCAAGGGATTTTCTGAAGCTCGCGAGGGAACTCTCCCTGGAGGACCTGCGGAAGCTGATGGATGTCAAGCAGCAGATGGGCGAGCTGGAGAAGCGGCGTGCAGAGCTGCAGAAGGAGCTGGCACGGGTCGAGAAGGAGCTGGCGAGTCTCCAGCAGGGAACCGTCGTCCGGAAGCGCGCCGTGCGCGGGAAGAAGGCCGGCACCCCGGCTGCCGGGAAGCGGAAAGCGAAGACGGCCGCCAGGGCGAGCGAGAAGAAGGCCGCCGCGAAGGCGGCCAAGAAGGTCACGCGCAAGGGCGCGCGCGGCAAGGCCGCCCCGGCGAAGGCGAAGCAGACCCTCGAGGACGTCATCGCCGGGCTGATCACCAGCCACGGCGGCAAGATGTCCGTCAAGGAGATCCTCCACGCCATCCAGGAAGGGAAGCTCTTCAAGAGCAAGAGCAAGAACTTCGAGAACGTCCTGCGCAGGACCCTGTCCACGAGCCAGCGCATCGTGCGGGCCGGACGGGGAGTCTACAAGCTGAAGTAGGCTGGCCGCCGGTTCAGCCGGGCGGCCAGCCCAGCTTCCTGCCGCCCAGCAGGTGCAGATGGAGGTGGCCGACCGACTGGCCACCGTCCTCGCCGCAGTTCAGCACGAGGCGGTAGCCGGTCCCGGCGATGCCCAGCTCCCGTGCAAGGCGCGTTCCCAGGAGCAGCAGTTCGCCCACGAGGTCGCGGTCCCCGGGCTGCAGCTCGTCCGCCGACGACACGTGTCGCCGGGGGATGATCAGCACGTGGACCGGCGCCTGGGGGTTGATGTCGCGGAAGGCGATGAAGTCGTCCGTCTCGGTCACCCTGTCGCACGGCAGGGCCCCCGAGGCGATGCGGCAGAAGAGACAATCGCTCATCTCACACTCCCTTGGCCGGATGTCGACGTGCCACTGTAGCGGATCCCGGCCGGAGGCGCAACCACGGGGGAGGAACGCGTGGCGAGGATCCTCGTCGTCGGCTACAACGCCTGGGACGTCACCGTGGTGACGGAGCGTTTTCCGGCTCCCGACCGCAAGCTGGAGGTGCCGTCGATCCGCCAGCAGGGTGGCGGCCCGGCGGCCACCGCTGCCGTGGCGGCCGCCAGGCTGGGGGCCGAGGTCGTCCTGGTGACCCCCCTGGCCGACGATCTCCCCGGCCGGCGCCAGCGGGAGGAGCTGGCACGGGAGGGGATCGATCTCTCCCTGGCACCGGAGCGCCGGGGCGCGGAGACCCCCCAGGCGGTCATCCTCGTCGATCCCCGGCAGGGACGCCGGCGCATCCTCTGGCAGCGCGGCAACCTCCCCCCGCTGCGGCCGGAAGAGGTCGACCCGGCATGGCTGGACGGTGTCGACCTGCTGCTCTGCGACGGCCACGAGACGGCGGCGGCCGCCCTGCTGGCCGCCGCGGCGAGGCGCCGGGGGATCCCCGCCGTGATGGATGCCGGCACGGCCCGTCCCGGCACCGGCGAGCTGGCGGCCAGCTGCAGCGATGTCGTCGCCAGCGAGACGTTCGCCACCGAGCTGACAGGCCTCCGGGAACCGCTGCAGGCGCTGCGGGAGCTCCGGGCCCTGGGACCGGAGGTCGTCGCGATGACCTGCGGCGAGGCCGGCGCCGTCCTGTGGCGACCGGATGCGCCGCGTCACGTCCCGGCCTTCGCCGTCCCGGTCGTCGACACCACCGGCGCGGGAGACGCCTTCCACGGCGGTTACGCCGTGGCGCGTGCCGAGGGCTGGGAGCCGGAGGAGGCGCTGCGCTTCGCCGCCGCCGTCGCGGGCCTGAAGTGCGGCGCCTACGGCGGGCGCGCCGGCCTGCCCGACCGGCAAACCGCCCTGCAGCTGCTCGCCAGGGGAAGGATCCGGCCGGAACGACCCGCCTGGCTGCCGCCGGCGGGGGAGCGAGGTTGACGCTGCCTGGGTCGGGCGATAGCATGCAATGGCGAGACGACGGCGCGAGGAGGTTGATGGCATGTCCCGGTACCAGCGGTGGCGAGGCGGCACGCCCGAGGGGGTGACGGATCTCTACGAGATCCTCGTCCACGTGCGGGGTCGCGTGGCCTTCCCGGTGGACGACGACATGACCTGGCGACCGGCCACCGACGCCTACGAGACCGAGGACAGCTTCGTCGTCCAGATGGAGCTGGCCGGGATGGATCCCGGCGCCATCGAGGTCGTCACCGACGGGCAGGTCCTGACGATCCGCGGCGTCCGGCAGGATATCGCACCCCAGGGCAAGAAGCACTACCACAAGATGGAGATCAACGTGGGCCCGTTCTGCCGGCGGATCGCCCTGCCGGACGACGTCGTTCCCGGGCGGGCCATCGCCCGCTACCAGGCAGGTTTCCTCTACGTCATCCTGCCCAGGGGACGGCGGGGAACGGGTGACCGGCGCCGGATCGACGTCGAGCCCTGAGCACAGGGAGGACCGCGACCCCCGTCAGCGGTGAAGGGGGAGAGGAGCACCCAGGCATGAATCACAACGGCAACGAGAAAGCGGCCCGCGGCGGGGAGATCATTCCCGTCCCCTCGGTGCTGCCGATCCTGCCCATCAGTGAGGCCGTCGTCTTCCCCTACATGATGGTGCCGCTGGTGCTGAGCGACGAGAACCTCATCCGCCTGGCCGACGACTGCCTGACGGGGGACAAGATGCTCGGGACCGTCTCCCAGCGCCAGGACGAGGACAACGCCGGGGGCGGGGAGGGGGAGGGGGAGACGGCCTCCCTCTACCGTGTCGGGACCGCCGTGCGCATCCAGAAGATGCTGCGGTTCCCCGACGGGAGCATGCGTCTGCTGGGGCAGGGGGTCGCCCGGATCCGCATCGAGGAGTTCATCGCCACCGAGCCGTACCTGAAGGCGCGGGTCGCCCCGCTCTACGAGCAGACGCGACGGGACTCGCGCACCCTGGCCTACATGCGCGGGGTCGCCAACAACTTCCTGAAGATCGTCGATGCCAGCGAGAACCTCTCCGACGAGCTGAAGATCGTCGTGATGAACATCGACGATCCGGGGCGGCTGGCCGACCTCATCGCCACGAACCTGGACATCTCCGTCGACGAGAAGCAGCAGATCCTCGAGACCGTCGATCCTTCCGCCCGGCTGCAGCTGCTGGCCAGGATCGTCATGCGGGAGCTGGAGGTCGTCGAGCTGGGGCAGAAGCTCCAGTCGACCGTTCGCCAGTCCATCGACAAGGACCAGCGCGAGTACTACCTCCGCCAGCAGCTGAAGGCCATCCGGCGCGAGCTGGGGGACACCGAGGACACGAGCCTCGAGATCGAGGAGCTGCGCGAGCGGATCCGCGACGCCGCCCTGCCCGACGCGGTCCGCGAGGTCGCCGAGCGGGAGGTGGACCGTCTGGCACGCATGTCTCCCGGGGCCAGCGAGTACACCGTCAGCAAGACCTACGTGGACTGGCTGCTGGAGCTGCCGTGGCTCGTCTCCTCCAAGGACAAGCTCGACCTGCGCCGCGCCCAGCGGATCCTGGACCGCGACCACTACGGCCTGGAGGACGTCAAGGAGCGGATCCTGGAGTTCCTGGCCGTCCGCAAGCTGAAACGGGACCACCGCGGGCCGATCATCTGCCTGGTGGGCCCGCCGGGGGTGGGCAAGACCTCCCTGGGGCGCAGCATCGCCGAGGCGGTCGGCAGGGAGTTCTTCCGCTTCTCCCTGGGCGGGATGCGCGACGAGGCCGAGATCCGGGGCCACCGGCGCACCTACGTGGGGGCCATGCCGGGGCGGATCATCGCCGGGCTGCGCCAGTGCGGGACGAACAACCCGCTGATCATGCTCGACGAGATCGACAAGCTGGGCCAGGACTTCCGCGGCGACCCCGCCAGCGCCCTGCTGGAGGTCCTCGACCCCGAGCAGAACAACTCCTTCACCGACCACTACATCTCCCTGCCGTTCGATCTCTCGCGGGTCCTGTTCATCACCACGGCGAACATGCTGGACACCATCCCGCGGCCCCTGCTCGACCGCATGGAGGTCATCCAGCTGCCTGGCTACACGAACCTGGAGAAGCTGGAGATCGCCAAGCGCTACCTCGTCCCGCGGCAGATCGAGGAGAACGGCCTGACCTCCCGCAACCTGCGCTTCAGCGAGGCCGGCCTGCGGTACCTGATCGCCGGCTACACGCGCGAGGCCGGGGTCCGGGAGCTGGAACGCAAGATCGGCGGCGTCTGCCGCAAGGTGGCGCGCAAGGTCGCCGTCCGGCGCAACCGCCGCTTCAGTGTCACCAGCCGCAACCTGGACGAGTTCCTGGGCAACCCGCCCTACGCCGTCGACCAGCTGCGCCGCAAGACGAAGGTCGGCGTCGTGACGGGGCTGGCCTGGACCCCCGTCGGCGGCAAGATCCTCTACCTGGAGGGAGTCGTCCTGCCCGGCGGCAACGGCCAGATGCGCCTGACGGGCCAGCTGGGACAGGTGATGCAGGAGTCGGCCCAGGCGGCCCACTCCTACCTGCGGGCACGGTTCGGCCACCGCCAGGAGCTGGCGACGTTCTTCACCGCCCGCGATGTCCACATCCACGTGCCGGCGGGGGCGGTCCCCAAGGACGGGCCCAGCGCCGGGATCGCCATGGCGACGGTCCTGTTCTCCCTGCTGGTCGGCAAGCCGGTGGACCGCCGCACGGCGATGACCGGCGAGATCACCCTGACCGGCGAGGTGCTGCCGGTCGGCGGACTGCTGGAGAAGTCCCTGGCGGCGCACCGGGCGGGGATCCGGCGCCTCCTGCTGCCGGCGGCCAACAGCGCGGACCTGGAGGAGATCCCCGACGAGGTGCGCCAGGCCGTCGAGTTCATCTGCGTCGAGCACGTCGAGGAAGTCTGGCAGGCGGTCCTGCCCGAGCAGTATGCGCGGCTCTCCGGCCGCGAAGGCGGGAAGGGGTGACCGTGGCGGGGAAGGATCTGCTGGCGGGACTGGTGGGGCGCCTGGTGGGCAGGGGCGAGACGCCGCCGTTCACCGTGCCGGGCGTGTTCCGGGCCGGGGCGTCGGTGCTGGCCATCGCGGACGACGACCTGACCGACCTGCTGTTCCACGTGCCGCTGCTGCGGGCCATCCGGCAGCGCTATCCGGCCACCCACATCGACGTCCTGGTCCCCGAGGCGCTCTCGTCCCTGGTCGTGCCCAGCGGTTTCGCCCGCAGGGTCATGGTCTACGGTCCCCGGCAACTGCGGCCCTGGAGCCCGGCCTTCTTCGCCCTGCTCAAGCAGGTCCGGCGCAGCGGCTACCAGACGAGCATCCTGATGTCCTTCGGCCACCAGGGCAGCCTGGAGGCCGTCTCCCTGGCCAGCGGGGCTCCCCTGCGCCTGGGGCCCTCCCATCCCGGCTCCTACCCGGCGGTCAACTTCGAGATCCGGCCGCCACGGGACCAGCGGCGCTACCGCGGGGATCGCCTCGAGGCGGCGACCCCTTTCCTGGACCTGCCCTCCCTGCGCGGGCTGCGGGAGTGGCCGCTGCCGGAGGAGAGGGTGCGTCGCATGCGCCAGCTGGTCCACTTCAACAAGCCCCGCCGGGACGAGCTGCTGATCGCCGTCGATCCCGCCCTGGCCAAGAGCGGGCACGGGCTGACCGTCCAGAACCTGCACTTCGTCGTCAACCAGCTCTCCAGCCAGCTGCCGTGCCGGATCCTGGCCCTGTCCCTGACGGCGGCGCCCGAGCGGCTGGCGGAGTTCGAGTCGGGGCTGACGACCGCGCCCCTGGCGCTGCCCCGCGAGACCCTGTTCGACGTCGTCCTGCTGGCATCGCAGTGCGACCTGGTCGTGGCCGGCAACACGGACCTGTTCCACTTCGCGACGGCCATGGGGGTGCCGAGCGTCGGTCTCTTCCTGGAGAACGAGGGCGCCGACTGGGTTCCCGCCGACCGGCCGAACGCGCGGGTCATCCGCATCAAGCCGGGTCGCCGCGTCGATATCGACACCCTGATGGAGGCGGTCGAGGGGGCCAGGGCCGGCGCCGGATCATGACGCTCCCGCCCTCCCGGACGCCGCTGCTGGTGGCGGCCCCCAACTGGCTCGGCGACCTGGTCATGGCGACCTCCCTGCTGGACCTGCTGGCCGCCACCTCGAAGCTGGCCGGCCTGCCGCGGCCGGTCCTGTCGGTCCGCCGCCGCTGGCGTCCCCTGCTCGACGGTGATCCCCGCCTGGTCGACACGGTCGCGTATGCCCGCGGGGGGCGGCACGCCGGAACGGTCGGCCTGCTGCGGCAGGCGGCGGCGTGGCGCCGCCTGGACGTGGGGACGGCGATCCTGCTGCCGCCCTCCCTGCGGGCGGCCCTGGTGGCCCGCCTGGGCGGTGCCGACCGCCGGATCGGTTTCCGCGGGGACGGGCGCGCCTGGCTGCTGACCGACCCGGTGGCGCGACCGCCTCGCGGCGACCTGCACTACCTGGAGGAGCTGCAGCTGCTCTGGCGGCGCTGGGTGGAACGGGAGGCGTCCGGGCTGGCAGGCTGCCGCGTACCGGCCGTACCGCCCTGGTTGCCGGTCGTCGAGCAGTGGGACCCCGCTCCCCCCTGGCGGTCCGGACCGCCCTGGTGGGTCGTCGGCGTCGGGGCCACGTACGGGAGCGCCAAGAGCTGGCCGGCACCAAGGGCGGCGGAGCTGGTCGCGGACGCCGTCGCGCGCGGCAGGCGGGTCGTCCTGCTGGGGGACGCCACGGCCCGGACCACGGCCAGGGGGATCGCGGCCGCCGCCGGGGTCGACGTCCACGACGGGCCGGGGACGGACCGGCCGGTGCTGATCGATCTCGTGGGGGCGACGTCCCTCCGCGAGGCCGTCTCCCTGGTCCGCAGCGCCGAGCTGTTCGTCGGCAACGACAGCGGCCTGATGCACGTGGCCGCCGCCTGCGGCACGCCGACGATCGGCCTGTTCGGTTCCTCCAGCCCCGCCTGGACGGGCCCGCGCGGCGTCCGCGTCCGCGCCCTGGCGGCCGAGGGCTTCCCCTGCCACCCCTGCTTCCGCCGGACCTGCCCCGAGCCGACCTTCTGCCTCGCGACCATCGGCGCGGACCGGGTCCTCGCGGCCGCCGACGCGCTGCTCGCCGCGCGGGCGGGACCGGGGACGCTCCTGCTGGACGAGGCGACGGCCGGGCGCGAACGGCCCACCCTCCTGCTGGACCGCGACGGTGTCATCGTCGACGATCCGGGCTACCTGGACGATCCCGAGGCGGTCCGCTTCCTGCCCGGGGCCGTCGACGCGCTGCGCGAGGCCCACCGGGCCGGCCTGCGGCTGGTGATCGTCACCAACCAGTCGGGGATCGGCCGCGGCTACATGTCCGAGAGCCGCTCGGTCGCCGTCCAGGGGCGGATCGCCACCCTGCTGGCCCTGGCCGGCGTGCCGCTGGCCGCCATCCACTACTGCCCCCATCCGCCGGAGGCGGGCTGCCGCTGCCGGAAACCGGAGACCGGCCTGGTGGAGGAGGCGGCGCGGCACTTCCCGTGGCCGCCGGGCAGGGCCTGGGTCGTCGGGGACAGGGCGAGCGACGTCCAGATGGCGCGGCGCGCGGGTCTGCGCCCCTTCCTGGTGCTGACCGGCGAAGGCGAGCGGACCCGTCGGGAGCTGGGCGAGGTGCCGGGAATGCGGGTGGTTCCCGACCTGGCGGCCGCCGTCAGGTCCATCCGGGCGGAGGTGGGCCGATGACCTGGCTGCTGGGGGGACGGCCGCTGCGCCGGATCCTGGTGACCCGGCTGCGCTACCTGGGCGACGTCGCCATGAGCACCGTCGTCGTGGATGTCCTGCGCCGGGGGGATCCGGAGCTGGAGATCGGCTTCCTCTGCGAGCAGCCCTTCGGCGAGCTGCTGCGCGATCATCCGTGGCTGGAGCGACTGCACCTGCTGGCGTCCGGACCGCGGCACCCGGCCCGCCGGCATGGGCGGCGGACCCCGCCGCCGGTCGCTCCCCGGACCACGCCGTGGTTGGTGCGGGAACTGCGGAGGACCGGTTACGACGCCGCCGTCGACCTCTTTTTCAATCCCCGCAGCGCCTGGCTGCTGCGGCTGGCGGGGATCCCGCGTCGCCTGGCGGGCAGTCGTGGCTGGCGCTCCCGGCTCTACACCGACGTCCACGAGGTTCCCGGGGACGATCCCGGTTTCCTGGACGCCGTGCCCGGGGGGCTGGGTGCGCACGTGGCCCGCCTCTGGCCGCTGCGTCACGCCGAGAGCGGCCTGTCGCTGCGCGACTGGGTCGTCGACGAGGGGAGGCGGAAGCGGTGGCGCACCTACCTGCCGCCGCGGGAGGGCCCGTGGCCCCGGGCCGTCCTGCGGGCGTGCCGGCGACTGGAGGCAGAGGAGCCCGGTGGCTACGTCCTGCTGGCTCCCGGTGCCACCTGGCCGACGAAGCGCTGGTCGCCGCGGCGGTGGGCGGAGGTGGCGCAGGCGCTGGCGCGGGAGGGACGGTCGGTCCTCGTCCTCCAGCCGCCGGCCGGTGACCCGGACCTGGCGGCGGCGTTCCGCGACCAGCCGCCGGGAGTCGTCCTGCTCCCGGTACTCGACCTGGGGGCGGCGCTGCGGGTCGTCGCGGCGTGCGCCTGCCTGGTCAGCTGCGACGGCGGGATCATGCACGCGGGCGTGGCGATGGGCCGACCCACCGTGGGACTGTTCGGCCCCACCGACCCCTCCCTCTGGTTCCCGTATGCGCACCTGGGACCGTTCCGGGTCCTGGCCGCCCGCCCCGACTGCCACCCCTGCGACCGCCACGTGTGCGACGAGTTCGTCTGCATGCCCGCCATCACCGTGGAAATGGTCCTGGAGGCGGCACGGGAGCTGTCGGGGGAGGCATCGCCATGAGGAGCGATGCGCCCCTGATCGCCGGTCCCGTCGCCAGGGTCCTGGTCATCCGCCGGCGCGCCCTGGGCGATGCCGTGGTCGGCGTGCCGGTCGTGCGGGCCCTGCGGCGGTCGCTGCCCGGGGCCCGGGTGAGCCTGCTGCTGGACCGGCCCTACGTGCCGCTGCTGCGCCACCTGCTGCCGGGGGTGGAGCCGGTGGCCTGGCCGCTGGGTGCCGGCTGGTTCCGTTGGCTGCGGGAGCAGCGCTACGACCTGGTCGTCGATCTGCTCAGCACGCCGCGTACCGCCCTGTGGACGGCCGCCAGCGGCGCGCGCTGGCGGGTGGGCTACGACCTGCCGTGGCGGCGCTGGGCCTACAACATCCGGGTTCCCCGCAACGAGCTGGCGGGGCGCCGGTTGCGCCAGTTCGCCGCCGAGAGCTTTGCCGATATCCTGCGTGCCATGAGGCTTCCGGCCCCGCGCTGGGCCCCTGGCCCTTCCCTGGCGGTCAAGTCGGAGGAGCTGGGAGCCGATTACCTCGCGTGGCGGGACCGTTTCCTGGACGCGGCGCCGGGACCGGTCGTCGCCCTGGTCCTGAGCGCCACCTGGCCCGCCAAGGCCTGGCCGGCGGCGCGGGCGGCGGAGCTGGTCGCCGCCCTGGCGGAGGAGGGAACCGTGCCGGTGCTGGTCCCCGGCCCCGGCGACGGGGCTCTCGTCGCCGACCTGCGTCGGGCAGCGCCCGGGCTGGCCGTCGCCCCGCCCACGGACCTGCTGGAACTGGCCGATCTGCTCGGCAGGGTGGACCTGCTGGTGGCCACCGACAACGGCGCGCGGCACGTGGCGGCGGCGGTGGGGACGCCGACGGTCACCCTGTTCGGTCCGACCGATCCGGCCGGCTGGAACCCGGAACATCCCCGCCATCGCGCGGTTCACCTGGAGGTTCCGTGCGCGCCGTGCGATCGTCTGGTCTGCCCGGTGCCGGGACACCCGTGCCTCGACGACCTCGGTCCCGAACCCGTCCTCGCGGCCTGCCGCAGCATCCTGGCGGCCTCGCGTGACAGGAAGGGTGGAAGCGGATGAAGACCATCCCCGGAGCCGGCCTGCTGTGGGGGCTGACCCTGATGCTCCTGGCGCCGGCAGTCGTGGCGGCCGGCGGCGGCGATGAACGGCCGGCCCTGCCGGACAGCATCGCCCCCGTCCCGTTCGGGCCGGGGGAGGAGCTGGAGTTCTCCATCGACTACGGTCCCATCAACGCCGGCAGTGCCACCCTCGGGATCACGGGCCTGGTGGAGACCGACGGTCACCTCTGCTACCGGGTGGAAAGTCGCGCCCGCTCCAACAACTTCTTCTCCACCTTCTACCGGGTCCGGGACAAGGTCGTCTCCCACATCGACGTCGTCACCCTGCACAGCCGGTTCTTCTCCAAGCGGTTGCGGGAGGGGGACTACCGCAAGAACATCACCGTCCGTTTCGACCAGCGGCACCACCAGGCCGTCTACCTGGACGGCCGGGTCCTGGATGTCCCCTGGCCCATCCACGACGCCCTGTCGGCCTTCTACTTCGTGCGGGCCCTGCCGCTGGCACCGGCGGAGACGACCTACGTGACGACACACAGCTCCCGGCGCAACTACCAGCTG
Source organism: uncultured Fibrobacteraceae bacterium (assembly GCA_964436825.1). Classification (GTDB taxonomy): domain Bacteria; phylum Krumholzibacteriota; class Krumholzibacteriia; order LZORAL124-64-63; family LZORAL124-64-63; genus CAYTEO01. The sequence continues at coordinate 61,196 of CAYTEO010000003.1, read as the reverse complement.
CAGGTCGTCGTCCACCGCCGCGAGCGGATCACCGTCCCGGCCGGGACATTCGACTGCCTCGTCGTCGAGCCGGTCAACATGGGCGAGGGGCTGTTCAAGCACGAGGGGCAGCTGCTGATCTGGCTGACCGACGACGAGCGCCGCCTGCCGGTGCTGATGAAGTCGAAGGTCAAGGTCGGCGCCATCGACGCCTCCCTGAAGAGCTACCGGCTGGGGACCCCCCTGCGAGGGAGGGAAGGGCAGTGACCTGGAGCGACCGGACGCGGTCGGATACCGATTCCCGGCGACTCGGCCTGCTGCTGCTGGCCATCGTGGCCGTCGGCGCGGTGCTGCGCCTGGTGCAGCTCGGCGCACGGCCGCTGTGGATCGACGAGTACGCCACCTGGAAGCAGATCCATCCGGGGCCGGGACACGGGTTCTGGGAGCAGGTGCGCGACAACGTCCAGGGGCCCCTCTACCTGGCGATCCTCTGGCCGTTGCGCGCCTGGACCCCGGTGGAGTGGTGGCTCCGGCTGCCCGCCCTGGTGGCCGGGGTCGCGTCCATTCCCCTGGCATGGCTGCTGGGGCGGCGCTGGGCGACGCCGCGGACCGGCGTGTGGCTCGCCCTGCTGGTGGCCCTCAACCCCTTCGCCGTCTGGTACGCCCAGGAAGCGCGCGGCTACAGCCTGATGCTGCTGTGCTCGCTGGCCGCCACCCTGGTCTGGCTGCAGGCCGTCCAGGAGGGGATGACGCGCCGCCGCATGCTGGCCTATGCCGTCTGCGGCTGGCTGGCGGTGCTGGCCAACATGTCCGCCCTCTTCCTGCTGGCCGCCCAGGCGCTGACGGTCCTGCTCGTCGACCGTCCCCGTGACGGGAACGGCTGGCGCCGCTGGCTGCTGGCCTATGGCCTGATCGGGATGGGTTCGCTGCCGTGGCTGCTCCAGGCGGCGGGTTTCTGGTACCCCGGCCGGCTCGCTCCGGGGGGAGGGGAGATCCCCCCCGCCGGGCAGCAGGCGTTCCATCCCCTCGCCTGGTTCTACACGTGGTTCTCCTTCCTCTACGGCTTCAGCCTGGGACCCTCCCTGGCGGAGCTGCACCGGCCCGACCGCGTGCGGATCGTCCTGCGCGCCCTGCCGCTGCTGGGACTCGCCGCGGGGCCGGTCCTGGTGCTGGGGTGGAACGGCCTGCGCCGGTTCGCCGCCCGCGACCGCTGGCGGTTGCTGCTGGGACTGCTGGTGCCCATGGCGATCCTGACCGTCCTGCGCCTGCTCGACGCCAAGACCTACAACCCGCGCTACCTCATGACGACCCTGCCGCTGCTGCTGCTGGTCGTCGCCCGCGGCCTGGCTGCCGTCCGCGGCCGGACCGGGAGACTGGCGGCGGGACTCCTGCTGGCGTTGACGTTCCTGTCGGTCGCCCAGTACCATCTCTCCCCCCGGTACGCCAGGGACGACGTCCGGGCGGCGGCACGCTGGGTGGCCGCCGGGGCGGTCCGGGAGGAGCCGATCCTCGTGCCCGTGGTTCCGAACCTGTTCGCGTTCTACTACGCGGGCGCGGGAGAGGTCGTCCCGTTCTGGCACGTCCCGGTCATCAGGAATCGCGAGGACGCGCGGCGGGTGCTGGCGGAGCGTCTGGGAGACGCGCCGGGAGCCTGGCTCGTCCTGTGTCGCAGCGCGACGCTGGACCCGCGCGGCCTGCTGGAGAAAGAACTGCGAGCCACCGGTGCGATCGTCGCCGAGGCCGCCTTCCCGGGTGTCAGGGTCCTGCACTGGCGGGCGGTGGCAGCGTCCGCCGGTCCGCTAGGGGAGTGACGCATGGCAGGACTCACCGCCAGGGATGACGTCTTCGCCGATCGGGGCGGTTTCGACGCCTACATCGCCCTCGACCCTGACGGCCCGGTGCCGCGCACGACGCTGGCCTATCGCGCCGCCAAGCGGGTCCTGGACATCGTGGCGGCCCTGGGGGGCCTGCTGCTGATCCTGCCGCTGTTCCCGTTCCTCGTCCTGCTGATCAAGCTGGAGTCGCCGGGCCCCGTCTTCTTCCGGCAGCAGCGGGTCGGCCGCGGGGGACGGTTGTTCACCTGCTACAAGTTCCGCTCCATGGTCGTCGACGCCGAGCAGCGCAAGCAGGAGCTGGCCCATCTCAACGAGGCGACCGGAGCCGCCTTCAAGATCCAGGACGACCCGCGGATCACCGGCGTGGGCAGGTTCATCCGTCGCAGCAGCCTGGACGAGTTCCCCCAGCTCTGGAACGTCCTGCGGGGTGAGATGAGCATCGTGGGGCCGCGGCCGCAGATCCCGTCGGAGGTGCGGCTCTACACCCCGGCCCAGGCCCGGCGGCTGCTCGTCAAGCCCGGCCTGACCTGCCTCTGGCAGATCTCCGGGAGGAGCCACCTGGACTTCGAGGAGTGGATGCGGCTGGACCTGGAGTACATCCGTCGCCAGGGTCTGCTGTTCGACCTCTGGATCCTGACACGGACCCTGCCGGCGGTCATCGAGCGCAAGGGCGCCTACTAGGGGGCGGCGATGCTGGGACTGGGCGTGGACATCGTCTCCTGCAAGCGCATCGAGGAACTGTGGCGGCGCCACGGCGACCGCTTCCTGCAGCGCTGCTTCCGCCCGGGCGAGATCGCCGTGGCGCTGGGGCGCCAGCCGGCGGCGGCAGCAGCGACCCTGGCCGCCCGCTGGGCAGCCAAGGAGGCGCTGCTCAAGGCGCTGGGCGAGTCCGCCGCCGGGATCGGTTACCGCGACATCGAGGTCGTCCACGACCCGGGAGGCGTTCCATCCCTCAGGCTCCACGGACGGGCGCGCGAGGCACTGTCCGGCCGGGGCGTATCCGGCACCCTCGTCTCTCTCAGCCACGAACGGGAACATGCCGTCGCCGTCGTCGTCCTGATCTGATCCGCTGCGGCCGCGCGGCCGGACGGTCCGGGAGCAGGCGCCGGTACAACCGTTCCTTGCCTCCCTCGGCTCCGGGGACTAGACTCGGCCGCATCGACGCTGCGCCGTACCGGGAGGTGGTCCGCTTGCCCCGCTACAGCTATCTCCATCTCGATGTCTTCACCCGCACCCCGTTCGGCGGGAGCCGGCTGACCCTGTTCCCCGACGCCGGCGACCTGACGCGGGCGCAGATGCAGGACATCGCACGCGAGATGGGGGAAGGGGAGACCGCCTTCGTCACGAGCGAGGCCCGGCAGGACGAGGCGTGGGACCTGCGGATCTTCACGCCCATGGGCGAGGTCCCCATGTCCGGGATCTCCCTGCTGGGGGCCACCTGCGGCCTGGAGCACCTGGGCCGGCTCGTCCCCCGGCGGCAGGGACGGCGCTTCCGCTGGCGCACCGAGACGGGGATCTACCCGGTGCTCGTCTCCCGGGAAGGCGGCACCCCCCTCTACTCCATCGAGTACCCGCCTGCCGAGTTCATCGGCCAGTACTACCAGCGGGCCAAGGTGGCCCGGGCCCTGGGGATCCGGGAGCGCGACATCGCCATCACGGGCCTGCCGTGCGAGATCGTCTCCATCGGCCTGCCGATCCACATCGTCCCGGTCGGTTCCCTGGCCGCCGTCCAGGACGTGCGTCCCAGCCGCAGCGGCGCCCGGGAGCTGGCGGCCGATCTCGGTTTCGGTGACCTGTTCGTCTTCACCTGCGAGACCGTCTCGCCTGAGGCGGACGTCCACTGCCGCATGTTCGCCCAGAGCTTCGGGATCCCCGAGGATGCCGCCACGGGCAGCGCCGTCGGCTCGCTGCTGGCCTACATGGTCAAGCATCGGCTCGTGGCGGGCCGGGAGCGGGTCCGCATCGTCTCGGAACAGGGGGTCGAGATGGGGCGCCCGAGCCTGCTCTATGCGGAGGCCGACCTGCAGGACGGACGCATCGTCCGCACCAGCGTGGGCGGGCATTGCGTCGTCGTCGGCGAGGGGACCCTGGTGCCGGACGCCAGGCCGCCGTCGGATCCATTCCCCGCGACCTGAAGCGACTACCACGATCGCCACCACCACGGAGGAGTGAGCATGACCTTCACCTCTGGCCTGAGCGCCGAGATGCGCGAGATGATCGTCCAGACCCTGCGCCAGATCGTCGCCCGGGACCTGCCCGATGCCGCAAGGCTGGATCTGGACGCCCGGGACGAGTTCCCCGAGTCGTTCATCCGCAAGCTCCTGTCGCCGGACGTGGGGATGCACCTGGTGTTCATCCCCGCCGAGTACGGCGGCCTGGGCGGCGGCGCCCTGGACATCTGCCGCGTCTCGGAGGAGATGGCGGCCACCGACCTGGGCATCGCCACGGCCTTCCTGGCCATCTGTCTGGGGACCGATCCCATCCTGGTGGGCGGCACCCCGGAACAGAAGCAGCACTGGCTCTCCCGCATCGCCGGCGAGGGACTGATCGTCGCCTACGGCGTCACCGAGCCGGCGGCCGGCAGCAACGTGGCGGCGATCCAGACCCGTGCCGACCGCATCACCGACGGCGACGGCAACGTCACCGGCTACCGCCTCAACGGGACGAAACAGTTCATCACCAACGGCGGTGTGGCCGACCTCTACACCATCCTGGCCCGCACTCCCGAGGGACCCAGTTTCTTCGTCGTCGAGCGCGACACCCCGGGCCTGAGCGTCGGCAGACACGAGGACAAGCACGGCATCCGCGCCTCGAACACCTCGGGGGTCATCCTGGAGGACGTCGTGGTGCCGGCCGATCACCTGCTCGGCGGTGTCGAGGGCCAGGGGCTCAAGCAGGCCAACGCCGTGTTCGGCTACACCCGGCTGATGGTCGGCAGCTTCGGCCTGGGGGCGGGCCAGGAGGCCCTGGTGCGGGCCGTCCGCTACGCCAGCGAGCGACTCCAGTTCGGCAAGACCCTCATCGAGCTGGAGGGCTACGGAGCCAAGCTGCTCGCTCCCCACTGGGTCGACCTGGCGGCGGGCCGGGCCTACGTCGAGGAGATCGCCCACCGGCTCGACAGCGGCGAGGAGGGCCTGCAGGTCGAGGGCTCGGTGGCCAAGCTCTGGTGCACCGAGGCCGGCAACCGGGCCGCCGACGCCGCCATCCAGGCCCACGGCGGCTACGGTTACGCCCGCGAGTACATGGTCGAGAAGATCAAGCGGGACGTCCGGATCACGACGATCTACGAGGGGACCAGCGAGATCCAGCAGAGCATCATCGCCCTCTACCGCTGGAAGGCGACCGTCCGCTCCAGGGGGGAGTGGTACGAGCAGCAGGCGACGGCTCTCGACGAGCTGGCCGCGTCGGAGCCCGACGTGGGTGCGGCCGAGGTGGCCGCCGCCATGCGCGACCTGAACCGGGTCATCCTCTGGCTCCACGGCCAGCGCCTGGCGAGCCGGCAGCCGGTCCAGTTCTTGCTCGCCGACATGATGGCCCGCTGCGAGGTGGCGGCAGCGTTCTGCCGCCGGGCGGCTGCTGCCGGCGAGGACAGGGAGCTCGGTCGCCGGATGGCCCGCCTGTTCGCCCGCGGGACCCTGGCGGCCGTCGGCCAGGGAACAGCCGCCTGCGTGTCTGGTTTCCTGCCGGACGGGGAGAGCGAGACCCGGTCCGAGGCCGCCGCGTTGCTGTCGGGTCTGGCGGCGGCCGATCCGGTGCGGTCCCACGCGGGCGACCTGGCCGACCTCGTGGCCATCACCGCCGCCATCAAGGAGAAGGTGTGAGGCGATGACCGGCGCTCCGACCGACGTGGAACGGCTGGCCCGGGGACTGGAGAGGCGGCGCCTGACGGGCGCCGCCCTGCTCTGGCTCGAGTTCTGCCGGCCCGTCTCGCGGCTGCTGGGGCAGGGGCTGCGGCTGGTCGAGCCGCTGGCGACGGCGCTCGTCCCGGACGAGTTGATCGCGCCGTGGCGGGCGGTCCTGGACGATCCCGACCGCTACGCCGCGCTGCTGGACAGGCTGGAGCGGGGCAGCGACCCGGGCGGACGGGAGGCGGCACGATGACACCCGCGGCCGGAGGGAGCCTGCTCCAGGCCTGGAACGTGGCCCTGGTCGGCGGAGTCGTCTGCGCCCTGATCGTCGCCGCGATCGTCCGCGCCCGGCGGGGCGAACCCGTGCCGCTGCGGGAACTGCCTGCCCTGCAGGCCGTCTCCCGGGCCGTCACCGAGAGCGTCGCCGCCGGCCGGCCCGTCCTGTTCGTCCCCGGGACCCGGGACCTGGACAACCTGCAGACGGTCGCGGCGCTGGCCGTCCTGCGCCCCGTCGCCGCCATGGTGGCCCGTGCGGGCGGCGAGCTGATCGTGCCCACGAACCGCAGCCTGGTGATGGCCGAGGCCCGCACCGCCTGTCGTCTCGGTTACCGTGACGCCGGAAGGGAGGAGGCCTGGGACGACGCCAGGGTCAGCTACGTCACCGACGACGCGCTGGGCTTCACGGCGCGGGTCGACGGGATGATCGCCCGGCTGCGCCCGGGCGTCTGCCTGCTGTTCGGCGCCTTCGCCGCCGAGGCGCTGCTGCTGGCGGAGGGCGGCTACCAGGTGGGCGCCGTCCAGATCGCCGGCAGCGCCAGCCCGGTCCAGCTGCCGTTCCTGGTCGCCGCCTGCGACGAGGTCCTGATCGGGGAGGAGCTGTTCGCGGCCGGTGCGTCGCTGCGGGGCGACAGGCCCCTGCTGGGCAGCCTGCGCGGGCAGGACCTGGCCCGGATGCTGGCCGCCGCCGTCATCGTGCTCGGTGTCGTCGTCACGACGGGAGCCGCCCTGTGGGGAGGCGCCTGGTCGTCGGCCCGGGCGATCCTGATGGATCTCGTCCAGCCCAGGTGAGGCAAGATGGGACGACCGAAACCGCGGAGCCTGCTGGCCGTCGTGGCGACCGTCCTGGTCGTGGCCTCCTTCGTCCCCCACGGACCCGACGGGGCGGGGCCCCCGTGGCGCTGGTTCGTCTTCGCCGACGAGCACTTCTCCCTCTGGTTCAGCGTCCTGGCCGTCTTCGCCTTCGTGCTCGGCGGGGCGAACCTGCTGGCCGACCACTGGCGGCGCGTCCGCGATCGCGGCCGGGACTGGCCCTACTCGATCGTCACCCTGGTCTCGTTCGTCGTCGTCCTGGTGGCCGGGCTGGCCAAGCTGGGCGGTCCGCCCGGACTGCAGGGGAGCGTCACCGACCCGGCCAGCCTGCTCTCGCGGATCTTCGAGGACGTCCTCTCGCCCCTGCACGCCACCATCTTCTCCCTGCTCGCCTTCTACGTCGTCTCGGCGTCGGTGCGGGCCTTCCGGGCCCGCTCCCTGGAGAGCAGCGTCCTGCTGGCGGCGGCCCTGCTGGTCCTGCTGGGCCGCATCCCCATGGCCGGCCTGGGCGGCGGGACCCTGCTGTCGCGCCTGCCGTTCGAGGACATCTCCCTGTGGATCCTGAGCGTCCCCAACACGGCCGGTCAGCGGGCGCTGATGATCGGCATCGCCCTGGGGACGGTGGCCCTGGCCCTGCGGATGATCCTGGGCCTGGAGCACGACGACGCCGGGGGTGACGCCTCGTGAGCGGGCCGGCAACGGCAATGGTGCGCCTGCTCCGCCTGGACCGGCGGTGGCTCTACCTGCTGCTGGCCGCGGCCCTGGTCGCCTCGCTGCTGAGCGGCGTCCGTTTCCGCGACCGACCCAGCCGGATCGTCCGCGCCGTCTTCGACCGCATCGAGGCGTTGCCGGAAGGACGGCCGATCCTGCTCTCGCTGGACTACTCGCCCAGCTCGGCCCCGGAACTGGAGCCGATGGCGGAGGCGTTGACCCGCCACGCCCTGCTGTCGGGGCACCCGGTCTGCTACCTCTCCCTCTGGCCCACGGGGAACAACATGATCGACCGGGTCGTCGACCGGGTCATCGCCCGCGAGTTCCCGGACGCGGAGCCGGGACGCGACTACCTCTGCCTCGGCTTCCAGGCCGGCGGGGAGATGCTGATCAACTCCCTGCGCGACTCCCTGGCCGCGCGCTACGACACCGACATGGCAGGCCGGCCCCTGGCCGGAGCGCCCCTGCTGCGCGGGGTGACCGGGCTGGCCGACTTCGGGCTCGTCGTCAGCCTCTCGGCCGGGGTGCCGGGACTGAAGGAGTGGATCCTCTACGCCGGGGACGTCCTGGACGTTCCCGTGGCTGGCGGCTGTACCGGTGTCGGCGCGCCCCAGTTCTTCCCGTACTATCCCCAGCAGCTGCTGGGCCTGCTGGCGGCCCTGAAGGGGGCCTCGGAGTACGAGGCGGCCCTCCACGCCCGTTATCCCGACCGCGTTCCCGCCGACCAGCGGGCCGGCCTGGGGATGGGGCCGCAGGCCGTGGCGCACCTGCTGCTGGTCGTGCTGATCCTGTTGGGCAACGTCGCCTGGCTCGCCGCGGGGAGGAGAGGACGATGAACCAGACCCTCTCGATCACCAGCGGCCTGGAGGTCTGGATCGGCGCCCTGCTGACCCTGATGGTGCTGTCGTTCCTCTGGCGGGACAATCCCCTCTACAAGTTCGCCGAACACCTGTTCGTCGGCGTCTCGGCGGCCTACTGGATGGTCATCGGTTTCTGGACGACCCTCTGGCCCCAGGTCATCGTACGGCTCCATCCGCGGGCGATCCTCTGGACCGACCCGGGGGCGACGCCCCCGCCACGGGACTGGGGCGCGGTGGTCCCGGTCGTCCTGGGGTTGCTGCTGCTGACCCGCCTGGTGCCGCGCTGGCGCGGCTGGTCGCGCTGGCCGACGGCCTTCGTCCTGGGCACGACCGCCGGGTACGGGCTGGTCCGCTACCTGCGCAGCGACTTCCTCTACCAGATCCGGGCGACGATCGGGGAGGGGCTGTGGGTCCCGGGCGCCGGGGCCGGCTACCTCGCCAGCCGGCTGATCATCGTCGCCGGGACGGTCTGCGGCCTGGTCTACTTCATCCAGACCCGCCGGCGCGGCCGGATCAGCGGGCCGGCGTCCCGGTTCGGCCTGGTCGTGCTGATGGCCACCTTCGGCGCCGCCTTCGCCTCGGCCGTCATGGGGCGCCTCTCGCTGCTGGTCGGCCGCTTCCAGTTCCTGCTCGGGGACTGGCTGGGGATCCTCCGCTGAACGACATTCCCCCGCGCTCGGCTCTGTCTTGACGTTGTGGCGCCAACTGGCTAGACTTCCGCCACGTTGCGACTCCCGACCCCAACCCAGGTGATACCGTGATCGATCAGCGGCAGGTCCGCTATTTCGAGATGCAGCAGAGGCGGTCCCCGGGCGGCCGCTTTTTCATCCCCCTGGCCGATCTCTACCGTCGGCTGGGGCGCCTGGACGAGGCCGCCGCCCTGCTCGAGGAGGGGCTGGCCCGGCACCCCGGCTCCCTGAGCGGCCGGGTGGTCCTGGCGCTCACCCTCCAGGAGCGGGGCGAGAGGGAACGGGCCGGGGAGCTGTGGCGGCAGGTCCTGGCGGAGGATCCCGGGCACGCCTTCGCGGAGCAGCGGCTGGCGGAGCTGGCGGAACCGGGGGAGACCGTCGCGGAGGCCGAGAGCGCGGAGGGGGAGACGGAGGCGTCGCCGCCGCCTGCGGAGGGGACACCGGCCGCACCGGCGGCGCCCGCCGCGGGCGCGGATGCCGTCGGGCGCGAGGAACCGCGGGCACCCTCCGGACCACCGGAGCCGCCGGTCGTTCCCCGCCTGCGGGAGCAGGACACGGAGGCGGCGGAGGATGCGCCGACGGAGGCACCGGCAGCGGCCGAGAGGGACGCGGCGCCCGAGCCGGCAAGCGGCGCCGCAGCCACGGAGAGCGGACCCGCGGCCGAGTTCGCGGAGCCCGCACCGGGAGTGCCCGAGGTCTTCCTCACCGGCACGCTGGCCGACATCTACCTGCGGCAGGGACATCGGCGCAAGGCGCTGCAGATCCTGCGGCGGATCCTGGCCCAGCACCCCGACCGGGAGGACGTGGCCCGGCGCATCGCGGAGCTGGAGCGGGACGACAGGCCAGGGGAGGCCGGATGATGCCGAAGGTCGTCGTCCTCAACGGCCCCAACCTGGACCGCCTGGGCCGGCGCCAGCCGGAGCTGTACGGCCGGCGGACCTGGGACGACCTCGTCGCCCTCTGCCGGGAGACGGGGGAGCGCCTCGGACTGGAGGTGACGGTCAGCCAGCATTCGGGCGAGGGCGAGCTGGTGGACGCCATCCACGCGGCCGCCGACGTGGCCGAAGGGATCGTCCTGAACGCCGCGGCCTACACGCACACCTCGGTGGCCGTGCGTGACGCCCTGCTGGCGGTCGCGGTGCCGGTCGTGGAGGTCCACCTGACCAACCCCGCGGCGCGGGGGGAACTGCGGCGCCGGAACCTCATCGGCGACGTCGTCACCGCCACCGTCGCCGGTTTCGGGCCGGAGAGCTACGTGCTGGCCCTGGAAGGGATGGCGAGCCTGCTCGAGGCAGGCGCCTAGCCCGGCATTGCCCCCGCGGGGGCGGCGTGGTATCAATGACCTGGAGCGGCAGCGGCCCGCCGGGCCGCGGCGACAACCAAGGAGAGGGACTTTGGCCGACACGAGTGATTTCCGCAACGGGATGGTCCTGAACCACAAGGGTGCCCTGTGGACCATCGTCGAGTTCCAGCACGTCAAGCCCGGCAAGGGCGCGGCGTTCGTGCGGACGAAGCTGAAGCAGGTGGAGACCGGCAAGGTCGTCGAGGAGACGTTCCGGGCCGGGGAGAAGGTCGAGGAGGTCCGTCTCGAGCGGCGCGACTACCAGTACCTCTACACCGACGGCGACATGATGACCTTCATGTCCCTGGAGACGTACGAGCAGATCTCCCTGCCGCGCGACCGCCTGGGCGACCTGCCCAAGTTCGTCAAGGAGAGCGATACCGTCAGCATGCTGCTGCGTGACGGCCAGCCCATCACCGTCGAACCGCCGGTCACCGTGGAGCTGAAGGTCGTCCAGACCGATCCGGGAGTGCGGGGCGACACGGCCCAGGGCGGCTCCAAGCCGGCGACCCTGGAGACCGGCCTGGTCGTCCAGGTGCCGCTGTTCATCGATGAGGGCGAGGTCGTCAAGGTCGACACCCGCAGCGGCAAGTACCTCGGACGGGTCTGACCCGCGACCGACATCGAAAGGGAGACCATGGATCTCGCCAAGGTTCGCGAACTGGTGAAGCTGGTCGAGGAGAGCAACATCGACGAGCTGGAGATCACCAGCAAGGACACGACGATCCGGATCCAGAAGCACGCCACGGCGGTCGCGGCCCCCGTCGTCATGTCCGCGCCTGCCGCCTCCCCGGCGCCGCAACCGCCGGCGGCGGTCCAGTCGCCGGAGCCGGCGACGGCCCCCGCCCCGGCCGATCCCACGCGGGCGAAGTGGAAGGAGATCCGCTCGCCCATCGTGGGGACCTTCTACCGCGCCCCGGCCCCCGACGCCGACCCCTTCGTCCAGGTGGGGGACACCGTCCAGCCGGGCCAGACCCTCTGCATCATCGAGGCCATGAAGGTCATGAACGAGATCGAGGCGGAGTTCCCCTGCGTCATCAAGGAGATCCTGGTCGAGAACGCCCAGCCCGTCGAGGCGGAGGGGCCGCTCTTCCTCGTCGAACCGCTCTGATCCCGCAGTCCGGCACAGGAGGGCGCTCCCCGGGCGGGAGCGCCCTGCCGTCCGGAGGCCGGTTCGCGGGCACCGTCGTCCCAGTCCCGGGAGAGAGAACATGTTCCGGAAGATCCTGGTCGCCAACCGCGGTGAGATCGCCCTGCGCATCATGCGGGCCTGCCGGGAGATGGGCATCGCCTGCGTCGCCATCCACTCCAGCGCCGATACCGAGTCGCTCCACGTCAAGTACGCCGACGAGTCGGTCTGCGTCGGCAAGCGGACCAGCGCGGAGAGCTACCTGAACATCCCGAACATCATCGCCGCCGCCGAGATCACCGGCGTCGACGCCATCCATCCCGGCTACGGCTTCCTGGCCGAGAACGCCGACTTCGCGGAGATCTGCCAGGAGAACGACTTCGTCTGGATCGGCCCCCGGCCGGAGGTCATCCGCCGCATGGGCGACAAGGCCGAGGCGCGGCGGACCGCCGAGGCGGCAGGCGTCCCGACCGTTCCCGGCAGCCCCGGCCTGCTGGATGACGTCGAGCAGGCCGTCGCCTTCGCGGAGGGGATCGGCTACCCGGTCATCATCAAGGCGACCGCGGGCGGCGGCGGCAAGGGGATGCGGATCGCCCGCGACGAGCAGGAGCTGCGGGAGAACTACGTCACCGCCCGCACCGAGGCCGGGGCGGCCTTCGGCAACGACGGCGTCTACGTCGAGCGCTACCTGGTCAACCCGCGCCACGTCGAGGTCCAGGTCATCGGCGACAAGCACGGCCACGTCGTCCACCTGGGGGAGCGCGACTGCTCCGTCCAGCGGCGGCACCAGAAGCTCATCGAGGAGGCGCCGTCGCCGGCCGTCGACCCCGACCTGCGCGCCAGGATGGGGGAGGCGGCCGTCCGTCTCGCCTCCGAGACCGGCTACGACTCGGCCGGGACCGTCGAGTTCCTCCTGGACGAGGACGGGTCGTTCTACTTCATGGAGATGAACACCCGGATCCAGGTCGAGCACCCGGTGACCGAGATGGTCACGGGCGTCGACCTGCTGAAGGCCCAGATCGCCGTGGCCGCCGGCGAGCCGCTGTCGTGGACCCAGCAGGAGATCACCATCAACGGCCACGCCATCGAGTGCCGCATCAACGCCGAGAACCCGGCCCGCGACTTCATGCCGTGTCCCGGCCGGGTCTTCTTCTTCCACGCCCCCGGCGGGCCGGGGATCCGCGTCGACAGCCACTGCTACTCCGACTACCAGATCCCGCCCCACTACGATTCGCTGCTGGCCAAGATCATCGCCCACGGCCGGGACCGGGACGAGGCCCTGGCGCGCATGCGGCGCGCCCTGCAGGAGTGCGTCATCGAGGGGGTCCCGACCAGCATCCCGTTCCATCTCGAGGTGGTGGACAACGAGGTCTTCCGGTCGGGCAAGGCGACGACCCGTTTCCTGGAGGACGAGTTCACCGATCTGAAGGAGAGGATGGCGGCCCGTGCCGACGCGGAGAAGGCATAGCAGGGGGACGGGTTCCGGCCTGCCGCCCCGGCTGGTGGGGCTGCTGCAGCTGACGGTGGCCGTCTACCTGCTGCTGGCCCTGCGGGAGCAGACGGTGGGCTGGTGGGACGTCCTGACGGGAACCGCACCGCGGGAAGCCGTCTGGCGGGGCGGCCAGCTCAGCGGTCCCCTGGGCGGCCTGCTCGGCTTCACCCTGCGGTCCCTGCTGGGCGCCGCCTGGTGCTGGTGGCTGCCGCTCTGGCTGGCGTGGCGGGGGGCGGCCCACCTGGTGCGCGGGGACTGGCCCCTGCAGCGGTGGGAGGGGCGGAGCTGGCTGGTGGTCCTCGCCGCCGTGGCCTGGCTGGGCTGCGAGGGGGGCGTGGCCGGGTCGACGGCCGCCGCCGCGCGCTGGGGCGGCGTCGTCGGGTTCTACCTGGCCGCCGGGGTCACCTCCCTGGTCGGTCGGGCCGGTGCCCTGCTCTTCCTGGGGACGGCCCTGCTCGTCGCCGGCCTGATCTGGCTCGAGCCGTGGCTGGGACCGGTGCGCGGGTTGCTCGGCCTCGCGGGAGACGGTCTGCGCAGGCTCGCCGGGGGTACGGTGCGGCTCGGCCGCTCGCTGGCCCGGATCCCCCGGCTGCTGCTCGCGGCGGGGGGGAGGCTCGTTCGCTCCGCGGTCGACCGCCTCCGGCCGGAGGAACCCGACGAGGAAGCAGGATCCTGGTCCCGGGAGGAGGGACCGGCGGCGGACGAGGTCGGCGACCGTGCCGGCGGGGAGGAGGCCCCGTCGTCGCCCAGGACGGTCCACGCACCGCCAGCCGAGGCGCCCGCCGGGGCGGGGGAAGCTCCCGCCCCCGTCGTGACGACGCGGCGGCGGCGCGGCGGCGGTTCGATCAGCACCGCCGTCCGGGCGCGCCCGGACGCGCAGGAAGCCGGGGAACTGCCCCTGCCCGATATTTCCCTGCTGACCGACCCGCCCGCGTCGTCGGCCCAGATCTCCGCCGACGACCTCCACGCCGCGGCCGACCTGCTGGAGGAGAAGCTGCGGTCCTTCGGCGTCGAGGGGAGCGTCAGCGAGGTCCGTCCCGGTCCCGTGGTGACGACCTACGAGTTCAAGCCGGCGCCCGGCGTGACGGTCAACGCCATCGTCCGGCGGGCGAACGACCTGGCCCTGGCCATGGAGGCCCGCTCCATCCGCATGGAGGCCCCCATCCCGGGCAAGGCAGCGGTCGGGATCGAGATCCCCAACCCCGTCCAGGAGACGGTCTACCTCAAGGAGGTCTTCGTCGACGCCGCCGACCGGATGGCCGCGCCCCTGGACATCGTCCTCGGCAAGGACGTCTTCGGCGAACCGGTCGTCATCGACCTGGCCGCCCAGCCCCACCTCCTGGTGGCCGGCGCCACCGGCAGCGGCAAGAGCGTCTGCGTCAACGCGATGATCACCACGCTCCTGCTGCGCTGCTCGCCCGCGACGGTCCGGTTCCTGCTGATCGATCCCAAGATGCTGGAGCTGAACGTCTACAACGGGATCCCCCATCTGCTGCACCCGGTCATCACCGACCCGAAGGAGGCGCTGCGCGCCCTCAAGTGGCTGGAGGCGGAGATGGACCAGCGCTACCGCCGCCTGGCCCGCCACGGGGTGCGCAACATCGAGGCGTACAACCGGAAGGTGGCAGAGGGCGAGATCGCCGGTGCCGACGGCGAGACCGTCAGCGAGCCGATGCCCTACCTGCTGTGCATCGTCGACGAGCTGGCCGACCTGATGGTCCAGCTGGGCCAGGAGATCGAGCTGCCGATCACCCGCCTGGCCCAGAAGGCCCGCGCCATCGGCATCCACCTGATCCTGGCCACCCAGCGGCCCAGCGTCGACGTGCTGACCGGCGTCATCAAGGCCAACATCCCTTGCCGGATCGCCTTCCGGGTCATCCAGCGCAACGACTCCCGCACGATCCTCGACACCAACGGCGCCGAGCAGCTGCTGGGCAAGGGGGACATGCTCTACCTGCAGCCCGGCAGGGCCAAGCCGCGGCGCGTCCACGGCGCCTTCGTCGACATCCAGGAGTGCGAGGCCGTGGCCGAACACTGGCGGTCCTGCGCCGCCCGGGACGATGGGATCGACCTGTCAGACGCGGTGGCCGCCGGCGGGGACGAGGACCTGGAGATGGATCCGCTGTTCGAGCGGGCGCGCGAGATCGTCGTCCGTTCCCAGCACGGATCGACGAGCATGCTCCAGCGCAAGCTGGGGGTCGGCTACGCCCGCGCCGGCCGGCTGATGGACCTGCTGGAGAGGGCCGGGGTCGTCGGGCCGTTCGTCGGCAGCAAGGCGCGCGAGGTCCTGATGCGACCCGACGAGCTGGACGCCCTCGAGGCGGAGCAGGGCGGTGACGACCAGTGAGAGGGCGCCGCGTCTTCGCCCTGACCCTGGGCTGCGACAAGAACCTGGTGGACAGCGAGGCCCTGCTGGGGCGGTTCGCCCGGCGGGGGATGGCGGCCGCCGCCACCCCGGACGAAGCCGACGTCTGGGTCCTGAACACCTGCGGCTTCATCGAGGCGGCCCGGCGCGACACCTACGAGACGATCGAGGACCTCCTGGCGCGCAAGGGCGACCGGCTGCTGGTGGTCACCGGTTGCCTGGCCCAGCGGGAAGGGGAGGCGCTGCGGCGGCGGTTCCCGGGGATCGACGTCCTGGGCGGCGTCGGCAACTTCGACCTGCTCGTCGACGCCGTCGCCGCGGAACGACCTGCCGTCCCGACAACCCGGCCGGACGCCGTCGCCTACGAGGGCCTGGGGGACCGCCCCCTGCTGACCCCGCCGCACGTGGCCTACCTGAAGATCAGCGAGGGATGCAACTTCAGCTGCGCCTTCTGCAGCATCCCGCTGATGCGCGGCGTCCAGCGCAGCCGGCCCGTGCCGGAGCTGGTCGACGAGGCGCGGCACCTGGCCGACCGCGGCGTCCGCGAGCTCGTCCTGGTGTCCCAGAACGGCAGCGACTACGGGCGGGACACGGGCGCCAGGCTGCCGGAGCTGGTCGCGGCGCTGTCGGGCGTGGCGGGGATCGAATGGATCCGGCTGCTCTACCTCTATCCCGGTCTGCTCTCCACCCGGGAGCTGCTCGCGATCCTCGAGACGCCGCGCGTCGTCCCCTACCTGGACCTGCCGGTCCAGCACGGCTCCCCGCGTGTCCTGAAGCTGATGAACCGGCCTCACGACATCGCCGTCCTGGAGCGGCAGCTCCGCACCCTGCGGCGCGAGCGCCCCGAGCTCGTGCTGCGGACGACCGTCCTGCTCGGCTTCCCCGGGGAGGAGGAGGAGGACATCGAGCGGACCCTGGACCTGCTGGCCGCCGTCGAGTTTGACCACCTGGGGACCTACCGCTATTCTCCAGAACCGGGGACTCCCGCGGCGGACCTGCCCGGGCGGCCCGACCCCGAGGAGGTGGCCGACCGGGAGGCCCGACTGCTGGATCTCCAGCACGACATCGCCCTGGACCGGCAGCGGACCCGCCTGGGGCAGGACCACGACTGCGTCGTCGACGCCATCGAGCCGGTCGCGGCCTGGCGACCCGCCATGGCGGCCTGCCGGGCCGGCGAGGGTGTCGCTCTCCTTGCCGGCGAGCGCACCGCCGGCGAGGACGACACCCAGGTGGCCGTGGCCCGCAGCTGGCATTTCGGTTACGATCTCGACGGTGCCGTGCTGCTGCCGGCGGCCGGGCTGGCGCCGGGCCGGGTGGTCCGCTGCCGTTTCACGGCCGTCTCACCCTATGACGTGATCGGAGCTGTCCGTGACGATGGGACGACGCAGACCTGAGGAAGCGATCCGCCTGGCGGCGGGACTGCTGGTCATCCTGCTCGTGCTGGCCACCGCGCCGGCCGTGGCCGGTCCGGCCGCGGGGGACACGATCCGGACGAATCTCTGGCTCGCCCGCGCCCTGCTGACGGAACTGGCCCGGGACATCCAGTCCGACCTGCCCGCCGGCTGCCGCACCGTCGAGCTGGCTCCCGAGCGCAGCGACGAGGAGACGGACCTGTTCGAGCCGATCCTGTTCGCCGTCCTCAGCCGGGCGGGGATCGCGGTCTACCTATCCGGGGAACGGGACTCGAGCGCCACGGCTCCGCCGGCGGATTGCCGGATCAGCTACCGTTTCGAGCGTCTCGACCTCTCCTATCCCGCCACCCAGCGGACGTTCGGGCTCTGGCGCAGCTGGATCGAGCGGGAACTCGCCGCGGCGCTGCTGTACAAGATCGTGACCGTGCCCGACGGCCGGCTCGTCGCCAGCCGGCGCCGGGTCCATCGCTTCGCGGACAGGATCCCCGCCGGCCGGCTCTCGCACGTCGAGTCGGCGGCCTATCCGTTCACCAGCGCCGATGCCCCGCCGGGCGGGGCCCAGGCCCTGCTGGAGCAGGTCGTCGTCCTCGGGACCCTGGTCGGCCTGGTGGCCGCCTACTTCGCCAACACCGGCAGCTGAGTCTGCCGCGGACGGGAGCGCAACGTGACCGGACACCTCCGCCAGTCGACACGCTGGGCACTGCCCGCCCTCCTGCTGCTGGTGGCCGCCTGTGCCACCTACCAGCCGCCGTTCCCCGTGGGGACCTACCAGCGGGCGGCGGCCTTCCGCGCGGCCGGGAAGTACCGCGAGGCGGTCGATGCCTACGCCGTCTTCCTGCAGCGCAATCCCACCGACTCCCTGGCCGATCGTGCCGAGCTGGAGAAGGCCATGGCCTACATGGAGCTGAAGGAGTATCCCCTGGCGGCCGTCGAGCTGGAGATCCTCCGCCAGGAGTACCCCACCAGCCCCCTGCTCCCCGAGGCCCTCTACCAGGAGGGGCGTGCCTACCTGCTGCAGGTTGGCCGGGTGGAGCGGGACATCACCCCGGCCTACGATGCCCGCCAGCGCTTCCGCAGCTTCCTGCAGCTGTACCCCACCTCGCCGCTGGTGCCCGAGGTGAAGCAGCAGCTGGCGGCCATCAGCGACCTGATCGTTCGCAAGAAGCTGGGCCAGGCGGAGCTCTACCGGCGGTTGAACAAGCCCCAGGCAGTGGCCGTCGTCCTGGACCGCCTGCTGGAGACCGAAACGGAGACCGGCCTGCGGGACGAGGTCCTCTGGCAGCGGGTCCGGATCGCCCTGGATCTGGCCGACACGGCGACGGCCCGGGAGCGACTGGACGAACTGATCCGGGAACATCCCGGCAGTCCCCACCACGACGAGGCCGTCGGGCTCGGCCGCCGTCTGGCAGCGTCGCCGACGTCATGAGACGGGCCCTGTTCGGCGGCTCGTTCGATCCGCCGCACCGGGGACACGTGGCCGTCGTCGACGAGCTGTTGCGGCGCCAGGTCGCCGATCGCGTCGTCGTCGTGCCGGCCGCGCGTTCTCCCCTGAAGGCAGGCGTCCCGGCGGCGGCCGGCGACCGGCTGGCCATGCTCCGCATCGCCCTGGCCGGACGTCCCGGCGTGGAGATCTGGACGGTGGAGATCTCCCGGCCCGGGCCCAGCTACACGGTCGAGACGCTGCGCGAGGCGCGGCGCCGCTGGCCCGCGGACGAGCTGCTGCTGGTCCTGGGCGCCGATGCCTGGGCCCAGCTTCCCCGCTGGCGCGAGCCGGCCGCGCTGCTGGAGCTGGCCCGGCCCGTGGTCATCCCCCGTGCGTGTGCCGGGCCGGTGGCAGGGGACCGGGAGGTCGTCGTCCTGGAGGGGTTCGACGTCCCCGTCTCCTCGTCGGACGTCCGCGAGGCCCTGGCCCGCGGCCACGTGCCGGAGCAGGCGCTGCCGCCGGGCGTGGGCGACTATATCCGCCGTCGCCGTCTCTACGGGTTGGCAGCACACGAGCGCGAGGACGGTTGAGATGTCCCTGATCCTGGTCGACGGTTCCGCCCTGATCTACCGGGCCCACTACGCCTTCGCGGGACGTCCCCTGACCAGCGCCGACGGCGAGCCGACATCGGTCGTCTTCGGGTTCCTGGGCAGCGTCCTGCGGCTGATCGAGGCCAGGCGGCCGGAGTACCTGGCCCTCGTCTTCGACGCGCCCGGCGAGGTCTTCCGCCACCGCCTCTACCCGGAGTACAAGGCCCAGCGGCCGCCGATGCCCGAGGAGATGGCCGCCCAGCTGCCGCGGCTCCACGAGCTGCTCGGCGCCTGGGGCGTGACCGTCCTGATGGAACAGGACGTCGAGGCCGACGACGTCATCGCCACCGTCGCCCGCCGCTCCCGCGACGTCACCGGGCGGGCCTGGCTCTACACCGGCGACAAGGATTTCCTCCAGCTGCTGGACGACCACGTCGCCCTGCTCAAGCCGGGTCGCCGCGGCACCGAGGTCACCGAGGTGACCGCCGACGACGTCCGTCGCGAGTACGGCCTCGCGCCGCGGGCGATGATCGACGTCTTCGCCCTGGCCGGCGACAGCAGCGACAACATCCCCGGCTGTCCCGGCATCGGGCTGAAGACCGCCGTCAAGCTCATCAGGCAGTTCGGTTCCCTGGACCGCCTGCTGGCCGATGTCGAGCAGGCCGACGGGCTGACGCCGCGCCTGCGGCGGCTCCTGTCCGAACACCGGGAGCAGATCCTGCTCTCCCGGGAGCTGTTCACCATCCGCGACGACGTGCCCCTGGAGCTGGACTGGGAGTCGCTGCGGACGTCGTTGCCCACCTCGGAACAGGCCCGCGCCCTGATGGAACGGCTCGGCCTGCGCCAGATCCAGGCCCTGGTCGACCGGCTCGCCGCCGCGGGGGGGGAGGTGCCCGCGGGCGGGGCCACGGACGGTCCCGACCGCTGGTCCCTGCGCGAGAGGGGCTACGCGATCCTGGCGAAGCCGGAGGAGCTGGAACGCTGCCTGGCCCGGCTCCCGGCCGGCGCGCCCCTGGCCGTCGACACCGAGACGGACGACCTGCGACCGGACCGGGCCCGCCTGGTGGGGATCTCCCTGGCCTGGGGCGAGGGAGAGGCCGCCTACGTCCCCGTCCTCGTGCGGCCCGACGGCTCCCGGCCCCAGGGCGAGCTGTTCGGTGCCGGCGAGACGGTCGACAACCTCGCCTGGATCCGTCCCCTGCTGGCCCCGGTCCTGGCGGCAGGGGACCGCCTGCTGGTGGGGCAGAACATCAAGTTCGACCAGTGGATCCTCTCCCGCCACGGGCTCCCCCTGGCCACGCCCTGGTTCGACACGATGCTCGCCTCGTACGTCCTGGACCCCGGGCGGCGGAGCCACGGCCTGGACGCCCTGGCCCGCGACAGGCTGGGGATCACCCCCCTGTCCTACGGGGAGCTGTTCGAGAAGGGGGACCGGGTCAGGGACATCCTGTCGCTGCCGCTCGAGAGGCTGGCCGTCTACGCGGCCGAGGACGCCGATCTCGCCTGGCGCCTCCACGCCGCCTTCGCCGCCGACCTGGCGGCCGAGCCGACCCTCGAGCACCTGCTGCTCGAGATCGAGATGCCGCTCTGCGAGCTGCTGTTCCGCATGGAGCGCCACGGGATCATGGTCGACGGGACGGTGCTGGCCACCCTGGAGCGGGAGTTCACCGGCGAGCTGCAGGAGCTGGAGGCGACGATCCATGCCCTGGCCGGCGAGCCGTTCAACATCAACAGCCCCAAGCAGCTCGGCCGGATCCTGTTCGAGAAGCTCGGCCTGAAGACCGGCAAGCGGAAGCAGACCGGCTGGAGCACCGACGTCTCCGTCCTCGAGCGGCTGGCCGACGACCATCCCCTGCCGAAGCTGGTGCTCGAATACCGCCAGCTGGCCAAGCTGATAGGTACTTACGTCCAGAGCCTCGCGCAGCTCGTCAACCCCGAGACGGGCCTGATCCACACCTCGTTCAACCAGGCCGTCGCCGCCACCGGCCGGCTCTCCAGCTCCGATCCCAACCTCCAGAACATCCCCATCCGCAGCGAGCGTGGCCGGCGGATCCGCCGGGCCTTCGTCCCGCGCAAGGAGGGGCACGTCTTCCTCTCGGCGGACTACTCCCAGGTCGAGCTGCGGCTGCTGGCCCACCTGTCGGGCGACGATGCGCTGCGGGAGACGTTCCGCGAGGGGGGCGACGTCCACCGCCGCACCGCGGCCCTGATCGCCGGCGTTCCGGAGAACGAGGTGACCGCCGAGATGCGCTCGCGGGCCAAGGCCATCAACTTCGGTGTCATCTACGGCATGGGGCCGCGCGCCCTGGCCCGCCAGATCGGCGTCACGGTGCGCGAGGCCTCCGCCTTCATCGACGGCTACTTCGGGACCTACCCCGGCGTGCGACGCTTCGTGGAGGAGTGTAAGGAGCGGGCGCGGCGGACCGGCTACGCCGAGACGATCCTGGGCCGCCGCCGGCTCCTGCCGGAGATCGACTCGGGCAACGACCGGATCCGCAGCCTGCAGGAGCGGATCGCCGTCAACACCCCTATCCAGGGCAGTGCCGCCGACCTGATCAAGGTGGCCATGCTGGCCCTGGACCGCCGGCTGCGGGAGGCGGGCGCCCGCTCCCTGCTGCTGCTGCAGGTCCACGACGAGCTGCTGCTGGAGGTTCCCCGCGACGAGCTGCCGGACGTCGAGCCGGTCGTCCGGGAGACGATGGAGTCGGCGATGGCGCTGTCGGTCCCCCTGGTCGTCGACGTCCACACCGGCGCCAACTGGGAAGAGGCCCATGCCTGACCGGCCGCGGCTTCCCTGCTGGGTCGTCACCGGCCCCATCGGCGCCGGCAAGTCGCTGGCGGTCGAGGAGTTCGCCCACCGCGGGGCGGCCGTCGTCGACGCCGACCGGCTCGGCCACGCGGTCCTGCGCGACCCCGACGTCGTCGCCGCGCTGCGCGACCGCTGGGGGCCGGGGATCCTCGCCGGCGGCGAGGTGGACCGTGCGGCCGTCGCCCGGCGGGTCTTCGCCGATCCCGGCGAGCTGGCCTGGCTGGAGTCGGTGACCCACCCCCGGCTCGCGGCCAGGATCGGCGAGGCGGTCGCCGCGGCCGCCCGGCGCGACCCGCTGCCGCCCCTTGCGGTCGTCGAGGCCGCCGTGTACTTTCGGCTACCGCCCTGGGGGCCGGTGGACCTGGTCGTCGTGGTGACGGCCCCCGAGAGGCTCCGCCTGGAGAGGCTGGCCGCCTCGGGCCGGTTGACGCCGGAAGAGGCCCGGGCCCGGATCGCCAGCCAGCGCCCCCTGGAGGCGGCGTTCCGCCGGGCGGACGTCGCCCTGGACAACAGCGGCGGGCCGGCGAGCCTGCGCGCCGCCGTGCGTCGCCTGCTCCACGAGCACGGACTGTTCGCCAGCACCGGAGGTGCCGATGAACGAGACGCGTGAACTGCTGCAGGTCCAGCAGCAACGGCTGGCCCGCCTGAAGGAGGGGCTTTGACCTGCCTGCCCTGAGCCAGGAGTACGCCCGCCTCCAGGAAAAGCAGGCCTCGCCCGAGTTCTGGCAGCAGGACAGGGAGGAGTCCGAGAAGGTCCTGCGGCGCATGCGGGTCCTGAAGGGGTGGCTCGAGCCCCTGGAGAAGGTGGACGGCCACGTCGAGGAACTGGACGTCATGCTCCAGCTGGCCGAGGAGGAGGGCGACCAGGAGATGCTGGCCGAGGCGGAGCGCGGCGTCGCCGCCCTGACCCGCGAGATCGACCGGCTGGAGACCCGCTTCCTGCTCAGCGGCCCCGACGACGCCCGCGGCGCCCTGCTGGAGATCCATCCCGGCGCGGGGGGGACCGAGAGCCAGGACTGGGCCGCCATGCTGTTGCGCATGTACAAGCGGTACCTGGAGCGCAACGGCATGGAGTACCGCGTCATCGACCTGCAGGCCGGCGAGGAGGCCGGGATCAAGAGCGCCACGCTCGAGATCAAGAGCGACTTCGCCTACGGCTACCTCAAGAGCGAGTCGGGTGTCCACCGCCTGGTCCGCATCTCGCCGTTCGACGCCCAGAGCCGCCGCCACACCTCGTTCGCGTCCGTCTTCGTCTATCCCCTGGTGGAGGACGACGTCGAGGTGGAGATCGACGAGAAGGACCTGCGGATCGACACCTACCGGGCCAGCGGGGCGGGCGGCCAGCACGTCAACAAGACCGACTCGGCGGTCCGCATCACCCACCTGCCGACGGGGATCGTGGTCCAGTGCCAGAACGAGCGCTCCCAGATCCGCAACCGCGAGGCCGCCATGACCATGCTGCGGGCCAAGCTCTACCTGCGGGCCCTGGAGGAGGAGCGACAGAAGCGGGCGGAGCTGGAGGAGGAGAAGATGGAGATCGCCTGGGGCAGCCAGATCCGCTCCTACGTCCTGCACCCCTACACCAAGGTCAAGGACCACCGCACCGAGTGGGAGACCGGCAACGCGACCGCCGTCCTGGACGGCGAGCTGGAGCCGTTCATCGAAGCCTACCTGCGCCGCAACAGCAGCGCCGCGACCTGAGATCGGAGGCAGCCGTGGCAGAGACGCCCGACCGCAACATCCACCGCCTGGTGGCCGAGCGCCTGCGCAAGCTCGAGGAGCTGCAGGCGGCCGGGATCGATCCCTTCCCGTACCGCTACGAGCGGACGCACACCAGCGCCGAGCTGCGCGAACAGGAGCAGGAGCTGACCGAGAGCGGGACGGTCGTGCGGGTCGCCGGCCGGGTCATGGCCAAGCGGGTGGCCGGCCGGACCATCTTCATCCCCCTCTACGACGGGCCGGGCAAGATCCAGATCTACGTCCGTCGCGACGACCTGGGGGACGAGGCGTTCCGCTTCTTCAAGAAGCTGCTCGACATCGGCGACATCATCGGCGTCGCCGGCACCCTGTTCCGGACCCGCACCGGCGAGCTGACCGTCCAGGTCCAGGAGTACCAGCTGCTGGCCAAGTCGCTCCGGCCGCTGCCGGAGAAGTACCACGACCTGGGCCTGGAGCTGAAGAGCCGCAAGCGGTACCTGGACCTGATCATGAACCTGGAGACCCGGGAGCGCTTCCGGCGCCGCTCGGCCATCCTGGAGACGGTCCGCCGGTTCCTGCTGGAGGAGCAGTTCCTGGAGGTGGAGACCCCGATCCTGCAGCCCCTCTACGGGGGAGCGACGGCGCGGCCGTTCAAGACCCACCACCACGCCCTGGACATGACCCTCTACCTGCGGATCGCCGACGAGCTCTACCTCAAGCGCCTGGTCGTCGGCGGCCTCGAGAGGGTCTTCGAGTTCTGCAAGGACTTCCGGAACGAGGGGATGGACCGGACCCACAACCCCGAGTTCACGATGATGGAGTGCTACGCCGCCTACTGGGACTACCACGACATGATGGACCTGTTCGAGCGGCTGATGCTGCGGCTGGTGGAGCGGTTCGGGCAAGACGGCCGGATCGTCTACGGCGGCACGGAGATCGATTTCGCGGGCGGCTTCCGCCGCCTCCGCTTCCTGGACGCCCTGAGCGAGAAGACCGGCGTCGACGTGGCCGCTCTCGACGAGGCCGGCGTCCGCGAGCTGGCCCGCCGGCACGGCATCGAGCCGGCGCCCGGCGCCGGGACCGGCAAGCTGCTGGACGAGCTGTTCGGCGAGCTGGTCGAGCCCGAGCTGATCCAGCCGACCTTCGTCATGGACCATCCCCGGGAGATCTCGCCCCTGGCCAAGCAGCACCGGGACGACCCCCGGGTCGTCGAGCGGTTCGAGGCCTTCATCGCCGGCTTCGAGGTCTGCAACGCCTTCTCCGAGCTGAACGACCCGCTGGAGCAGCGTCGCCGCTTCCTCGCCCAGATGGACCTGCGGGCCAAGGGGGACGACGAGGCCCAGGTGCTGGACGAGGACTACCTGGAGGCCCTGGAGGTGGGGATGCCACCGACCGGCGGCCTGGGGGTGGGCCTGGACCGCCTGGTCATGCTGCTGACCGACAGCCACTCCATCCGGGACGTCCTGCTCTTCCCGGCCATGCGCCCCGAGGAGGGGCGCGACGGCTGACCGGCCGTCGCGGGAGGACGACGTGCGCTTCGCCGCCTACATCGCCGGACGCTACCTGCGCAGCCGCCGCGGCCCGCGCCTGCTGAACCGGGTGACGGTGACGGCCGTCGCCGGCATCGCCCTGGGTGTCATGGTCCTGGACCTGACCCTGGCCATCATGAACGGCTTCCACCTGGAGCTGCGCCGGACCTTCGTGGACAACATGCCCATGGTGACCGTCCTGTGCACCCGCCCGGAGGGCTTCACCGACCTGGGCCGGGACCTGGACCGCATCGGCGCCGTCGACGGCGTGGTCGCCGCGGCGCCGTTCGTCCGCCAGGAGGTCATCGCCAGCTACCGGCTGGGCGACCTGCCGGCCCAGCACGTCGGCGCCGTCGTCTGGGGGATCGAACCGGACCTGCAGGAGGGGGTCACGCCCCTGCGCCGGCACCTGCGGCCGGTGGAGCGTTCCCTGGCGGCGCTGCGCGGCGAGACGGAGGTGCCGGCGATCGTCGTCGGGGCCGACCTGGCCGGAGCCCTCTACCTGGGCCTGGGCGACACCCTGGTGATCACCGCCCCCCGGGGCGAGCTGGACCTGCAGCGGATGGAGGCGGAGAACAGGCGTTTCGTCGTGGCCGGCCTGCTGGAGACCGGCATGTACGACTTCGACTCGCGGTTCATCTACATGAACCTGGACCAGGCGCGCGACTTCTTCGGCTACGCGCCCGGCGGCGCCACGGCCGTGGGGGTGCGCGTGGCCGACATGATGGCCGCCCCGGCCGTGGCCGACGCCATCGCGCGGGCCCTGGGCCGGTTCGACTACCACTGCAACGACTGGATCGACCTGAACCGGAACCTCTTCCAGTGGGTCCGGATCGAGAAGGTCGTCATGTTCCTGCTGCTGGCGCTGATCGTCCTGGTGGCCGCCTTCAACATCATCGGCATCCTGACGATGATGGTCGGGGAGCGCCGGCGGGAGATCGGGATCCTGCTGGCCATGGGTGCGCGGCCGGGGCAGATCCGCGGCATCTTCCTGGCGACCGGCCTGGTCGTCGGCGGCGTCGGCGTCCTGCTCGGCACGCTGCTGGGGCTGGGCGGGTACCTCTTCCTGGACAGGGTCGGGATCCCGTTGCCGGGCGACGTCTACTTCATCGACCACGTCCCGGTCGTGGCCCAGACGGCGGATTTCCTGCTGGTGGCCGTCGTGGCGCTGGGCATCACCCTGCTGGCGACCCTGGTGCCCAGCGGCGAGGCGGCGCGGACACGGCCCATGGAGATCATCCGCTACACCTAGGAGGGACGATGGCGCTGCTCACCGCCCGCGGACTGGTCAAGAGCTTCCCGCACAGTCACGGGCGGGTGGACGTGCTGCGCGGCTGCGACCTGGAACTGGCCGAGGGCGAGGTCGTGGCCGTCGTCGGTCCCAGCGGCGCCGGCAAGAGCACCCTGCTGAACGTCCTGTGCGGCCTGGACGCTCCCGACGGAGGGGAGCTGCTGTTCCGCGACGCCTCCCTGGCCGCGTACACCGCCCGCCAGTGGAGCGACTGGCGGCGCGAGCACGCCGGCTTCGTCTTCCAGTTCCACTTCCTGCTGCCCGACTTCACCGCCCTGGAGAACCTGCTGCTGCCGGTCCGCCTGCGGGGGGGCGACGACGCCGGCGCCCGTCGGCGGGCAAGCGAGCTGCTGGAGCGGCTGGGGCTGGCCGACCGGGCCGGCCACCTTCCCGGCGAGCTGTCCGGCGGCGAGCAGCAGCGGGTGGCCGTGGCCCGGGCCTTCATGAACCGCCCGGCCGTCGTCTTCGCCGACGAGCCGTTCGGGAACCTGGACCGACCCCGCAGCCGCGAGCTGGCCGACCTGATGCTGGAGCTGGGCCGCGACAGCGGCTGCGCCATGATCATCGTCACCCACGACCCGGAGCTGGCGGGGCGCTCCGACCGCACCCTGGTGCTGCGCGACGGCCGGCTGGACCGCCGCTGACACGATCGGCATCACTCCTCAAGCGAAACGACCGGTGGTCGATCACGAGACGGAAGCGGCCGGTGGTTGCCGTCGTCAGGCTTCCGTATATTGTAGGCTGACGCCGGGACGATCCCGGTGGACCCGACCGTGCACTGCGAATGGAGGCGCAGCCGATGAACGATCGATTCACTCAGCGTGTCCGCAAGGTCCTGTTCCTGGCCCGCGACGAGGCGGGCCGGATGCAGCACGACTACATCGGCACCGAGCACCTGCTGCTGGGCATCATCCGGGAGGGAGAGGGGATCGCCGCGCGGGTGCTGCAGCGTCTCGGCATCGACTTCGTCCAGATCCAGCAGTCGATCGAGGAGATCATCAGCCCCCAGAGCGGCACGATCACCATCGGCGAGATCCCCTTCACGCCCCGCGCCAAGCGGGTCCTGGAGCTGTCGATCGACGAGGCCCGCATCCACAACCACAACTACGTGGGGACGGAGCACCTGCTGCTGGCCCTGATCAAGGAGGGGGAGGGGGTCGCCGCCCGCGTGCTGACCGAGCTGGGGGCCGACCACGAGCGGGTCCGTCGCGAGATCCTCAAGATGCTGGGCACGGCCGAGCGCCGGCCCGACCGGGAGGTGTCGACCGCCCGTCCCGAGACCCCCATGCTGGACCAGTTCGGACGCAACCTGACCGAGATGGCCCGCGAGGGGAAGCTGGACCCGACCATCGGCCGGGACCGGGAGATCGAGCGGGTCGTCCAGATCCTCTCGCGGCGCAAGAAGAACAACCCGGTGCTGATCGGCGAGCCCGGCGTGGGCAAGACCGCCATCGTCGAGGGACTGGCCCAGCGGATCAACGACGGGAAGATCCCGTCGACGCTGCGGGGCAAGGAACTGATCACGCTCGATCTGGCAAGTGTCGTCGCCGGAACGAAGTATCGCGGTCAGTTCGAGGAACGCCTGAAGCAGATCATGGCGGAGATCCGCGAGAACGACGACATCATACTGTTCATCGACGAGCTGCACACCATCGTCGGCGCCGGCGGGGCCGAGGGGGCCATCGACGCCTCCAACATGCTCAAGCCGGCCCTGGCCCGGGGCGAGATCCAGTGCATAGGCGCCACGACGATGGACGAATACCGCAAGTTCATCGAGAAGGACGGCGCCCTGGACCGGCGCTTCCAGACCGTGATCGTCAACCCGCCGACGGAGGAGGAGACGGTCGCCATCCTGTTCGGCCTCCGGGACCGCTACGAGGCCCATCACCGGGTCAAGTTCGAGGACGAGGCGATCCGCGCCGCCGTCTGGCTGAGCAACCGCTACATCAGCGGCCGCGCCCTGCCGGACAAGGCGATCGACGTCATCGACGAGGCCGGCTCGCGGGCCCGCCTGTCCATGGCCGTCGTCCCGCCCAACCTGCGTGAGCTGGAGAACCAGCTCCAGGAGATCGTCCGGGAGAAGGAGGCCGCCATCCAGGCCCAGGAATTCGAGAAGGCGGCCGGCTTCCGGGACCAGGAGAAGGAGCTGAAGCGGCGCCTGGCCGAGCTGAAGAAGACCTGGCAGGTGGAGGCCGGCGACACGACGGCCATCGTCGACGTGCGGATGGTCTGCCGGGTCATCTCCGACATGACCGGCATCCCCGTCAGCGAGGTCGAGGAGGAGGAGACCCGCAAGCTGCTGCGCATGGAGGAGGAGCTGCGCAAGTGGGTCATCGGCCAGGACGCGGCCCTCGACGCCGTCTCCAAGGCGATCCGGCGCAACCGTGCCGGCCTGCGCGACCCGCGCCGGCCCATCGGCTCGTTCCTCTTCCTGGGTCCGACCGGCGTCGGCAAGACGGAGGTCGCGCGACGGCTGGCCGAGTTCCTCTTCGGCGACCAGAGTGCCCTGATCCGCGTCGACATGTCCGAGTACATGGAGAAGTTCTCCGTCTCGCGCCTGGTCGGCGCGCCTCCGGGCTACGTCGGCTACGACGAGGGCGGGATGCTGACCGAGAAGGTCCGCCGCAAGCCGTACTCGGTCGTCCTGCTGGACGAGATCGAGAAGGCCCACCACGACGTCTACAACATCCTGCTGCAGGTCCTCGAGGACGGCCAGCTGACCGACAGCTTCGGCCGGACCGTCGACTTCAAGAACACGGTCCTGATCATGACCAGCAACGTGGGCAGCCGCCGCGCCAAGGAGAGCAAGGCCCTCGGGTTCGGCTCGGAGGAGCGGAAGGCCACCGAGAGCCGCCTCCACGCGGTCATCGACGAGGACCTGAAGCGGACCTTCAGCCCCGAGTTCCTCAACCGGGTCGACGAGCTGATCTTCTTCCGTTCCCTCGACCGGAGCGACCTGCGCCAGATCGTCGAGATCCTCCTGCGCGACGTCAACACGCGGCTGCGGAACATGAACATCGTCTTCGACTTCCAGGACGACGCCAAGGACTTCCTCTGCCGCGTCGGCTACGACCCCGACCAGGGGGCGCGCCCCCTGCGCCGGGCCATCCAGAAGTACGTGGAGGATCCCCTGAGCGAGCGGCTCCTGCGCGGCGAGGTGAGCAGCAACTGCCGGCTGGTCGTCTCGATGGGCAAGAAAGAGCTGGTCTTCGTCGCCGAGCCCCTCGACGGGGAGGACACGCCTGCGGCTCCTCTGGCCACCAACGCCCCGGAGGCCTGAACGGTCTCCTTGGAGCGCAAGCGGACCGCCTTCCCGGCGGTCCGCTTGCGTTTCTCCCTCGACCGGCGCAGATTTGGGAACCCGTGGCGGCGCCCGCTGTTGAACCGCGCCGCAGATCCGAACGGCGGTTGTCGCGTCCGCCCCCCTTTGCTACCATGCCGCGACCCGTGTGCGCCCCTGAACCGGACGGAGCCAGAGAGGTCCGATGCCTACTCGTCACCTGCTGACCGCGGCCTGCGCCGCCCTGCTGCTCCTGTCGATCGTTCACGGCGCCCTCGCGGCGCCGCCGCCGATCCGTGCCATCGACGTGACCGGCACCCGGACGATGGGCGCCAGCCAGGTCCGGGCCTGGTCCGGCCTCGCGGTCGACCAGCCGTTCTCCGCCGAGGCGATCGCCGAGGCGATCCGCAAGCTGTTCGCCACCGGCAAGTTCAGCGACATCTACGTCTACCGGGTCGACCAGCCCGACGGCGTCAGGGTCATCATCAACGTCCGCGAGTTCCCCCGCATCAAGTCCATCGTCTTCCGCGGCAACGAGAAGGTGAAGGAGAAGGACCTGCGCGAGGCCTTCAAGCCCACCGTCGGCCAGTTCGCCAACCCGGCCGTCATCAGGCGCGAGCTGGAGCCGTTGCGGGACCTGTACCGCCAGAAGGGCTACTACAACATGACGGCCGACACCGACTCCTCGCGCGTCGACGCCGCCAACCTGATCCATCTGGTCGTCACGGTCCACGAGGGGAAGAAGGTCAAGGCCAGCAAGATCGATTTCACGGGCAACACCGTCTTCAGCGACAAGCAGCTGCGCAAGGTGATGAAGCAGAGCACCGGCGGGTTCCTGCGCAGCGCCACCTTCCGCCAGGAGCAGTTCGAGCAGGACAAACAGAAGATCGTCGCCTTCTACAAGGACCACGGCTACCTCGATGCCAGGATCAGCGGCGTGGACATGAAGTTCGACGAGACCAGGGAGCACGTCGAGCTGACGATCGCCGTCGACGAGGGGCCCCTCTACCGGGTGGGGGAGATCAACTGGGACGGCAACGAGCGGTTCGACGACCTGGCGGTCGCCAGCCGGATCAGGCTGGAACGGGGGGACGTCTTCCGGGACAGCGACTACCAGGAGACGATCCAGGACCTGCATTCCCTCTACTGGAACAACGGCTACATCTACGTGACCGTCGAGCCCGAGCGGTCGATCCGCGGGACGGTCGTCTCGATCGACTTCCACATCCACGAGGGCGAGCCGGCGCGGATCCGCGACGTCTCGATCCGCGACAACCAGAAGACCTACGACCGGGTCATCCTGCGGGAGATGCACCTGTTCCCGGGCGACGTCTTCAGCAACGCCCTGGTCGGCCTGTCCCAGCGCGACATCTTCCAGCTCGGCTACTTCGAGGACGTCCAGCCGGACTTCCAGCCGACCGAGGACCCCGGCAGCATCGACCTCATCTACAAGGTCAAGGAGAAGCAGACCG
Source organism: uncultured Fibrobacteraceae bacterium (assembly GCA_964436825.1). Lineage (GTDB taxonomy): Bacteria > Krumholzibacteriota > Krumholzibacteriia > LZORAL124-64-63 > LZORAL124-64-63 > CAYTEO01. Next base: position 30,353 of record CAYTEO010000003.1, on the reverse strand, counting down.
GCCAGTTCTCCTTCGGCATGGCCTACAGCGCCCAGACCTCCGCGACGGGTTTCGTCCAGGTGGCCGAGACGAACTTCCGGGGCAAGGGCCAGAACATCGGCATCGCCTGGCAGTTCGGGAGCCGCCAGAAGTACCTGGACCTGAACTTCACCGACCCCTGGTTCATGGGGACGCCGATGCTCGTCGGGGTCGACGTCTTCAACCGCTACCAGTACAACTTCGACGACTTCTACGAGAGCCGGGTCAAGGGGTTCGCCCTGCGCTTCGGCCGCCGGATCCCCGGCACGCGGTACAGCCGGGTGGGGCTGCGCTACGAGCTGTCGGAGACGAAGCTCTCCAACTTCAGCTCGGCCTACGTCAGCTACCTGGACAACCTGGAGTCCCAGATCGGCACCGAAGACATCCCCTTCGAGCGCCTGGACCGGGTGGACTGGCCGCGCACCAAGAGCGCCGTCACCCTCAGCCTCTCGCGCAACTCGACGGACAACCCCTTCTTCCCGACCCGGGGCTCCAAGACGAGCCTGAGTGTCGAGTGGTCCGGCGGGGCGCTGGGGGGGGAGATCGACTACCTCAAGACCCTGCTGCGGCACTCCTACTTCCAGAAGCTGCCGGCCGGCTTCGCCCTCCACCTGCAGACGTCCATGGGGCTGATCCGCGGGCTGGAAGATCCCGACGACGTGCCCGACTACGAGAAGTTCCGCCTGGGCGGCAACCGGATCTACCCCCTGCGCGGCTACAAGGACCTGGAGGTCGTCCCGCGCGGCAATCCCGGTTTCCTGGGCGGCCGGTTCTACACGATCATGACGGCGGAGGTCCTCTATCCCTTGACCCGCGCGGTGCACCTGCTTAGCTTCCTGGACCAGGGTGACACCTGGAACAGCTTCTCCGCCGCCGATTTCACGAACCTGCGCAAGGGCGCCGGCTTCGGCATCCGCGTCGAGGTTCCCATGATGGGGACCATCGGCTTCGACTACGGTTACGGTTTCGATCGCGTGGGCGGCCCCCGCTGGGAGTCGCACTTCAACTTCGGCACGTTCTTCTAGTCGTCGGGCCGCCGGTGCGCCGGCCGATCCCCAGAGAACGAGGAGAGAGCCATGTCCGTTCACAAGACACTGCGCCCGCTGCTGGCCGTGCTGCCGGTCGTGCTGCTGCTGGGCGCCGGGAGCGCCGGCGCCGGCGACATCAAGCCCATCGGCGTCATCGATTCCCAGCGGATCGTCCAGGAGTACGGGGCCGCCCGGGACGCCCAGGAGCAGTACCAGAAGTTCGTCCAGGACCTCCAGCAGCAGATCGCCGAGAAGGAGAAGGAGATCCAGCTCAAGATGGAGGAGCTGGACAGCCAGCGGATGCTGCTGGGCGAGGACGCCCTGCGGACCAAGACCGAGGAGCTGGACAGGCTCAAGACCGAGTACTTCGACCTGCGCCAGCAGGCGGACACCAAGGCCGAGAACGAGTTCAAGACCCGTATCCAGCCGATCATCGACCAGGTGAAGCTGATCGCGGAACGGATCGGCAAGGAGGAGGGGTTCGGGCTGATCGTCGATGCCTCCTCGATGACGACGGTCTACATCGATCCCGACATCGATCTGACCGACAAGATCCTCGAGGCCCTGGTCAAGGGGAAGGGCAAGGAGGACACCGGCAGGTAGCGCGATCCTCCCCTGTTGACACGGGAACAGGTTTGCGTCACCTTGTCCGGGTAGGGAAGCCCCCCGCCGAAGGCACAGCGCGGGGGGCTCTGCTGAAACGAAGGAGCGGTGCGGGCGTGCGACTGAGCGAGCTGGCCGACTGGCTGGAGCTGCCCTGGGAGGGGGAGGAGGATCCCGAGATCGATGCGGCGGCGGGATTCTCCGACGCCGGTCCCGGGACGATCACGTTCGTCGACACCCCTGCCCTGGAGCGGCGCCTCGCCGACACGACGGCGGGAGCCGTCATCGCCCGCCCGGGAGTGGCCTGCCCGCGGCCGGTCATCCGGGCCGAGCAGCCGAGGCTGGTTTTCGCGCGCGTCCTGGAGCGCTTCGCGCCGCCGCTGGAGCGGGTCTTCCCGGCCGGCATCCACCCCTCGGCCGTGGTCGCGCCGGAGGCGGAGCTGGCCGAGGGCGTGGCCGTCGCGCCCGGTTGCGTCATCGGTCCGGGCGCGCGGATCGGCGCCGGGACCCGGCTGGGTCCCCGGGTCGTCGTGGAGGCCGATGCCGTCATCGGCCGGGACTGCCTGCTGCACGCCGGGGCGGTCGTCCGCGAGCGCTGCCGTCTGGGCGACCGCGTCGTCCTGCAGGCGGGGGCCGTGATCGGCAGCGACGGTTTCGGGTACGTGCCCGGTCCCGACGGCCTGTACAAGATCCCCCAGATCGGGATCGTCGTCCTGGAGGACGACGTCGAGGTGGGGGCCAACGCCTGCATCGACCGCGCCACGACCGGCGTGACCCGGATCGGGCGGGGCAGCAAGATCGACAACCTGGTCCAGGTGGGGCACAACGTCCGGATCGGGAACTGGTGTGCCATCAGTGCCCAGAGCGGGATCTCCGGCAGCTGTGTCCTGGAGGACCGGGTCACCCTGGGCGGACAGGTCGGCATCGCCGATCACCTGACCGTGGGCGAGGGGGCCCGGGTGGCCGCCCAGTCGGGCATCACGCGCGACGTCCCGCCGGGCCAGACGGTCTTCGGCTACCCGGCCGTGGAGTTCCGGCGCGCGTTCCGGCAGGTGGCCCTGGTCCAGCGCCTGCCCGCGCTGGCGCAGCGTCTGCCCGAGCTGGCACGGCGCCTGGAGGAACTGGAACGGCGGCTGGCCGACGAGCAACAGCGGAAACGGGAGCGCTAGAGACGTGCTGTACCTGCAGAAGACGATCGCCGCCGAGGTGGCGCTGACCGGCAAGGGTCTGCACACGGGCCGCGAGGCCAGGCTGGTCCTGCGTCCGGCGCCCATCAACACGGGGCTGGTGTTTCGTGTCGCCGACGGTGACCGCCGGGTGGAGATCCCGGCCCGCGACGAGTTCGTGCCTGACGGCATCGACGGGTTCCGCAACACGCTGCTGGCCCGGGACGGTGTCCGGATCCTGACGGTCGAGCACATCCTGTCCGCCCTGTCCGGCTGCGGGGTGACCAACTGCTGGCTCGACCTGGAGGGAACCGAGCCCCCCGAGGCGGAGAACGGCGGCACGGCCGGGATCGTCCGGCAACTGCAGGCCGTCGGGATCGTCGACCAGGGACTGCCGGCGCCCTACTTCCGGGTCGATGTCCCCATCGGCCTGACCCGCGGGGAGACGACACTGCGCGTGGAGCCCGATCCGGCCTTCCGGATCACCTTCCGCATCGAATACGACGATCCGTTGATCGGGGTCCAGGAGGCCAGCTTCGCCATCGATCCCCAGACCTACGCCCGCGAGATCGCGCCGGCCAGGACCTTCGCCCTCCAGGAGGACGTCGAGCTGCTGCAGCGGCAGGGCCTGGCCCGCGGCGGGACCCTGGAGAACGCCCTGGTCGTCGCCGACGGGAAGCTGCTCAACGAGGGTCCGCTGCACTTCCCCGACGAGTTCGTCCGCCACAAGATCCTGGACCTGATCGGGGACCTGGCCCTGCTGGGGATGCCGCTGCAGGGGCACGTCCAGGCGGTGCGCAGCGGGCACGTGGCGAACATCGCGCTGGTCCGGATGCTGTCGCGCCGGATGCGGGGCGGGACACGGATCTACCCTCCCCGGGAGCCGCGCTACTGGGACATCGCCTCGATCATGAAGGTCATGCCCCACCGCTACCCGTTCCTGCTGGTGGACCGGATCCTGGAACTGGAGAGCGGCAAGCGGGTCGTCGGCATCAAGAACGTCTCGGTCAACGAGCCGTTCTTCCAGGGGCACTTCCCGGGGCACCCGATCATGCCGGCGGTGCTGATCACCGAGGCGATGGCCCAGGTGGGAGGCGTCCTGCTGATGAGCAGCGTCGAGCACCCGGAGACGAAACTGGTTTACTTCAGCGGGATCGATGGCGCAAGATTCCGCAGGCCGGTCACCCCCGGCGACCAGATCCGGTTCGAGCTGGAACTGGTGAAGCTGCGGGGCCCGATCTGCAAGATGCACGGCGTCGCCACCGTGGACGGTGAGCGGGTCGCCGAGGCGGATCTGATGTCGACGATCGTCGATCGTTGACCACCAGGAGGATGGACTTGGCCGCAGCACAGTTCAAGTCGATGCCGGGGATCCACCCGGTACGCAAGCCGGAGATCCACCCCACGGCGGTGGTACACCCGGAAGCCCGCCTCGGCTACAACGTCAAGGTCGGCCCCTACACGGTCATCGGCCCCGACGTGGAGATCGGCCCCGAGTGCGAGATCGGTTCCTCGGTGCTCATCGAGGGGAACACCCGCATCGGTCGCAACAACAAGATCTTCCACGGCGCCGTCATCGGGACGGTTCCCCAGGACCTGAAGTACGCCGGGGAGACGAGTCACGTCGAGATCGGCGACGACAACATCATCCGCGAGTACGTGACGGTCCACCTGGCCACCGGCGAGGGGGAGAAGACCCGGATCGGCAACGGTTGCCTGCTGATGGCCTACGTCCACGTGGCCCACAACTGCCAGCTCCACGACCACGTCATCCTGGCCAATGCCGTCAACCTGGCCGGTCACATCGAGGTGGGCGAGTGGGCCATCATCGGCGGGATGACGCCGGTCCACCAGTTCGTCCGCATCGGCGCCCACGCCTTCATCGGCGGCGGCAGCCGGCTGGCCCAGGACGTGCCGCCGTTCATCCGCGTCGCCGGCAACCCCGTCGAGGTGGCCGGCCTGAACAGTGTCGGCCTGAAGCGGCGCGGTTTCGACGAGGCCACCCTGCAGAACCTGAAGCTGGCCTACCGGATCCTCTACCGCAGCGGGAACAACGTCACCCAGGCGCTGGAGCTGATCGCCCTGGAGTGCCGTCTCGATCCCCACATCGAGGAGCTGATGGCCTTCATCAGGCGCTCCGAGCGCGGGATCGTCCGCTAGCCCGGCACCGCTGCCCCATCCCGGGAGGCGACGCCGTCATGCCCAGCCCGGATGCCCTGCGCGCCCACGTCTTCCTGTCGTGCGGTGATGCCAGCGGCGAGCGCTATGGCGCCCGTCTCGTCGCCGAGCTGCGCCGCCGTGCCCCGGGCCTGCGGTTCTCCGCCCTCGGGGGAGAGGCCCTGGCTGCCGCGGGCGTGGAGATCGTCCAGCCGGCCGACGCCCTGGCGTTGATGGGGTTCACCGACCTGCTCGGCGCGGCCGGGTCGATCCTCGCCGCCCGCCGCCGTCTCCGTCGCCACCTGGCACGGGGCGGCGTCGACCTCTTCCTGCCGGTCGACTTCCCCGGGTTCAACCTCGCCCTGGCCGGCCACGCCCGCAGGCTCGGGATCCCCGTCTGCTGGCTGATCGCTCCCCAGCTGTGGGCGTGGGGCAGCTGGCGGCTGGGCCGCCTGCGCCGGTCCGTCGACTGCCTGGGGACGATCCTGCCGTTCGAGCCCGACTTCTTCGGCCGCCACGGCCTGCCGGTCCGGCACCTGGGCCATCCCCTGGTGGGGGAGTATCCCGCCGCCAAGATCGCCGTCGCCGCCGCGGCCCGGGAACGGCGGCTGCGCGACCCGGCGGCGCCGTTGCGGATCGGCCTGCTGCCGGGAAGCCGTCGCCAGGAGGCGGCGGCCCTCTGGCCCGTCCTGGAGCGGCTCGTCCAGCTGCTGCGGGAGGGCTGGCCGTCGCGCCGCGTCGCCTTCCTGGCCAGCGTCACCCCCAGGACCGCCGGGATCGTCACCCCGGGCGCCCGGCGCTGCGGTGTGGAGACGACGACGCTGCCGCTGCCCGAGCTGCTGCCGGACCTGGACCTGGCCGTCGTCTGCAGCGGCACGGCATCGCTGGAGGCGGCCCTGGCCGCCGTTCCCCACGTCGTCGTCTACCGGACCGGCCGGGTCAACTACCGGCTGGCGCGTCTGCTGGTCAGGACGCGGTTCATCGCCCTGGCCAACCTCGTCCTGGAGCGGCGCGCCGTCCCCGAGCGGATCCAGGGCGCGGCGACCCCGCAGCGGCTGGCGGCAGACCTGGACCTCTGGGCCGGCGACGCGGTGCGCCGGCGGCGCTGGGCCGAGGACGTGGCGCGCCTGCGGCGGCGGCTGGGCGGGGAGGAGTTCTGGGCGCGGGCAGCCGCCGCCGTCCTGGAGACCCTGGCGCGGGTGCGGAGGGAGCGCGGCGATGGCTGACCGCTGGTGGTGGGGAGCCGCCGCCGCCTGCTGGCGGCTCTGGGCGGCCGCGGTCCGTGTCGTTCCCGACCGGCCGCGCCGCCGGGACGGGCCGGTCGTCTACGCCTGCCTGCACCGCGACATCCTGCCGGCCATCCTCTACGTCGCGCCGGTGCGGCCGGTCCTGCTGGTCAGCAACAGCCGGGACGGCGACCTGCTGGTCCGCTGCCTGGGGCCCCGCTTCGGGTTCGTCAGGGGATCGACGGGCAAGGCGGGCGGCCAGGCCCTGCGCCGGCTGTTGCGGGAACTGCGCCGGGGACGCAGCGTCGGGATCGCCGTCGACGGTCCCCGCGGTCCGTTCGGGACGGTGCACGAGGGCGTGCTGATCCTGGCCCGGCTGGCGGGTTGTCCCATCGTGCCGCTGCGCGTGACGCCCGGACGGCACACGTCGTTGCGCAACTGGGACCGGACGGTCGTGCCGTGGCCTGGCAGCCGGATCGTCGTCGAGGAACTGCCGACCCTGGCCCCGCCGCGCGGTCCCGGCGGCGGCGACCCCCGCTGGTCCCGGGATCTGGCCGCGGCGCTCCTGGGAGGGGTGAGGCCATGAGCGGGGAGACGGTCGTCGTCGATCTGCGCGGCCGCGCCGTCCGGTTCGTCCAGCGGTGCTGGGAGCGCTGGGAGGAGTCGCCGCCGCCGTGGCTGCGACCGGCGCTGGGGGTGACCGAACCGCTGCGGCGGCGCATCCAGGCGCGGCGGCTGGCGGACCGCGGGACCGCGCCGCCGGGGCCGCTGATCGTCTCGGTGGGCAACCTGGCCGTCGGCGGGACCGGCAAGACGCCGGTGACGATCGCCCTGGCCCGCCGGCTGCGGGCCGACGGGCTCCCGGTGGCGATCGTCACCCGCGGCCACGGCGCCTCCCACCCGGGGCCGCTGCGTGTCGATCCCGACGATCCCCGCTGCGGCGACGAGGCGCGCATGATGGCCGGAGTGCTGCCCGGGGTCCCGGTCGTCCAGGGACGCGACCGCACGGCGGCCCTGCGTCTCGCCGGCGACGACTGCCCCGGGGGGGTCGTCCTGGTGGAGGACGGTTTCCAGGCGGCCGTTCCCCGTCACCTGGACCTGCTCCTGCTGGACCGCTGGGAGGTCGCGGACGGCCGGTTGCGGCCCGGGACCGGCCTGCCCCTGCCGTGGGGCCCCTACCGGGAGACGGCCGCGGCCGCCGCCAGGGCCACGGCCTGGCTGCTGCCCCTGGCACCGGGACAGGCACCGCCAGCGGCAGCCGCTCCCGTCCCGGTCCACGGTTTCCGGACCCGCACCTTCCTGGTTCCCGGTGTGGCGCCGCCGCCCGGGGAGCCGTACGGTATCATCGCCGGCATCGCCCGTCCCGAGCGGCTGCTGGCGGCGTGCCGGCAGCTGACCGGCCGGCCGCCGCGGGCGGCGGTCTGGTGCGACGACCACGTCCGCTACGGCGCAAGCCACCTGCGCCGGCTGGCGGCGGTGTCGCGCCGTCACGGCATCGAGCACTGGCTGACGACGACCAAGGACGCCGTCAAGCTGCTGCCGCTCTGGGAGCTGCAGGAGCCCCCCGGCGTCATCGATCTCGAGGTGACCTGGGTGGACGGCGCCGGTCCCGCGACGGAGATCCTGTCCCTGGCACGGAGTGGAACGCGATGAACGATCAGACTGTCCGCAGGACCCGCTTCCTGGTCATCGGATCGGGAATCGCCGGCCTGCAGTACGCCCTGCTGGCGGCGGCACACGGCGAGGTCCTCGTCGTCACCAAGAAGGAGTCCTTCGAGAGCAACACCAACTACGCCCAGGGGGGGATCGCCGCTGTCCTGTCGCCCCTGGACGAATTCGAGCTCCACGTCCGGGACACCCTCAAGGCCGGCGACGGTCTCTGCCGCGAGGAGGTCGTGCGCCGGATCGTCGAGTCGGCTCCCCGGCTGATCGACCGGCTGCTGGACTACGGCGTCGCCTTCACGCGCCAGGAGGAGCGTCCCGACGCCCCCCTGTCGCTGGGACGCGAGGGCGGCCACTCCCGCAACCGGATCGTCCACGCCCGCGACCTGACGGGGCGGGAGGTGGAGCAGCACCTGCTGCAGGCCTGCCGCGACGATCCCCGGATCACGCTGCTGGAGAACCAGCTGGCCATCGACCTGGTCGCGGGCCGCGAGTGCGGCCTGGTCGATCACCCCCGGCGGATCGTCGGCTGCCGGATCCTGGACCGGATCAGCGGCCGGAGGTGGGTCGCCCTGGGCGACCTGGTCGTCCTGGCCACCGGCGGCTGCGGCAAGGTCTACGCCTACACCTCCAATCCCGACATCGCCACCGGAGACGGGCTGGCCATGGCCTACCGGGCCGGCGCCCGGCTGGCGAACCTGGAGTTCGTCCAGTTCCATCCCACCTGCCTCTACCACCCCGACGCCAAGAACTTCCTCATCTCCGAGGCGGTCCGGGGGGAGGGGGCGATGCTCATCGACGCCCGCGGGCGGCGCTTCATGGAGGACGTGCCGGGACAGGAGCTGGCGCCCCGGGACATCGTGGCCCGGGCCATCGATCGCCACATGAAGGAGACCGGCGACCCATGCGTCTACCTCGACCTGCGGCACCTGGGCCGGGAGTTCGTCAAGAAGCGCTTCCCCAACCTCTACGCCAAGTGCGCCGAGTTCGGGATCGACATGGCCGGCGAGCCGGTACCGGTCGTCCCGGCGGCCCACTACATGTGCGGCGGGGTCCTGGTCGACGACGGGGCCGCCTCCTCGCTGCCCGGCCTGCTGGTCATCGGCGAGACGGCCTGCAGCGGCGTCCACGGCGCCAACCGGCTGGCCAGCAACTCGCTGCTGGAGGCCCTCTACCTGGCCGAGGTCGCCGCGACGATCTCGGCCGCGGCACCCCGCTGCGTCTCCGGGGGAGGCGGGGTCGTGCCGCCGGACCCGTTCCGGGATCGTACCGACGCGGCGCCGGAGGTCATCGTCCTGGAGCACGACTGGGACATCGTCCGCCGGGTCATGTGGGACTACGTCGGGATCGTCAGGCAGCACAGCCGCCTCCGGATCGCCCTGCAGCGGGTGCGCGCCATCCGGGAGACGGTCGAGGGGACCTACCGCCGCTGCCGTCCGGACGCCGACCTGATCGAGCTGCGCAACATCGCCCTGCTGGGGGAGCTGATCACCCTCTGCGCCATGTCGCGCCGCGAGAGCCGGGGCCTCCACTACACCCTCGACCACCCGGAGAAGCTCCCCGTCGCCGTCGACACGGTCATCGCGCGCGTGGAGGAGCCTGCGGCCTGGGAGCCCGATGCCTGACCGGTACCGGGAACCGACCGTGCCCGGAAGCGTAGACCGGTGACTGCTTGATGGAACCGGGCCGCGTGCTAGATTGAAGGTCCGCTTGTGCCGCCGGCGAGGACCGGCGCCCGTGGCCGCTGCGAGAAGGAGCTGACGATGTCCCACCTGGTGCTGGTTCCGGCCGCCATGACCGCCGGGGATCTGCTCGGCCTGCTGCACGATACGACCCTCTTCGGAAAGATCATCCTGCTGATCCTGCTGGTCCTGTCCATCCTCTCCTGGGCCGTGATGATCGACAAGGGGCGCACCCTGGCGCAGATCCGCAACCGTCACGTCGCCTTCTGGCGGGCCGCCCGCGACTGGCTGGAGACGGAACGGGCCGACGCCCTGACCACCTGGTGCCAGGAGCATCCGGACAGTCCCCTGGCCGCCCTCTGGCTCGAGGCGGCACCGGAGGACTCGCCTCTGGCCATCCGCCGCGCCTGCGAGCGGATCACCTGGCTCGAGGTGGAGAACCTGGAGCGCTACCTGATCATCCTCTCGACGACGGTGACGATCGCGCCGTTCCTGGGGCTGATGGGGACCGTCTGGGGGATCATGCAGGCCTTCTGGGACATGCAGGCGCTGCGCAGCGCCAACCTCGCGGTCGTCGCGCCCGGGATCGCCGAGGCGCTGATCACGACGATCGCCGGGCTGTCGGCGGCCATTCCCGCGGTCGTCTTCTACAACCTCTTCGTGCGCAAGATCGACCTGGTGGCCAACGAGATGGACCGGCTGCGGACCCTGCTGGAGGAGCGCGCCGCCGGCAGCGGAACCAACGGCGACCGCTTGCCCCGGAGCCGTCGCCCCGACATCCATCCCGGGGAGAGGATCCCATGAGGGGGCGCACCGGATACCGGACCCTGTCGGAGATCAACATCACGTCCCTGGTGGACGTGACGATGTGCCTGCTGATCATCTTCATGCTGACGGCACCGTACATCCAGGGCGGCGTGGAGGTGAACCTGCCCGCCGCCGAGACGCGCAAGATCGTCGTGCAGGAGGGGCCCGTCATCACGGTGACGGCGGACCGGAAGCTCTTTTTCGGGGAGGAACCGATCGGGATGGCCGATCTGGAGCAGCGGCTGGCGCCCTACGTCGCGGGTCGGGACACCGTGCCGGTCTACTTGCGGGCCGACCAGGACATCCCCTACGGCTTCGCCCTGCAGGTGATGGCCGCGATCGAGCGGCTCGGGTTCGCCAACCTGAACCTGGTCGCGGACCAGGAACTGGTGGATCGCCTCCCCGCGACGACGGAAGAGAGGTAGGCGGTCGTGCGGTCGGCCCTGGTCCTCTCGGTGGGACTGCACCTGGTGGCCCTGATCCTGTGGGTGACCGTCGGGTCACGGGTCTCGACGACCAGGCTGCAGATGCCCGGTCCCATCAGGGTCCGGATCACGACCTCCATCCAGCAGCAGACCCCGCCGCCGGTCCGGCAGCCGGAGCAGCCCGAGCCGGAGCAGCCCGAGCCGCAGCAGCCGGAGCCGGAGCCCGCACACGAAGCGGAACCCGTTCCCGTGCCGGAGCCGGAGCGCCCGACGCCGCGGCCCCGGGAGGAACGCCCCCGGCCCGAGCCGGCACCCGAGCGGCCGCCGCGGCGGCCGGAGCCGCAGACCGCGGAGGCGGACACGACCCCCGCGGAGCCGCGGCAGCCGGAGCTGCCCGAGCGGACCTCCGTGGCGGGGACCGACACGCAGGTGCCGGCCCGTTACCGGTACTACCTGGCGCTGCTGGAGGGGGCGATCAGCCGCCAGTGGCAGCCCCAGCGGATCGGTTTCCGGCAGCAGTCGCAGCGGGTCTGCGTCGTCCACTTCCACGTGGAGCAGGACGGCAGGATCACCCGCGAGCAGGTCGTCCGCTCCTCGGGCGTGCCGCTGCTGGACCGCGAGGCGTTGCGGGCCGTCCGCGCCGTGGGCCGGCTCCAGCCGCTGCCGGCCGGCATGGCGCGCGGTTCGCTGGGAGTCACCTTCGTCTTCACCCTCGAGGCAGGAATCTGACCCATGTGCAAGCGACGACACGCCATCCTCGCGCTGCTCGTGACGCTCCAGGCGCTGGCATCGCTGTCCGGCCCCGGGCCGGCGGCGGCGAGCGACCCGGAGGTCGTCCTCGGGGCCACGAAGCGGGCCCTGCAGAGGATCGACATCCTCGTCGAGCCGCTGGAGGTCACCTCCGGCGGCGAGCCGGCCCAGCGGGACGCCTGGCTCGTCGAGTCGGTCATCAGGGTGGACCTGGACTACAGCGGCCTGTTCCGCGCCCGGGCCGCCGAGGAGCTGGGTGACAGCGTCCAGGTGAGCTACGCCATCGAGGGGAGTCTCCAGGGCCGCCCGGCCGGCACGGCCGTCACGCCCGACGAGGCGGCTCCGCAGCTGGTCCTGAACCTCGTCGCCTATCCCGGCCGGCAGCTCCTGCTGGGCAAGCGCTACCGCCCGACCCGCGACCGGCTCCGCTACTCGGCCCACCACTTCGTCAACGAGGTCGTCCGGTTCCTGACCCTGGAACCGGGGATCTGCCTCACGCGGATCGTCTTCACCCGCGGCAGCGGCGACCGGCGCGATCTCTACGTCGTCGACTACGACGGCGAGAACCTCCTGCGGCTGACGGCGAACCGGACCCTGAACCTCTTCCCGAGCTGGTCGCCGGACGGGAAGCGGATCGCCTTCATGTCCTACCGGGACGGCCAGCAGGGGATCTACCTCCTGGAGACGGCCACCGGCCGGGTCCGCCTGGTCAACGAGACCGTGGGCTCGAACCTGGCGCCCCACTGGCATCCCGGGGGGGAGGAGCTGATCGCCTCGCTCTCCAAGGACGGCCAGCACGAGATCTACCGCCTGGACCTGACCGGCAGGATCATCAGGCGCCTGACGTTCGCGCCGTCGATCGAGGTCTCGCCGGACTGGTCGCCCAACGGCTGGGACATCGTTTTTACCAGTGACAGGACCGGCTCCCCCCAGCTATATATCATGGATGCGGAGGGAGGCGGCCGGCGCCGGCTGACCTTCGAGGGCAGCTACAACGATTCCGGCGCCTGGTCCCCCGGCGGCGACCGGATCGTCTATGCCAGTCGCAAGGGGAACATCACCCGCCTGGTCCTGATCCAGGCCGACGGCACCGACCGGCGCCTGCTGACCGACGGGCGCTGGCGCAACTGCGAGAACCCGCGCTGGGCACCCGACGGCCGGCACATCGTCTTCGCCTCCGACCGCAGCGGGGTGTTCAAGCTGTACGTCATGGACGTCCTGGACGGGACGAGTCGACAGTTGACGTTCGGAGAGCAAGAGGATACTACTCCAGACTGGTCGCCCTGACCGGACCGCGCGTCGGAACGACAGGGCAGCGTTCAACCCGAAAGGAGCCCGACATCATGAATCGCAAGTGGATCCTGCTGCTGCTGGTGCCTGCCCTGGCGCTGCTGCTGAGCGGATGCGGTGGCAAGAAGGAGGTCCCGGCCAACATGAATCCCACCGTCGTGCCCGAAGAGGAGACGCCGCCTCCGGTCGTACCCGAGCAGCCAGAGACGCCGGCCGAGTCCGAGACGCCGTCGGTCGACTACAAGCGGCTGGCGCCCCAGGAGTACGGCATCCGGGACGTCTTCTTCGCCTTCGACGACTACTCCCTGAGCGACGAGGCGATGGCGACCCTGGGCGAGAACGCCCGCATCATCAAGGAGCACCCCGAGGTCACCTACCTCATCGAGGGACACTGCGACGAGCGGGGGACCGTCGAGTACAACCTGGCCCTGGGCGAGAAGCGCGCCAAGGCCGTCAGGGACTACCTGGTGGCCATCGGCGTGCCGGCCTCCCAGCTGAGGATCACCTCCTACGGCGAGGAGAAGCCGTTCGCCCCCGGCCATGACGAGCAGGCCTGGGCCCAGAACCGCCGGGCCCATTTCTCCCTGCCGTGACGGGAGAGGCATGACGATCCGCTGGCGATACCTCTGCGTGGCGTGCATCCCCCTGCTGGTGGGATGCGCGCCGCGCGTCGATCGGCTCGAGACAGGGATCGGGGAGAATGCCCGCACCCTGGCCGAGTTGCGCCGCACCCAGCAGCAGATGCGGCAGGACCTGGCCGGTCTCTACTCCTTCGTCAAGGCCGACGACGGTGGCGACCTGCAGCAGCGGGCCGCCCTGCAGGAGCGGCTGGCCCGGATCGAGCGTCGTCTCGAGCAGATCGACCACAAGCTGGACGACAATGCCGAGTTCATGCGGACGATCTCGGCCCGCGTCGACATGCTGGCCACCCGCCTAGGGGTGCCGACCCTGGGCGAGTACAAGGCGTTGCCCGACACGGTCGTCGGCAGCGACCTGGTGACCCTGCCGGAGGAGGGGCGAGCCATCTACCGGGCGGCCCTGCTGGACCGCAGCCGGGGCAACCTGGAGACGGCGCGCGAGGGCTTCCAGGACTTCCTGGCCAGCTACGGCCGCTCCGAGCTGGCCGACGACGCGCTCTACTGGCTGGCCGACATCGCCCATTCCGCCGGCGACGACCGGACCGCCCTGGAGCACCTGCAGCGGCTGCTGGACGCGCACCCCGCCTCGGACCGGCGCCCCGACGCCCTGCTGATGGCCGTCCAGGCGGCCCGGGCCCTGGGCCAGGCGGAGGAGGCGGCCCGTTACCTGGACGAGCTGGAACGCCGCTGGCCCGACGCCGAGCAGACCCTCCTGGCCAGGCAGGCCTTGGCCGACACCGCCGGGACGACGTCCGGCGACTGAACGTTTCCCCCGGAGGAGCCGCCGTGCCCAAGTACCAGATCCTGAAGATGGCCCGAGACGTCGTCCAGCCGTTCCGGCCCGTGGAGATCACCGACCTCGACGGCGACTACCACGTCTTCATCGTGCGCTACAGCGGGGACTACATCAGCCACAGCCACGACAAGGACGAGCTGATCTACCTGCTGGAGGGGATGATCGACATGGAGATCGACTCGACGACCGTCACCGTCCGGCAGGGCGAGGCGATCAAGATCCCTGCCGGCACGACCCACCGTCCCCGTTGCCGCAACACGGCGCTGGCGCTGGTCTTCGAGATCAAGGGCCTGCAGGCCGACGACCGGTAGGGGGGCTAGATCCCGGCGGTATCCGACTCGCCGAGCTGTTTCTCGATCCACAGGACCGTCCCGCGACTGCCGATGTACAGCGGCGTCCGCTGGTGGATGTCGTCCGGCGTGCGGTCCAGGATGGGGCCGCGGCCGTCGCTGGCGTAGCCGCCGGCCTGCTCGACGATGGCCGCCAGGGGAGCCGCCTCGTAGAGGAGGCGCAGTTTCCCGTCGGGACGGTTCTCCGTGGGGGGGTAGAGGAAGACGCCTCCGTACAGAAGGTTGCGGTGGAAGTCGGCGACCAGCGACCCGATGTAGCGCGAGGTCATGCCCTGGCCGTGGCCGTCGCCGTACTTGAGGCGACGGACCACCTCCCGGACGGCGGGCGACCAGTGCGGCTCGTTCCCCTCGTTGACCGAGTAGATCTTCGCCTCGAAGGGGATCCGGATGTCCGGATGGCTGAGCAGGAACTCGCCGATGCTCGGGTCGAGGGTGAAGCCGTGGACGCCGTGGCCGCTCGTGTAGACGAACATCGTCGAGGAGCCGTAGACGACGTAGCCGGCCGCCACCAGGTCCCGGGCCGGCTGCAGCAGGTCCTCGAGCCCCGCCTCGCCGGCAGGCGACCGCCGCCGGTAGATCCCGAAGATCGTCCCGATGCTGACGTTGGCGTCGATGTTGCTCGACCCGTCCAGGGGATCGAAGACGACGACGTACTTGCCGCTCCCGCCGCGCGAGACCGGCTCGACCGGTTCGTCCAGCTCCTCGGAGGCCATCAGGCAGAGCTGCCCCTTGCGCCCCACGTAGCGCAGCATGGCGGCGTTGGCGTACTCGTCCAGCTTCTGGACGGTCTCGCCCTGGACGTTCGTGTCGCCGGTGCTGCCCAGGATGTCGACCAGGCCGGCGCGGGAGACCTCGCGGGCGATGATCTTGGCCGCGAAGGCGATGTCGCCGAGCAGGCCGGTGAAGTCGCCGCTGGCGCTGGGGTGGAGGTGTTGCAGGTCCAGGATGTGGTCCTCGATGTTCAGCAGGTCGGTGGCCGGATGCGCCTTCATCGTTCTCTCCTCGGTTGAAGCGGCTCCATGGTAGCAGCAGCGATGCCGCGTTGCACCATCTCCTTGCCGGGAGGGAGAACGCGGGGTTGCCAGCGTTGCCGGCTTGCATCATCTTCGAGCCGTCGGGACGTCGACCGGCGCATCGCACGCGTTCGCCCCGGCGCCACCGGGGATCAAGCACGGGGAGGAGAGTCATGTCCAACAGTCTGCCCGTTCCACCGCTGCCTACCAACGAGCCGGTGCTGGGTTACCTGCCCGGTTCACCCGAGAAGAAGGCACTCAAGGCCGCACTGAAGGAGCTGGCCGGCCAGGAGATCGAGATTCCCCTGGTCATCGGCGGCCAGGACGTCCGCACCGGGGATATGGGCGAGTGCCGGATGCCCCACGACCACGGGCATCTCCTGGGTCGCTACCACAAGGGCGGCGCCAAGGAGGTCAAGGCCGCCGTCGCCGCCGCCCGCAAGGCCCGCAAGGAGTGGGCCGCCATGCCGCCGGAGGCACGAGCCTCCATCTTCCTGCGCGCCGCCGAGCTGCTGGCGGGACCCTACCGCCCGGTGCTCAACGCCGCCACGATGCTCGGCCAGAGCAAGACGGTCTTCCAGGCCGAGATCGACTCCGCCTGCGAGCTGATCGACTTCTGGCGCTTCAACGTCGCCTTCTACTACGACATCCTGAGCGAGCAGCCCGAGTCGGCGCCCGGCATGTGGAACATGATGGAGCAGCGGCCGCTGGACGGGTTCGTCTTCGCCGTCACGCCGTTCAACTTCACGTCCATCGCCGGCAACCTGCCGACGGCTCCCGCCCTGATGGGCAACACCGTCGTCTGGAAGCCGGCCTCCAGCGCCGTCTACTCCGCCTGGTTCATCATGCAGGTCCTGCGCGAGGCCGGCCTGCCCGACGGGGTCATCAACATGGTTCCCGGCAGCGGCGGCCAGGTCGGCACCCCGGCGCTGACCCACCCCGAACTGGCCGGGATCCATTTCACCGGCAGCACGGCCGTCTTCCAGAACATGTGGGCCACCGTCGGCGCCAACATCCACAGCTACGGCTGCTATCCGCGGATCGTGGGGGAGACCGGCGGCAAGGACTTCGTCTTCGTCCACGCCTCGGCCGACGTCGACGCCGTCGTGGCGGCCCTGGTCCGGGGCGCCTTCGAGTACCAGGGCCAGAAGTGCTCGGCCGCCAGCCGCGCCTACATCCCCGAGTCCCTCTGGAAGCAGATCAAGCAGCGGCTGCTGGACGAGGTGGCCACGATCACCATGGGCGACGTCACCGACTTCCGCAACTTCATGGGCGCGGTCATCGACCGGGCGGCCTTCCGGAGCATCGAGGGCTTCATCGACCGGGCCCGGAAGAACCGCAAGGAGGCCCGCATCCTCTGCGGCGGCGGCTGCGACGACAGCAAGGGCTGGTTCATCGAGCCGACGGTCATCCAGGCCAAGACGCCCGACTACGAGACCATGCGCGAGGAGATCTTCGGACCGGTCCTGACGGTCTACGTCTACCCGGACAAGGAGTACCTCAAGACCCTGCGCCTGTGCGACCGGACGGCCGCCTACGCGTTGACCGGTTCGATCTTCGCCAACGACCGCCAGGCCATCGAGCTGGCCCGGCGCGAGCTGGTGGGCGCGGCCGGCAACTTCTACATCAACGACAAGCCGACCGGCGCCGTCGTCGGGCAGCAGCCGTTCGGCGGCAGTCGCGCCTCCGGGACCAACGACAAGGCCGGTTCGTACCTGAACCTGCTGCGCTGGGTCTCGCCGCGGACGATCAAGGAGACGTTCGATCCCCCGCGCGACTACCGCTACCCGTACATGGCACAGAAGTAGCGGCGGTGGCGGGAATGGGAGCAGGGGGCGGCCATGGCCGCCCCCTGTCGCATGCTGGTGCCGGAGGTGGGACTCGAACCCACACGTCCCGGGGGACACTGGATTTTGAGTCCAGCGCGTCTACCAATTCCACCACTCCGGCACGGAAACCGGGGGCGCATCATAGTGAGCGCGCGACGGGGTGTCAAGGCGGGGCGGGGGCTTTGCATTTGACACGGGCAGCGGGTTGCCGCATATTATGCGCCGCCGTGGGGCCATAGCTCAGTTGGGAGAGCGCATGACTGGCAGTCATGAGGTCAGGGGTTCGACCCCCCTTGGCTCCACCACGAACCGCGAGGGGCCGCGAGCGATCGCGGCCCCTTCCTTTTGCGGCGGCAAGCGCCGGCGTCGCCGGTTCAGCGCCCCGCCCTGCGGACGCCGCTGAGGGGCTCCGCGGTCCGCAGGACGAAGTCCTCGCCGCTGTTGACCCCGCCCTCGGCCGGGATCATGACCGCCAGCGGCGCCGTCGGTCGCAGGCCGCGCTTCTTCAGCGCCTCGGGATCGATGCTCACCTCGTACCATCCCGGTCGCAGGTGCTGGAAGAGGTAGTAGCCGTCGTAGCCGCTGATGGTGCGGCCGACTTCGCGACGGGTCTGGTCGGTCAGGATCAGCTCGATCCCGCCCAGCGGCTTCTTGACTCCCCTGTCCAGCAGGTAGACCGTGCCCTCCACGTCCCCGGTATAGGTGACGGGGAACTCCAGCTCCACGTGGGCGCCCGGGTGGCCGCTGACGCGCAACCCGTCGCGCAGGGGGCGCATGAAGGGGTCCGGGAGGGTCGATTCGTCCAGGACGATGTCCTGCGGACGGTCCGCCGGCAGGTTGGGCAGGTAGGCCACCCCCCGCTGGTCGGTGACCACGCCGGTCCAGGTGCCGTTGCCCCGGAACCCGACGCCGGGCAGGGAATCGTCGTGTCCGTCCCAGCGTCCGTTGCCGTTGCGGTCCAGGAAGACCCGGGCACTGGCGCCGTACTGGGACGAGAGGCGGCGGCGCTGCACGTGCAGGCGCCGTGTCTCGGGGATCTGGGTCAGGGAGGTCGTCAGGGCGATCCCCAGGTAGCGATCCCCGTCGCTGGTGGTGTGGCCGTTGAGGGTCAGGGCGTAGCCGTCGCGCAGCAGGTTGATGGCGCCGCCGAAGGTCGTCTCGCCGGACAGGTAGTTGTGTTCCAGGCGCAGCGAGCAGTGCAGGTTGCGCCCGGGCCTCAGGTCGCCGCTCAGGCCGAGGGCCTCCAGGGTGGTCTCGGGGGAGAGACGGGTCCGCAACCGGCCGCGCAACAGCAGCGGTCCGACGTGGCTGCTGGCCAGCTGGCTCCAGGAGAGACGCGCGTTGCTCCCCAGGGACGACACGTTGTTCCAGTATTCCCAGCGCTGGGTCAGCGAGAGCCCCGGCCAGGAACTGGCCAGCCGCAGGGAGGCCAGGTCCTGCCGCCGGATCCCCCGGTTGGTGAAGGAGATCGTCCGCAGGCTCAGGGCGTAGGAGACGTTCCGGCGCCAGTGCCAGGCGCCGGACACGCGCAGGTTCGTCTCGCTCGTGCGCTGGCGGGCCGGGTCGTTGGCGTCGCTCAGGAAGTCGTCGAACAGGAGCTGCTCCAAGGTCACCGAGCGGCCGCCCAGGTCGCCCTGGGCCAGCAGGCTGAGCGCCGTGCCGCCGTCGGTGTCGTCGACACCCAGCAGGCGCCAGCGCGTGCCCGCCAGCGCAGCGCCCAGGCCCAGGCTCCGGTAGTCGTGGGTGATCCCCGCGACCGGCATCCTGGTCCAGCCTCCCAGCAGGGAGAGACGGCGCGACAGGCCGTATCCCAGCTCCAGCTGCCGGGTCCACTTGCCGCGGTCGGGGGTGTCGGCGAGGTAGCGCTCGCCGGTGATCAGCAGCCGGTCGTCCTGGATGGCGAGCGCCCGGTAGGTGAGCGTGTGCCGGGGGATCATCTCCGTCCCGACGACGATGGTGCGCTGATGCTCACGCGTCTGTCCCTGGGGACCATAGACGACCGTGCGCAGGACGTTGCGGCCGAAGGAGAGGGGCACGTCCCGGAAGAGATAGCGGCCGTCGGGGCCCACGGTGGTGTAGTCGAGCAGGGCGCCGTTGGCGTAGAGCTCCACCTCCCAGCCGGGCGGGGCGTCGCCCGTGATCTCGGTCGTGTCGAAGCGCTCGGGGCGGTGCAGGGGGGCGTTGGTGACCGACAGGCCGCGCCCCACCTTGCCCCGCAGGATCAACGGCGTGCTCGGCGCGTAGAGGTCGCCCCCCTCGAAGCGGGTGGCGTCCAGGGGACCCAGCAACCCGCCGTCGGCGTCCTGGCGTCCCGCGCGGAGGCGGGCCGTGCTGATCAACCGGGAACCGTCGTCGTGGGAGACGTGGGCGCGAACGCCCAGCTTCCCGACGTCTCCGCTGGCCTGGAGGTTGATCCAGGGCTTCATCTGGCCCTCGCGGCCGCGGTACTCGGCGTGCAGGTCGAGCAGGGGCCAGGTGAACGGCTGGTAGTCGGCCTTGACCAGGGGAAACTCGGGAGCGTGGCGGTCGCGCCGGCGACTCCGCTTCCGCCGGTCCTCGCGCTCGCGGCGCAGCTGGACCGGGAGCGTTTCCCGGGCGTGGAGGACCAGGAGCAGCTGCGCCGGACGGGCCTCGATCTCCAGGGGGAACCAGCGCGTCAGCAGATCGTCGCGCACGTAGACCTCGCCGTCGGCGACGGCCACCGCGCCGGCGGGAATGCTGCCCGAGAAGCTCCCGGCACGGACCGTCCCTGCCCCCAGCTCCAGGTCGAAGGTCCGGTCCTCGCTGATGAACCAGCCCCGGGCGCGGCCGTGGCGGGGATCGGTCTCGAGGGCGAAACCCAGCAGGTCGCCCAGCGCGCCCAGCGGCAGCATGACGTGGTCGCCGTCCAGGTAGGCGATCAGCCCGTCGGTCAGGGTCTCGCGGCCCAGGCGGACCTCCCAGATCATCATCTGGTCCTCGTCCAGCGGCGCGGCGAGGAGCGGCGATCCCGGCCACGGGAACACGGTCAGCAACCAGAGGCAGAGGGCGGCGATCACCGGGGATCCCGGTGCCGACCCTCTGCTTCCCGTCCCTGTTGCCAGCGACCGTGGGCTCATCTCAGATCTCGGCCCCTCCTGTCAGGCGCAGGCGCGTCTGCGCCGACAGGTCGCCGCCGCCGTCCGGTGTCTCCTGGTAGGTGATGATCAGGTCTCCGGTGACCAGCTCCGACAGCGAGTCGACCTGCAGGGGGACGACGATCCGGCGCCGCGGGGTGGGGGTGTAGACGGCCAGCCCGGCCATGCGGGCAATCTCGCTGCTCTCCCCGTCGTGCTCCCAGGTCACGGTCAGGACGCCGTAGACGGACCGCTCGCCCTGGCGCTCGAGCGTCACGTTGAGACGGGGACGGCCGTCCCGCCCGGGGATCGTGTCCAGCCGGGCGTCGGTCAGGGAGATGGCGGCATCGAAGTGGCCCCGGCGGATGATGACCGGGATGCTCGTCTCGATGATGGCCCGGGCCCGCACGTGTCCCTCGTCATCGCCGGTCGGCGCCGGCGGCAGGGACCGGAACACGAGGTGGGTGCGGTACTCGCCCTCGGAGAGGCGGTCGTCGCCGGGATTGCGCAGCATGAGCCTGACGGTCTGGCTGCCGTGGGGCGGAACGACCACCTGCCGGGGAGCGTAGCGAAGCAGCTCGGCGGCGAACCGCTCGCCGCGACGCGGTCCGTCGTCGGCGTCGACGATCCGGCCCGACTCGAGCATCCGCTTGTCCCGCAGGAAGATCCGGTACGTCAGCGGCGTGTCGCCCTTGTTGGCGAGCTGGACGGAAGCCACGCGCTGGTTGCCCGTCATCAGGATCCGCGTGGGGGCCAGGGTCAGGCCGGCGGCGCGGGTGTCCAGGACGTGACCAGCGATGGCCAAAGCCAGCCACAGCAGGAAGGTCAACGATCGCTGTGATGGCGACGATACCATAAGAGTTCCTCCCAGATGCCAAGTAACCGCCGGGATCGTGCTCGATCCCGCTGTCCGTCGGTCGGTTCCGGGGTGGGAATCGCAACCGGCATGCCACGGGGCCGTTGGCGGATCGGCAGGGTCAGTCGTAGTTGACGGTGATGGTGAACGGGAGCGCCTGGCCCAGACCGGGGGTGCACTGGGCGGCGTCGACGGTCAGGGTGGCGCCGATCCGCAGCAGGAGGCGCCCGTCGGCGTCGAGGGAGATGCCGGACAGGGGAGGGGTCCCCTGGTCGGTGTCGAACTGGTAGATGGACAGGCCGTTGCCCGTCGACCCGGCGAAGGTGATGCTGATCGTCGCGAAGGGATCGCCGGTGATCTCGTACTGACCGGTCGCCACGTTGCCACCCATGTGGATCGCGTTGGCGTCGGAGACGATGGCGTCGGCCAGGCCGAGGGTGATCGTCCCGTCCATGTCGACGACCGAGCCGAAACTCAGCTCGACGACCTCGCTGACGGCCAGCTGGGCACCGGCTGCTGGTACGAGACCGAGCAGCAACAGGACGCACCAGGCGGTGACGACCAGCGGCCGGGAATCAACAACTCGTTGTCGCGACACGTGCTGCCACATGTTTCCCTCGCTTGCGGGTGACGGGTCGCCCGTCCACCGGCAAGGGACGTGCCAGCACGAGGGGGTGGGGCAGGTGGAACGGGAAGGGCCGCGGTCGAGGGACCGCGGCCCGGTGAAACCCGATTCCAGGGACAGAGCCCTAGTTGTAGGTCACGGTGATCGTGAAGTTCAGCGGCTGGTTGGCGCCAGGGGCGGCCGTACCGCTGACGACGGTCAGGTCGGCGCCCAGCGGCATGGCCAGGTTGCCGGTGCCGTCGATCAGGACACCGGTCACCGGGAAGGTGCCGGCGCCGAGGGTCGTCGTGAAGTTGCTCAGGTTCAGGCCGTTGGCGTTGGCCGGGGTGATGTCGATGTCGATGGCCGTGCTCGGCTGACCGGAGATCGTGTAGACACCGCTGGCGATCGTCCCGCCCTGGCTGATGCCGTTGGGATCGGACACGATGGCGTCGTTCGTGTCCAGGGTGATCGTTCCGTCGGCGTCGATGACGGCACCGAAGTCCAGCTCCGTGGTCTCGACCACCGACAGAGCCACGTAGACGTCGACCTTGCCGTCCTGGGGCGAATCCAGGGCGATGGCCTGCCCCAGCGGCAGCGCGACCAGAACGGCCACCAGGATCATCAGACTGAGCTTGCGCATGGTTCCTCTCCCTTGCATCGCTACGTTCCCGTCCCGTCTCGCGGGACACACCACTCGCGTGAACACCTCAAGAATCGGCCCCCGCCAGGAGGCCTTGACATTTTTTTGCGTGCAATCGTCGGGCCAACGGCGCAACCTGTTGGGGGAGCGTAGACACAGTGCCCACGCTGCGGCCCCGGGATGGCCGCTGACGATGCAGAAAGGGACCGGAACGATGCAATTGGTCGTCCTGTTCGAGGATCACACGGCCCAGCGGCTGCGGCCGCTGAGCTGGAGCGTCCCGACCTACGAGATCCCCTGTGGCCTGTTGACACCGCGCGAGAGGCTGGCGTTGCTGCTGGCCGGTCGCGACGACGTCGTCGCCGCCCTCTGGCCCCGCTCGCTGCTGCATCCGCTCCAGGAGGCGACCGCCCCCGCGGGTTTCCGCGTCGGGACCGAGGCCGTCCGGCGGGAAGCGGGGTCCGTCGAGAGCGTCCTGCTGCTCGCGGGGCGGGTCCTCTGCCGGCCGGACGAGATCCGGGCACTGCTGGACGATCCCGCACCGGCGCTGCGCCGCGACGAGGCCGGTGTGCTGGCCCTGCGCTGCGGGGCGCGGGATCTGCCCGGTCTGCTGGACGACTGGCAGGACTGGGAGCGACGCCAGGCGGAGGCGGGGGCCTGGACCCGCGACGGCGTCGTGGCCGAACCGTGGCAGCCCCGGTTGCCGTCCGTGGCGCCGTCGTCCGACGGCGCGCCGACCGCGCTGGTCCATCTCTGGGACGTCGTCCCGCGGCTGGCCGGGCAGATCGAGGCGGACGCGCGCCTGCTGGACGGGGGCCGCGTGGAGCGGCGGCTGTTCGGTGTCGTCTCCGATCGGCTGCCGGACTGGTCGGTGATCGGCCCGTGGCGCAGGAGCGACGGGTCGGGCCTGCCCGACGGCGTCTGGGCCAGGGGAGAGGGGGGGATCCTGCTCGGTCCGGACGTCGAGCTGGCACCGGGGGTCGTCCTGGACGCACGGCACGGCCCGGTCATCCTGGACGCCGGGGTGACGGTCCAGCCCCACGTGGTGCTGGCTGGCCCCCTCTACCTGGGGGCAGGGACACGGGTCAAGGCGGGCGCCGCCATCGGCGGCGAGACGGCGGCCGGTCCCTGCTGCCGACTGGCGGGAGAGATCGCCGAGACGCAGCTGGCCCCCCTGGTCAACAAGCAGCACGCCGGCTTCATCGGTCACGCCGTCATCGGCAGCTGGTGCAACCTGGGTGCCGACACGACCTGCAGCGACCTGAAGAACAACTACGGCGAGATCAAGGTCAACTACGGCCTGGGGCCGGTGGCGACGGGACACCGCTTCGTCGGCCTGATGATGGCCGAGCACGCCAAGAGCGCCATCGGGACGACCTTCAACACGGGCACGACCGTGGGGTTCGCCAGCAACGTCTTCGCGGCCGGTTTCCCGCGCAGCACCCTGCCGAACTTCACCTGGGGCGACGGCCGTGGCCATCGCCGTTTCCAGGTGGACCGGGCCATCGAGACGGCCACGATCGTCATGGCCCGGCGCGATTGCCGGTTCACCGACCGGCACGCCGACCTGTTCCGCGCCCTTTCCGGTGAGGGAGCATAGGGTCCGCGAGGGTGGCGAAATGCCCCGTGAGGGAGGGCCCGGCGGGGAAAACGCAACGCCCCGGCGGGGCTCGCCGCGCCGCAGCCGACGGTGTCCGACAGCGTAACCTCCCAGGGTACAGTGAGTTGAGGATGTCGCGACGAGGGGCGGGCTCGTGGCCCGCCTCTTGATGGGTCGCCGGCAGAAATGTTTCCTGCGCTGCAGGTGATTGTGCCGGCGACCCACGACGCTCGCTGACGTTGTCGGATCCGGTCGGCGGGGCACGCGGCAAGCGCGGGAAACATTCTTTTGTGTCGCCTGCGCTATTCTGTTATATTCCTCGTCCCTTACGCGTGAGGACAAGATCGGGATCACCGGCGGGTGATCCCCCGGATAGCCGGTGGACGCGCCGGCGCAGGAAAGGCGGACTGACCCATGCCCAACGGACGGAAGCGGAAGCGCAAGAAGATCGCGACCCACAAGCGCAAGAAGCGTCTGCGCAAGAACCGCCACAAGAAGAAGTAATCCACCGGCCGGCGCCCTGGAGCGCCGGCCGGTCCCGTCGCCGGTACCTTGCCATCCCATCGCCCGTCTCTCGACACCGTGACCGGCACCGCCGGGACGCTCCGGTCTCTCCATTGACGTGGAGGGACCACTCTGGTATGAAATTCGCACCGGGGTCGGGTGTCCCGCATCCAGGACGGAGTGATCGCCGCAAAGGAGTCGGAACGATGGCGAGCCAGCAGCAAGATCGTCGCAAGGGCCAGCGTGTCGAGGCCAACCTGCGCCTCTCGGTCAACGTCCCGTTGCCCGACGGGCGGCAGGTGCCGGCCACGATGGAGACCCTCAACATCAGTACCTCGGGCATCTACTTCAAGTCGGACCACTACATCGAGCCGATGACGAAGCTGGACATGGACCTGGAGCTGCCCGTCGAGGGCGAGGACGGCCAGCGGCGGACCGTGACCGCCAGCTGCGAGGGCATCGTCGTGCGGGTCCTGCCCGAGACGGAGAACGAGACGGCGGCGCACTACGAGATCGCCGTCTTCTTCACCCACATCGACAGCGACGGCCTGGAGCATCTCCAGCAGCACATCTCGAGCCTGCTGGCCGCCGCCTCCTGAGCCTTCCGGCGCACCGGTCGACTGGTCGAGGACCGGCCGGCGGTGGTCGATGCGTGACCACGCCGCCGGCTCCGGCCCGTCCCCGGTTCCCCCGCGTCCCGCATCGCGTCCCCGCTCGATTCCTCCAGACACCTTCCCGCACGCGCCTTACCGGCCGGCCACCGGCAGCCGTCGCCGTTCGCGCCGGTGGCACGTCCCTTGCCGTGCTCTCCGCGCCCGAACAAGCGTGGAGGTGAACGATGCTCAAGGGGCTGCGGTCCGCCGAGACCGCCATGAACATCCAGCTGACCAAGGTGAACGTCCTGGCCAACAACCTGGCCAACGTCAACACCACGGGCTTCAAGCGGGTCCTCAGCGAGGTCGTCGAGAGGACGCCCCCGGACACGCAGCCGGGCGCGTCCCCGGGAACGACGCCCCCGGTCCCGACGGGGCTGGCCGGCCGCACGGTGCGGGACCTGATCCTCGACGTCCGCGCTCCCATCGACATGACCCAGGGGCCGCTGCGCCAGACCGGCGAGCCGACCCACGTCGCCCTGCGGGGCGAGGGCTTCTTCAAGATCCAGCGCGACGGACGGGAGTACTACACCCGCGACGGGAACTTCACCATCGACGCCCGGCGGCGACTGGTGACCCAGGCGGGCGATCCCGTCCTGGGCACGGGGGGACCCATCGAGCTGCCCGACGGCGAGATCCGGATCGACACCGACGGCACGATCACCGTCGACGGTGCCCAGGTGGGACGCCTGGCCGTCGTCACCTTCGACGATCCGGGCCTGCTGCGGCACATGGGAGGGTCCCTGATGTCCCGGCCGGAGAAGATGGCGGCCCGGCCCGTGCCCGAGCAGGAGGTCCAGGTGGAACAGGGCATGCTTGAGGAGAGCAACGCCGATCCCGTGGAGACGATGGTGGCGATGATCGCCGCCCAGCGGGCGTTCCAGCTCGAATCCAAGGTGCTGCAGAACGCGGACCGCATCCTGGGCAAAGCGGTCAACGACCTGAGCCGCAAGGCGTAACAAGGCGGTGAACGATGCTGAGAGCGATGTTGAGCGCCGCGTCGGGGATGAAGGCGCAGCAGACGAACATCGACACGATCTCCAACAACCTGGCCAACGTCAACACGACCGGCTACAAGAAGAGCCACGCCGAGTTCCAGGACCTGCTCTACGAGTCGATCGTGCCCACCGGCCGCGGCGGCGGCGACAGCGCGCCGACCCGGATCGAAATCGGCCACGGTGTCAAGCTCGTGGCCACCGACCGCTCGTTCACCCAGGGACTCGTCCAGCAGACCGGCAACCCCCTGGACCTGATGATCGAGGGCGACGGCTTCTTCCAGATCCGCCTTCCGGACGGGAGCATCGGCTACACCCGGGACGGTTCCTTCAAGCTGGACGCGGAGCGCAACGTCGTCACCTCGGCCGGCTACCGGCTCGAGCCGTCGATCCAGATCCCCCTGGACGCCACCGAGATCAACATCGCCCGCGACGGGACCGTCTCGGTCCTGCTGGCCGGCGACTCGGCGACGGTCCAGGACGTGGGCAGGATCGAGCTGGCCAAGTTCGCCAACCCCAGCGGACTGACCAGCCGCGGGGGGAACGTCTTCCTCGAGTCGCCCAACAGCGGCAAGCCGCTGCTCAGCGGTGCCGGCCAGGACGGGCTGGGGGAGATCGCCGCCGGGTTCCTGGAGATGAGCAACGTCGAGACGGTCGAGGAGCTGGTCAAGATGATCACGGCCCAGCGGGCCTACGAGCTGAACGCCAAGACGATCTCCATGGCCGACGAGATGATGCAGGTCGTCAACTCGCTCAAGAGGTAGCGATGCGCACGCCACTGCGACAGCACGGTCTGACGGCGCTGCTGGCGCTCGCGCTGGCGGTCCTGGGCTGGACGACGCCGGGACGGGCCTGGGTGCTGGCCCTGGCCGACAGCGTCGTCGTGCCGGCCGGCCGGGTGACCCTGGCCGACGTCACCGTCGTCCCGCCGCCGCCGGCGGTGGCGGACCTGGTCCTGGCTGCCGGGCTGGCGCCGGGGCGGAGGCTCGTCGTCACCCGGCGGGGCGTCCTGCGGGAGCTGAGCCTGAGCCACCGGGCCGGGGATGTCGTCTGCCAGGGCGCGGCCACCTGTACCGTGGTCGCCAGGGGGATGCGGGTGGGCCGGGACGCGCTCGCCGCGGCCCTGCTGGACGCGCTGGCGGACTGGCTGCCGCGCGGCGAACCGGGCGCCCCGCCGGCCGGCCTGGAGCTGGTCTCCGAGACGCCGTCGCTGCAGGTGGGGGACCGCTGGCGTCTGGAGCTCGTGGAGCCGCGCCGCCTGCAGCCGGGGCGGAACCTGGTCCGGGCTGCCGTCGCGTCGCCCGAGGGGCGACACGTCTTCACCGCGACGGTCGTCTGCCACCAGCCGGTGCCGGTGCCGCGCGCGGTCCGGGACCTGGCTAAGGGGCAGCTGCTGACCCCCGACCTGCTGGCCTGGAGCTGGGAGGACGCCGCGGTCCTCGACCGCGACATCGTCCAGGGGCGCGGCGGCCTGGACGGCGTCGTCGTGCGCCGGCCCGTGGCGGCCGGGCAGCCGCTGCGCCGCGGCGACATCGCCCTGGCCCCGCTGGTGCGCCAGGGAGAGCGGGTCGAGCTGATCCTGCGGCGCGGCGCCGTCGCCGTCACGACCAGCGGCGTCGCCCGCCAGGACGGCGTCCGCGACCAGTTGATCTATGTCCGCAACGAACTCGACGGTCGCCTGATCAAGGGCCGGGTCACCGGACCCGGTCGGGTGGCCTGGGGCAGGTGATGAGGATGCGCGGGAGAATCGTCCTGGTCCTGGCGGCGCTGGTGACGGCGGCCGCGGCGGCGCGGGCCGTCGAGCCGCTGATCGACCTGGAGTCGGGCGCCTCGCTGGTCAGCAACTACAAGGCCCACAAGGTGGGGGACATCATCACGATCCTGATCGTCGAGGAGGCCACGGCCAACGCCTCGGCCAAGACCGACGCCAACAACAAGTCCGAGGTCAAGGGCGGCCCCGGCCTGGGCTTCCTGGACGTGCTGACCAGCTGGGGGCTGAACAGCGAGAACAAGTACACCGGGACCGGCAAGACGGAGCGCGCCGGCAACCTGAAGGCGGAGATCACCGTGCGCATCGCCGAGGTCATGCACAACGGCGACTTCCGGCTGGAGGGAACCCGCATGGTCGACATCAACGGCGAGCGGCAGCTCATCGAGATCTCCGGCTACTGCCGGGCGCGGGACATCCGTCCCGACAACACGATCTACTCGACCTACATCGCCGACGCCCGGATCGCCTACAACGGGACCGGGCCGGTCAACGCCTCGAGCGAGCCGGGACTGTTCACCAAGCTCGTCAACTGGCTCTTCTAGGAGGAGACGATGGACGCCACGCTGATGCGGACGACACGGGGACGCGGCCTGCTGCTCGCGGTCGTCTCCCTGGTCCTGCTGCTGGCGGCCTGGCGGCCGGCCGGCGCCTCGCGCATCAAGGACATCGCCAGCCTGGCCGGCGCTGACCGGCAGCCGCTGCTGGGCTACGGACTGGTCGTCGGTCTCAACGGGACCGGCGACGGGCAGAGCTCCGCCTACACGGTCCAGTCCCTGACGGCCATGCTCGAGAGGCTGGACGTGACCGTCGACCCGGCGCTCATCAAGCTGAAGAACGTCGCCGCCGTCCTGCTGACCGCCGAGGCGACGCCGGGCGACGTCGACGGGACGCGGATCGACGTGACCGTCTCGTCGCTGGGCGATGCCAAGAGCCTCGAGGGCGGCGTGCTGGTCATGAGCACCCTGAAGGGGATCGACGGACAGGTCTACGCCGTCGCCCAGGGACCGGTCTCCATCGGCGGCTTCAACGTCTCCGGCGGGGCCAACAACTCCATCCGCAAGAACCACAGCACCGTCGGCAGGATCCCCGGCGGGGCCAAGATCGTCCGTCCCGTCCCCGGTGACTTCGTCACGGGGGGCGAGCTGACCTGGCTGCTGCACAACCCCGACTTCACGACGGCCCAGCGGATCGCCGACGCCATCAACCGGGTCTTCGGCGGCGGCACGGCGCGGGCCGTGTCCGCACAGCGGGTCACCGTCCGCCTGCCCGAGGCGTTCGTCGCCGATCCGGTGGCGTTCGTCTCGCGGATGGGACAGCTGACCGCCGACGGCGACCAGGCGGCCCGGGTCGTCATCAACGAGCGGACCGGGACGATCATCGTCGGCGAGGGCGTGGAGCTGCGCGAGGCGGCCGTCGCCCAGGGGAACCTGAAGGTCGTCATCCGGACCCGCTACGACGTCTCCCAGCCCAACTCCTTCAACGAGAGCGGGCGGACGGTCGTCACCCCCAGCGTCAACGCGGACGTCCAGGAGAAGCAGGCCTCGGTCATCCACGTCCCGGCCACGAGCACCGTCGCCGACGTCGTCAACCTGCTGAACGACGTCGGGGCGACGCCCCGGGACATCATCGGCATCCTGCAGGCCCTGAAGCAGGCCGGGGCGCTGCAGGCAGAGCTGGTCATCATGTAGGAGGCGGGATGCGGGTCGCGGGCACACCGGGACCGACGGTCGGCAAGCAGCCGGCGCAGCGCCGCGAGGCGAGGCTGCGCCGCGCCGCCGTCCAGTTCGAGTCGCTCTTCCTGCAGCAGATGCTCAACAGCATGCGGGCGACCGTCCCCGAGTCGGGCCTGATGGACGGGGGCGGGGAGATGAAGCTCTACCGCCAGATGCTGGACGAGGAGCTGGCGAAGAAGGTCGCCGGGGACAGCCGGTTCGGGATCGCCGACATGCTGGTCAAGCGCTACCTGCCCCTGGTGGAACGGGAGGAGTCGGCGCGGCCGCTCGACGCCGGCGGGACGCAGGGCCGGGACGTCCCCGCGACGGCACCGCGGCGGCCGACGGCCCCCGCCCCCCGGCCGCCCCCCGCGCCCCCGGCCCCGGCCCGCGCCGCCCGCCGGCCCGCCCCCTCACCCACCCCCTACGCACCGCCCCCCCGCGCCAGCGTGCGCGTGGTCGCTGCCCGGGTCGCTGGCT
>CAYTEO010000002.1:0-187165 GCA_964436825.1 uncultured Fibrobacteraceae bacterium | reverse complement strand
CCGGGGCGATCTCGTCGAAGACGTGGCAACCGTACGGCGGGAGGGCGAGCGTCAGACCCTCCTGCCGCAGCGTCTCGGCGGTGACGGTGACGGCGAAGCCACTGCGGCTGTCGCGCAGCCGCACCTCACCGTCGGCGGGCGCTGCCAGCAGCTCCGCCAGCGACCGCCTCGCGAGCGGTCCCGGCTCGCCGTCGCGGAGCCACCGCTGCCGGACCGTCTCCCGCAGCCTCGCCGCGCGTTCACGCGCGGTGTTGTTGAAGACGACCAGCGCCGGGGGCGCGCCGACGACGTAGGCGAGGACGTCGGGCTCGTCGGTCCCGTCCGGCGCCGTGGCCGCCAGCAGGCCGAACGTGGCACTGCCGGCGTAGCGACGCCTCTCGCGCAGCAGCGGGAAGACCATCCGCTCGTGCCAGGCCAGGAACCCCGTGTCGGGCCGCTCGTCCCGCCAGGGGCGGCGGAACTCCATCCCGTACTTCTCCTCCAGCCCCTCGCACTGGCCGTGGCCCAGCAGCGGCAACCCCGGCAGGGTCGCCAGCAGGGCGCAGGCGCCGAAGTACTTGTCCCCCTTGCCGAACTGGGCGACGGCGGTCTCCTCGTCGGGATTGGTCAGGAAGTTGACGAACCGCTCGAGGATCCGCGGGTCGTGGGCCAGGACGTTCTCCAGCAGCCGCCGCAGCGAGGCGTTGTCCTCGTCGCGCAGCATGTGCATGAAGGCGCTGTTGTAGACCCGGTGCATCCCGAGGTGGCGGACGAAGTAGTCCTCCAGCAGCCAGAAGGCCTCGGCCAGCAGCAGGGTGCCGGGCGCCTCGGCCGCGATCCGGTCGACGACCTCGCGCCAGAATTCCCGCGGCAGGGCGGCGTCGAACTCGGCCTGGCCCATGGGGAACGCCCCGCGACCGGGCACCCCGCCCGGCTCCCCGGGCAGGGGGTGCCAGAGACGCTGCACGTGGCGGCGGACCAGGACCATGGCGGCGTCGAAGCGGATGATGGGGAAGCGGCGGGCCACCGCGAGGATCGTCCCGATCAGCGCCTCGCGGGCCTCCGGATCGAGCAGGTCGATCTGGGCCGTGTCGTTCCAGGGGGTGCTCGTCCCGTCGTTGCCGTGGTAGACGTAGCGCACCTCGCCCGTGCGGTGGTCGATCCTCTGGAACGTGACAGCGGCGTCGCTGCGGTCGTAGTAGTGGTCCTCGATCCGCAGCGAGAGCCACGGGACGGGGGAGAGGTCGGGCCCCGTGTAGCGGTAGGAGGGGAACGGCGGTTGCGGCAGCCAGAGGAAGCGGTCGGGATGCTCCAGGACCCACGCGCTGTCGATCCCCATGTGGTTGGGGACCATGTCGCCGGCCAGGCGGATGCCGCGCTCGCGGGCGCGGCGGGCGAGATCGGCCAGGGCCTGCTCGCCGCCCAGCTCGTCGGCGACCCGGTAGTCGGCCACGGCGTAGGCGGAGGCCCCCTGGTCGCCCATCCCGCACAGCTCCTTGATCCGCGCCGAGGCGGCGCTGCGCTGCCAGACGCCGATCAGCCAGAGGCCGGTCACCCCCCAGCCGGCCAGTTCGTCAAGGACGGCGTCGGGGATCGCGTCCAGCGTCCGGATCGGCCTGTCGCAGCGGCGCGAGAGCTGCTCCAGCCAGACCAGCGTGTTCTTGGCGATCAGGACGACCGCCGGCATCCAGTCGGCGTCGGGACTGAAGGCCGGGAGCGGCTCGCCGCCGCCGGCGGGTCCGTCGCCGAAGACGGGTACCGGCGCCGGCCCCGGTCCGCCGTCGCGGGGCTGGTGGCGTTCCCGCAGCAGTGCCGCGGACGTGGCGATCTGGTCGCCCAGCGGACCGAGCCACGGGCGCCAGCGGTCGGCCAGCAGGCGGAGCTGGTCGACGACGTCCCCGGCGCCCAGGGGGACGGCGAGCAGCTCGTCCAGGGTGGCGGCATCCGGTGCCGGCCGCCGGGACGCCAGGGCTGCCGGCAGGAGCGGATCCCCCGGCTTCCCGGCCAGGTCCCCGGGGCCACCAGGTGGATTGAGGAGCCTGTCCGGTGCGGTGCCGAGGACCCGGTTGCGCCTGCAGACGGTGTCGACGACCCCGGCCCGCGCGTCCGGATCCAGCTCGGGCGCGACACGCTCCAGCAGCGTGTCGACGGCCCGCCACCAGACGGCGTGGCCGAGGACCTGCTCGACCGTGGGTGCACCGGCGCCGTCCTCGTCGCGGAGGCGGGAGGCGATCTCTCCCGCGGCGCCGACGGTCGCGGCGGGCGCGCCGGCAGTCAGGTCGGCCACGGTCCCGGGGGACAGGTGCAGGCGCTCCCGGGCGCGGCGCGAGACGGGTCCATGGGATCGGGTTGGGGGCACGGCAAGGGCCTCCTGTTGCGAGGTCGATGGTTCCCGAGCGTCCACGATACAGCACCGGGAACGATGTGCAACTGATGGTTCGCGGAGCGAAAAATGACAATATGACAGCCATGACATCTTCTGTCAGTTGTCGCGTTTTTTTTCTTGCCTGCACCGGGAACCGATCTATCTTGACCGCGGTTTAGCAGTCTGACCTTGCGAGTGCTAAGTGACGGGTCGCCGTCCCGGCGGCCCACGGAAGAAGATGTGAAAGGAGGAGATGGCGATGGCTCTGAGCATCAAGCCTCTGGCGGACCGCGTCCTCGTCGAGCCGATGGAGGCCGAGACGATGAAGGGCGGCATCATCATCCCGGACACAGCCAAGGAGAAGCCCCAGCAGGGCAAGGTGATCGCCGTCGGTCCCGGCCGGACGGCCGATGACGGCAGTCGCATCGCCCCCGAGGTCAAGAAGGGCGACATCGTCCTCTACGGGAAGTACTCGGGGACCGAGGTGACGATCGACGGCAACGACTACCTGATCCTGCGCGAGGGCGACATCCTCGCCATCCTGTAGCGGACCGTCCCGTCGCGACGACGACGTAGACACAAAGGAGTGAGAACCATGGCCAAGCTGATCAAGTTCAACGCCGACGCGCGTGCGCTGATCAAGAAGGGTGTCGACACCCTTGCCGATACCGTCAAGATCACGCTCGGGCCCCGCGGCCGGAACGTGATCCTGGAGAAGAAGTTCGGTGCCCCCGTCGTGACCAACGACGGCGTGACCATCGCCAAGGAGATCGAGCTGTCCGATCCGTTCGAGAACCTCGGTGCCCAGATGGTCAAGGAGGTCGCCAGCAAGACCAACGACGTGGCCGGTGACGGCACGACGACGGCGACCCTGCTGGCCCAGGTCATGATCCACGAGGGGATGAAGAACCTGGCCGCCGGCGCCAACCCGATGTACATGAAGCGCGGCATCGAGCAGGCCGTCCAGGCCGCCGTCGAGGCCCTGCGCAAGCAGGCCAAGACCGTCCGCGACAGCGAGACCATCGCCTCGGTGGCTGCCATCTCGGCCAACAACGATCCCACCATCGGCAAGATCATCGCCGAGGCCATGGAGAAGGTCGGCAAGGACGGCGTCATCACCGTCGAGGATGCCAAGGGCACCGAGATGGAGCTCGAGGTCGTCGAGGGGATGCAGTTCGACCGCGGTTACCTCAGCCCCTACTTCATCACCAACCCCGACACGATGAAGGTGGAGCTGGACAACCCGGTCATCCTGATCCACGACAAGAAGATCAGCAGCATGAAGGACCTGCTGCCGGTCCTGGAGAAGGTCGCCCAGATGGGTCGCCCGCTGCTGATCATCGCCGAGGACGTCGAGGGCGAGGCCCTGGCCACCCTGGTCGTCAACAAGCTGCGCGGCACCCTGCAGGTGGCTGCCGTCAAGGCGCCCGGCTTCGGTGACCGCCGCAAGGCCATACTGCAGGACATCGCCATCCTGACCGGCGGCCAGGTGGTCAGCGAGGAGGCCGGCCTGAAGCTGGAGAACACGACGTCCTCCGATCTCGGCCAGTGCACCAAGATCACGATCGACAAGGACAACACGACGATCGTGGGCGGCAAGGGCAAGTCGGCCGACGTCAAGGCCCGGATCCAGCAGATCCGCACCCAGATCGAGGAGACGACCAGCGACTACGACCGCGAGAAGCTGCAGGAGCGGCTGGCCAAGCTCGCGGGCGGCGTGGCCGTCATCCGCGTCGGCGCCATGACCGAGGTGGAGATGAAGGAGAAGAAGCACCGCGTCGAGGACGCCCTGTCGGCCACCCGGGCTGCGGTCGAGGAGGGGATCGTCGCCGGTGGCGGCGTGGCCCTGCTGCGCACGGCCGAAGCGATCCGCAAGCTCGACCTGCAGGGCGAGGAGGCCGTCGGCCGCGACATCGTGGCCCGGGCCGTCGAGGAGCCGGTGCGGATGATCGCCGCCAACGCCGGCTACGAGGGCTCGCTGGTCGTCGCCCGGCTGCGGAGCGAGAAGAGGGTCAACATCGGCTTCAACGCCGCGACGCTCGAGTACGAGGACATGTTCGAGGCCGGCGTCATCGACCCGGTCAAGGTGACCCGCTCGGCGCTGCAGAACGCCGCGTCGATCGCCGCCATGGTCCTGACGACCGAGTCCTGCGTCGTCGACGAGCCGGAGAAGGAGAAGGCCGCTCCGGCCGGCGGCGGCATGGGCGGCATGGACATGATGTAGTCGCCGCTGCCCCGGTGACTCGCGAGGCGGCCCTCCCGCGGGAGGGCCGCCTTCTTCTGCCCGGCGGGCCGACCTTCGCGGTGGTCAACGTCGCCGGCACGGGCTAAGGTGGGGGCCGTCATGCGTCACCTGCACCTCGGCAAGTACTACCCGCCCGACCGCGGCGGGATGGAGACCGTCCTGCGGGAGCAGTGCCACGGCCTGGCGACGGCCGGCCATACCGTCTGGGCGCTGGTGGCCGGACGGCGGGACGAGGAACTGGTCACCGGTCCGGGGGGGCGGATCCGCGTCCTGCGCTGCCGCCGGGCGGCCGTCGTCGCCTCACAGCCGCTCGTCCCGGGTCTGACCGCCCTCTTGCGGCGCGCCTGGCGCGAGCTGCGACCCGAGGCCGTCACCCTCCACTGGCCCAACCCCCTGGCGGCGGCCCTGTTGCTGGCGACGTGGCGCGAGGCGCCGCCGGGGGCGAGGCTGTTCGTCTGGTACCATGCCGACGTCACGCGCCAGCGTCTGCTGCGGCCGTTGCTGCGACCGCTGCTGCGCGGCCTCTGGCGCCGGGTGGCGGGGATCGCCGTCTCCAGCCGGACCCTGAAGGAGCGTTCCCCCGTGCTGGCCCCCGTCCGCGACCGGGTGCGGGTCATCCCCTTCGGCATCGACCCGGAGCCGTGGCTTGCCGCCGCGGAACGGTCATCCGGTCCCGACCCCGGGTTCCTGTTCGTGGGGCGGCTGGTCTACTACAAGGGGATCGAGGTCCTGCTCGAGGCGATCGCCCGCCTGCCGCAGGCGCGCCTGACCGTCGTGGGGGACGGCCCGCTGGCCGGGCGGTTGCGGCGACGCGCGGCACGGCCCGATCTCGCCGGCAGGGTCGTCTGGCGGGGCGAGATCCCCGCCCGGGAGCTGCAAGAGCTGCTGCCGCGCGCCCGGGCCCTGGTCCTGCCGAGCGTCGCGGAGAGCGAGACCTTCGGCCTGGTTCAGCTGGAGGCGATGGCTGCCGGCGTCCCCGTCGTCGCGACACGGCTGCCGACCGGGGCGGGGGAGATCGTCCGCGACGGCCGGACGGGCCTGCTGGTCCCGCCCGGCGACCCCGACGCCCTGGCCGCCGCCCTCGGGCAGCTGCTGTCACGGCCGGAGCTGGCCCGGCGGTGGGGGGAGGAGGGTCGCCGGCTGCTGCTCTCGCGCTACACGCGGGAGCGGATGGTCGAGCGCCTGGAACTGTGGTACCGGCAACCCGAGGCGGTATCGCCCGCGGGGGAGGAGTGATGGGATTCCAGTTCCTGCAGCACTGGGACGAATACCTGCCGGCCGGTGGCGGGCACGTCGTGGCCGTCGCCGGCGGGCGCGGCCGTCTGGCCCTGCTGCGGCAGCTGGCCGACCGCTGGCACGGGGCGGGGGTGCCGGTCGCCGCCGCCGGTTTCGAGCCCCGGGAGCCGTGGCAGGCGGTCGCCGTCGGCTCGGCCGGGCCGGGCACGGGACAGCGCTCCTGCAGGCTGCTCCCGCCGCCCGGGGCGGCCGGCTGGGGCTGGCTGGACGAGACGGCCGTCCGCCTGGCGGATCACCTCGTCCTGGTGGACCTGGGACCGGACGGGGAGCAGCGGATCGCCTCCCTGCCGCCGGCCGGCGGACGGCCGGAGACGACCGGCCTGCTGCTCCACGTCGTCGACCTCTCGGCGGTGGGCCGACCCGCGGCGGAGGTCGTCACCGCCGGCGATCCCCTGGCCGCGGAGGCCGTCCGCAACGCCGATCCCCTGCTGGGCTGGATGTGGGACGACGCCCTGGCGCTGCTGTGCCGCTCGGCGGTGGCGGCGTCCCCGCTGCCGCCGTGGGCCCTGGTCCTACTGGAGCTGGACGGCTGCCGCGACGCCATCGGACTGTTCGACTTCATCGGCCGTTGCATGGACGAGCTCCCGGTCCCGCTGGTGACCCTGGGGAGCATCGCGGCGGATGGCGCCTCCCTGCGGACCGCCGTCGACGAGGCGGCGTCCCCGCGCGGGGAGGCGGGATGAGCGACGCGGTCGTCATCCTGGCCCGCGGCGCCAGCCGACGGATGGGGTACCCCAAGGGATTGCACCGCCTGCGGGAGGGGGGACCGACCCTCCTGGAACTCGTGGCCGCGCCCTATCGCCGCCGCGGCTGGCCGGTCCTGGTGGTGGCCCTGGAGACCGTGGTCGCCGGTTACCGGCAGGTGGCCGGCGGACTGGTGAGCCGCTGGATCGCCGCACCGGGGGGAGGCGGGACGGCACGGACCTGCCTGACCGCCCTGCCGGCACTTCCGGCCGGCACCCGCCGCTGCTGGTTTCATCCCGTCGACCTGCCCCATGTCCTGCCCTCGACGCGACAGCTCCTGCTGGATGCTGCGCGGCGACACCCGGACACGGTCCTGGTCCCGACCTGGCGCGGGCGGCGCGGTCACCCGGTCGTGGTGCCCCGGCAGCTGCTGGAAGCTGCCCGGGGAGCCCGTCCCACCGGGTCGATGGCCGCCTTCATGACCGACAGGGGCTGGCCCCTGCTGTTCCTGCCGGTCCCGGACCCCGGCTGCGTCAACGACGTCGACGAGCCCGGCCCGGATTGACCGGGCGGAACCCCGCTCGCGTCCTGCTGTTGCATTTCCGTGCGACGGGATGTGCGTTGACAGGTGAAGGGACGGTTTCTATCGTTAGTCGACCTGCCTGTGCCGGGGCAGCCGCAGGTGCCCCGTCCGTATCCAGTGAAGCATGCCCGGAGGTTGAACGTGCAACGATTCCCGACCCCACAGCGAATCCGGTCCCTTCTGATCCTCCTGCTGGTCGCCCTGGCCGCGTTCTGGGGCGCTACCGCCGGCCTGGCCTGTCCGGAGCCCCAGCAGAAGGAGGCCGATCACGCCTTCATGATGGCCGCCGAGTTCATCAAGGCCCAGAACTGGCAGCAGGCCATCCCGTCCCTCGAGTCGGCGCTCAGCATCTGCCCCGACCATGTCAAGTCCCTGCGCTACCTGGGGAAGGGTTACTACGCCACCGGCCAGTACCAGAAGGCCCGCGAGGTCCAGGAGCAGCTCATCGAGGTCCGCGGCGGCAACGCCGAGGCCGGGGACTACATGGACCTGGGCAAGACCTACGCCAAGCTGAAGCTCTACAAGCTGGCCCGCCAGGAGTACGTCCGCGCCTCGGTCCTCGAGCCGGACGACTGCAAGATCCTGTTCAACCTGGCCCTGATGCACTACGCCGTGAAGGACTACCGGCACTCGGTGGAGACCTACGAGCACTGCCTGGAGTCGTGCCCGGACCTGAAGGACAAGGTCTTCAAGAACCTGGCCAAGGCGTGCCAGAAGGCGGCCGAGAAGGAGAAGCGCCTGGGCAACCTGGAGCTGGCCCAGCAGTACCAGGAGAAGTACAAGCAGTACGCCAGCAACGCCGGCGGCAGCACCGGCTACCAGCTCATCGTCAAGGCGATGCGCCAGCAGAACTACACCGAGGCGGCCCAGCTCTGCCGCGATTTCGTGGCCAAGAATCCCGGGCACGCACCGGCCTGGCTGAGCCTGGCCCGCAGCGAGGAGCAGCTCCAGCAATACGCCGCCGCCGCCGAGGCCTACGGTCGCTACCTGGAGCTGCGCCCCGACGATCACCGTGTGGCCGGGATCCGGGTGGAGATGCTGGCCCGGGCCGGCCAGTGCGAGAAGGCGCTGGCTGCCGCCCAGCAGGCCGCCGACCAGTTCAAGGCCAAGGGGAAGACCTACCTGGCCGAGATCTACTACGGGTGGGGGAAGGCCCTCGAGTGTGCCAAGCGCTACGCCGAGGCCAAGGAGAAGTTCCGCTTCGTGACCACCTGTGGCAACGACCGCCTGACCGGTTACGCCCGCCAGGAGATCCAGCGCCAGGACCAGCTGCTGGAGATCGAGCGCCGCAAGCGCGAGAACGCCGGTTGATCACCGGCTGTCGAACGGGACCGACCCCGCGGCCGCGGAGCCGCGGGGTCGGTCGCGCCGACGGCTGCCCCTTCCACCACGGGAGACGGAACATGTCCCGCCTGGACCGCCTGCCGCCCTACCTGTTCACCGACATCGACCGAGCGCGGCGCCAGGCCCTGGCGGCCGGGCGCCCCGTCGTCGACCTGGGGATCGGCGACCCCGACCGCCCCACGCCGGAGCCGCTGGTCGAGGCCCTGGTGGCGGCCGCCCGACGCCCGGACCACCACCGGTACCCCAGCAACCAGGGGGCTGACTGGTTCCGCGAGGCCGTGGCCGACTGGCTGGCACGCCGCTGCGGCGTGGCGGTCGATCCGCAGCGGCACGTCCTGGCCCTGATCGGCAGCAAGGAGGGACTGGCCCACCTGCCCCTGGCGCTGCTGGAGGAGGGGGACGAGGTCCTGGTCCCGGATCCCGGCTACCCCGTCTACGGCAACGCGACCCTGCTGGCCGGCGGCGTGCCGGTTCCCTACCGCCTCCCCGCGACGGAGCGGTTCGTCCCCCGGGTGCCGGAGGTGGTGGCCCTGGCCGGGGAGCGGACCCGCCTGCTGCTGACCAACTACCCCCACAACCCCACCGGCGCGGTGGCCGACGCCGCCTTCTACCGGGAGCTGCTGGAGGCGGTGCGCGGCAGGCGGATCGTCGTGGCCAACGACGCCGCCTACCAGGAGGTCTACTTCGGACCGCGGCGGCCGGTTTCGCTGCTCGAGGTGGCCGACCTGGAGCGCGACCGGGTCGTCGAGCTGCACAGCTTCTCCAAGCTGTTCAACATGACCGGCTGGCGGATCGGGTTCGCCGTCGGCCACGAAGAGGTCATCGCCGCCCTGGACCGGGTCAAGCAGAACATCGACAGCGGGGTCTTCACGGCGGTCCAGGCGGCGGCCGCGGCCGGACTGGGCGACGACTTCACCGCCCTGCGCGAGGAGGTCATGTCCGTCTACCCCCGCCGGCGGGAACTGGTCGTCGCGGCCCTGCGCGACGCGGGCTTGTCCCCGTTCGAAACCGATGCCACTTTCTACGTGTGGTGCCCCGTCCCGGGCGACGGCGACTCGGTGGCCTTCTGCCGGGACCTGCTGGAACGGCTCGATCTGGTCGTCACTCCCGGCGTCGGGTTCGGCCAGGGGGGGGAAGGGTGGTTCCGGATCTCGCTGACCTGCTCCGATGCGGACCTGGAGGAGGCCGCCCGGCGGCTCAGGAGGCTCTGATGGA
Organism: uncultured Fibrobacteraceae bacterium; assembly: GCA_964436825.1. Taxonomy (GTDB): domain Bacteria; phylum Krumholzibacteriota; class Krumholzibacteriia; order LZORAL124-64-63; family LZORAL124-64-63; genus CAYTEO01. The sequence goes on along the minus strand of CAYTEO010000002.1, from coordinate 177,454 downwards.
CTGCATTCGACTGACCGGGATCGACGTCTACGCCTACCACGGCGTCCTGCCGGCGGAGCGGGAGCTGGGGCAGCGGTTCGTCATCGACGTGGAACTGTGGGGGGACGTGGGGGCGGCCGCCGCCAGCGACTCCCTGCGCGACGCCCTGGACTACACGGCCGTCCACGAGCGGATCGTCAACCTGACCGCCAGCGAGCGGTTCACCCTGCTGGAGACCCTCGCCGAGCGGATCGCCCGCGCCCTGCTGCTGGAGTTCCCGCTGGAGGCGGTGACGGTCACCGTCCACAAGCCGAATCCGCCCATCCGGAACTTCCTGGGCTCGGTCTCGGTCACCGTCGACCGCAGCCGAGAGGATCTCATCCAGCACCACTGGCCGCGCCGCGGCTCCCACCGCGGCGGCGACTCCGTCCAGTGAGCGGGAGGCAGCCGTGACCGCCGCCGTCATGATCGGCCTGGGCTCGAACCTGGGGGACCGCCTGGCGAACCTCCAGGCGGCGGTCGATCGGCTCGACGGGATCGCCGGGCTCGCCCTGGAGGCCGTCAGTTCCGTCTACGCCAGCGAGTACGTCGGTCCGGGCCACCAGCAGCCCTACCTCAACGCCGTCGCCGCCGCGCTGAGCGATCTCGAGCCCGAGGCCCTGCTGCCGCGGCTCCAGGCGGTGGAGGCGGCCCTCGGCCGGCCTCCCCGGACGCACATGCAACCGCGGACCATCGACTGCGACCTGCTGCTCTGGGACGACCGGATCGTCCGCACGCCCGAACTGACGGTCCCGCATCCCCGCCTCCACGAGCGGGCCTTCGTGCTGCAGCCGCTGGCAGAGGTGGCGCCGCGGATGGTCGTTCCCGATTGCGGGCTGACAGTGGCGGAGCTGTGTGCCATCATCGGTCACCGGCCCGGACCCTGGGTCCGGAGGACGGAGCTGACGCTGCGGCTCCCGGCCGCGGGTCGGAAGGAGCAGGCGTGATCCCCTGGGGTTACATCGTCGTCGAGGGCGTCATCGGTGCCGGCAAGACCAGCCTGGCCAAGTTGCTGGCCGGTCGCCTCGGTGCCACCGTCAACCTGGAGGTCGTCGAGGAGAACCCTTTTCTCTCGCGTTTCTACCGGGACCGCGCCGCCTACGCCTTCCAGACCCAGATCTTCTTCCTGCTCAGCCGGTTCCGGCAGCAGCAGGAACTGATGCAGGGCGAGCTGTTCAGCGGCCACCTCGTCTCGGACTACCTGTTCGCCAAGGACCGGATCTTCGCCACCCTGAACCTGAACGACGACGAACTGGCCCTCTACGACCAGCTGGCCACGATCCTCGAGCAGCGGATCCTGCGCCCCGACCTGGTCATCTACCTGCAGGCGTCGACCGATGTCCTGATGGAGCGCATCCGGATCCGCGGTCGCAGCTTCGAGCAGGACATGAACCGCGACTACATCGATGCGCTCAACTCCGCCTACAACTACTTTTTCCATCACTACGACGAGACGCCGCTGCTGGTCGTCAACACCAACGAGATCGATTTCGTCAACGTCCCCGCCGACTTCGACCGGCTGTTCGAGCAGCTGCAGGAGGAGTTCCACGGGACGCGGTTCTTCGCTCCGGGCTAGTCCGGCGCGGAAAGGAGCGGTGATGGGCAAGCCCGCCACCCTCGCCCTGTTCGGCCGCAAGAAGCGGCGCGGCGAGAAGATCGTCATGCTGACCGCCTACGACATGACCTCGGCGCTGATCGCGCGCGAGGCCGGTGTCGACGCCCTGCTGGTGGGGGATTCGGTCGGCATGGTCGTGCTCGGCTACGAGAACACGCTGCCGGTGACCGTCGACCAGATGGTCCACCACACGGCGGCGGTCACACGGTCGCGGCCCGGCGTGCCGGTCATCGCCGACATGCCGTACGGCAGCTTCCACGTCTCGCCCCAGGAGACGGTCCGCCATGCCATCCGCCTGGTCAAGGAAGGGGGTGCCGCGGCCGTCAAGGTCGAGGGCGGGCGCCGCCGTGGCGAGGTCATCCAGGCCCTGCTGGCCGCCGAGATCCCGGTCATGGGACATCTCGGTCTCACCCCCCAGTCGATCAACAAGCTGGGCGGGTTCAAGGTCCAGGGGCGGGGGCGCGGCGCCGCCGACCTGATGCTGGACGAGGCGGCCTACCTGGAGGAGATCGGCTGCTTCTCCCTGGTCCTGGAGTGCATCCCGACCGCGCTGGCGGCGAGGATCACCGCATCGTTGACGATCCCGACCATCGGCATCGGGGCCGGGCCGGACTGCGATGGGCAGGTCCTGGTCTTCCACGACCTGCTGGGCCTCTACGACGGGATGCGCCCGCGGTTCGTCAAGCGCTACGCCGAGCTGGGGCGCGAGGCCGTAGCGGCGGTCCGCGGCTACGCAGAGGATGTGCGGGGCGGCGTCTTCCCCGGCCCGGAACACTGCTTCCTGGACGAACCCGCCGCCGCCGCCGAGCGCACCGGACCCGCCCCCGGGCGGGACGCCGGGCCGCCGGCGCCAGGCTACCTGGCCGGGATCGACAACGGGCGCGAGGGCGAGTCGTGATGGAGCTGCTGCGCCAACGCGCCGACCTGCAGCGGCTCGAACCGCTCCGCCGCCGGGGACTGGCCCTGGTCCCCACGATGGGGGCCCTCCACGAGGGGCACCTGAGCCTCGTCCGGCGGGCGGCGCAGGAGGGACCGGTCGTCGTCTCCATCTTCGTCAACCCGACCCAGTTCGGGCCGGGCGAGGACTTCGAGCGCTACCCGCGCGATCTCGACGCCGACCTGGCGCTGCTCGAGCCCCTCGACGTGGCGGCCGTCTACGCCCCGCCGGTCGAGGACCTCTATCCCGCCGGCACCGGGGTGACGGTCCAGCCCGGACCGCGGGCCGGATGCCTCTGCGGCGCCCGGCGTCCGGGCCACTTCGCCGGCGTCCTGACGGTCGTGGGCAAGCTGCTGAACCTGGTGCGGCCGGCCGTGGCCGTCTTCGGCCGCAAGGACGCCCAGCAGTGCCTGGTCATCGACGAGATGGTCCGGGACCTCGCCTTCCCGGTGCGGTTGATCGACGCGCCGACGGTCCGCGAGCCGGACGGGCTTGCCCTCTCGTCGCGCAACCGCTACCTGGACGGGGAACAGAGGCGCCGGGCCCTCTGCCTCTGGCGGGCCCTGGAGGCCGCACGGCGGCTGCTGGAGGAGGGGGAGCGGCGCGTCGACGCGATCGAGGCGACCCTCGCCCTGCACCTGGCGGACGCCGACGCCGTCGACTACGCGGAGGTGCGGACCGTGCCGGAGCTGGAGCGCCCGGAGACGATCGCCGGCCGGGTCCTGCTGGCCGTGGCCGCCCACGTGGGGCCGGCCCGCCTGATCGACAACCTCTCCCTGGTCGTCGAGGACGACGGCGTCAGGGAGTCACCGCTGCTCGGGGAGACACCATGAACGATATCGCCAACGGCGTCCAGGCGGTCGTCCTGGCCGCCGGCAAGGGAACCCGGATGCGCAGCGACCTGCCCAAGGTCCTCCACCGCCTGGCCGGCAGGACCCTGCTGGAACACGTCCTGGCCACGGTGCGCGACGCCGGCATCCAGCGCAGCGTCGTCGTCGTGGGACACCAGGCAGACCGGGTCCGCGCCGCCGTCGGCGGTGACGATCTGGTCTACGTCCTCCAGGAGCCCCAGCTCGGCACGGGCCACGCCGTCCAGTGCGCGGCGCCGGCCCTGCGGCCCGACGGCTGGACGGTCGTCCTGGCCGGTGACGTCCCCCTGCTGCGGCCGGAGACGCTGCTTCGCCTGGTGGCCGCGACCCGGGAGAGCGGGGCGGCCGCAGTCGTCCTGACGGCGGTCGTCGACGACGCGGGCGCCTACGGGCGGATCGTCAAGGACGAAACCGGCCGGTTGCGGCGGATCGTCGAGGCCCGCGACGCCACGCCCGAGGAGCTGGCCATCGGCGAGTACAACACCGGCGTCTACTGCTACCGGACCGCGGACCTGCTGGCGGTCCTGGACCGGCTCGACACCGACAACGACCAGCGGGAGTACTACCTGACCGACACGATCGAGCTGCTGGTGGCGGACGGAAGGCCCGTCGGCACCGAGGTCGTCGACGACCCCGCCGAGGTCGTCGGCATCAACACCGTCGAGGAGCTGGCGGCCGCCGAACAGTTGCTGCGCTGGCGACAGGAGGCATGATCGTGGACCGACTCTACACACCGTGGCGGCTCGCCTACGTCAAGGGGGAGAAGCAGGAGGAAGGCTGTGTCTTCTGCAACTGCCAGCAGCGGGCGGACGAGCAGGAGTACATCCTGCACCGGGACCGTCACTGGTTCGTCATCCTGAACCACTATCCCTACAACGGCGGGCATCTCCTGCTGGTCCTCAACCGCCACTGCGGCAGTCTCACCGAGTGCACGGGCGAGGAGGTGGCCGACATGAGCCGCCTGCTGAAGGCCATGGAGCGGGCGCTGCGGGATGTCTACCAGCCGCACGGCATCAACTGCGGTTACAACGGCGGTGCCGCCGCCGGCGCCGGGATCCCGGGGCACTTCCACGTCCACATGCTCCCACGCTGGCAGGCCGACACGAACTTCATCACCGTCATCGGGGACACGCGCGTCATCCCCGAGACCCTCGACCAGACCTTTGCGAGCCTGCGGCCGGCCCTGGCGGCCGCCCTGGCGGAGTCGGGGACCTGAGATGCGGCGTTCCCAGCTGCTGCTCCTGCTGGCGGGAGTCGCCTGTCTCGTCTCGGTGGGGATCGGTCTGCGCGGCCGGAAGCAGGCGCGTGACGTCGCCGACGGCGACGTGCCGCCGGTACACCTGACGGTCCTGAACGGCTCGGGCCGGCCGGGGCTGGCCAGGCGGATCGCCCGGGCCCTGCCCGCGGCGGGGATCGTCGTCGATCGCACCGGCAACGCTCCCCATTTCCACTTCCGCCACTCGCTGTTGCTGGTCAACGACCTGCCGGACGGCAGGGGCGCGGCGCTGGCGCGACGACTCGGCGGGATCGTCGTGCTGCCCGAGGCCGATCCCGAGCGCAGCGAGGATGCCGTCCTGGTCCTGGGCCGGGACGCCGGACGCATCGAACGGGCCCTCGGTCTGGGCGGCGGGGCGCCGCCGGCGCAGGCGGGAGAATAGGGTTGGTCCCGTCCGGCAGACGAGGTATATTGGACCCGGGCCCCTGACCGCTGGCCTCACGACGGGGAGCACGGATGCGCAAGTCGCTGGGCACGATCGTTTTCACGTTCCTGCTGGGGATGGTGCTGGGCGCGATCCTGAGCAATGTCATCGCACTGTTCCTGGATCCGGACTCGATCCCCTACCAGCTCTTCGTCAAATCGGTCGGTTTCGGCCCCGAGGTCAACCACTGGGACCTGGTCGTCCTGGACATCACGTTCGGCTTCAAGGTCCACTTCAACCTGATGAGCGTGGTGGGGCTGTTCGTCGCGGCCCAGATCCTGCGCTGGTACCGCTGACCGCGAGGTGATCCGATGTCGACGCCGTTGCTGGGACTGATGCCGGGCTGGCAGGAGTGGATCGTGATCGGTGTCGTCGCCCTGCTCATCTTCGGGCCGCGCCGCCTGCCGGAGATCGCCGACGCCTTCGGCCGCTCGATCACCCGTTTCAAGAAGGCGATGCGCGACGCCGAGACCGAGGTCAAGCGGGGGATCACCGAGGGCGGCGAGGCGACCGGGAAGGAAGGCGGCGACACTGCCAAGAAGGACGACGACGAAGCCTGATCCGGCGGCCGTCCCCGCGACGCCACCGCCGGGGACGGCGGTGGAGGGAGCCCCTTGAACCTGGCACAGCTCCTCGACCAGCTCCGCAACGATCCCCGCTTCCTGCGCCACGTCACCCGCTGGGAGGTCCTGTCGCCCAGGCCGGCGCGGACCGTGCCGTTCCCTGTCGAGATCGATCCCCGCCTGCGGGAGGTGCTGGCCCGCCGCGGGATCGAGGAGCTCTACACCCACCAGGGCGAGGCGATCGCGGCCGCCCTGGCGGGGGAGTCGCTGGTCGTCGTCACCCCGACCGCCTCGGGCAAGACCCTCTGCTACAACCTGCCGGTCCTGCAGACGATCCTCCGCGACCCGCAGGCCCGGGCTCTCTACCTCTTCCCGACCAAGGCCCTCAGCCAGGACCAGATGCACGAGGTCCACGGCCTGGTCACCGACCTGGGCGTCGACATCAAGACCTACACCTTCGACGGCGACACCCCCGAGCCTGCCCGCCGGGCCATCCGCAGCAGCGGGCACATCGTGGTCACCAATCCCGACATGCTCCACCAGGGGATCCTGCCCCACCACACCCTCTGGGTGAAGCTGTTCGAGAACCTGCGCTACATCGTCGTCGACGAGATCCACCACTACCGCGGGGTCTTCGGCAGCCACGTGGCCAACGTCCTGCGGCGACTGCTGCGCATCGCCCGCTTCTACGGCTCCGACCCGGTCCTGGTCGGCAGCTCGGCGACGATCGCCAACCCGGGCGAGCTGGCGAGCCAGCTGTTCGGCCGCCCGGTCCGGGTCGTCGACGACAACGGGGCCCCGCAGGGGGAGAAGCACTTCATCTTCTACGATCCCCCGGTCGTCAACGCCGAGCTGGGGATCCGGCGCAGCGCCGTCAAGGAGAGCCGTGCCCTGGCGGAGCGGTTCCTGTCCGCCGGTGCCCAGCTGATCGTCTTCGCCCGCAGCCGCAACCGGGTCGAGCTGCTGCTGACCTACCTGCAGCGGGCCGGCCGCAGGGTCGGCATCAAGAGCGGCGAGGTGCGCGGTTACCGGGGCGGCTACCTGCCGAGCGAGCGGCGGGCCATCGAGCGGGGCCTGCGCGACGGGAGCATCCGGGCCGTGGTCAGCACCAACGCCCTGGAGCTGGGGATCGACATCGGGCGGCTGGACGTCTGCATCATGACCGGCTACGCCGGGACCGTCGCCAGCAGCTGGCAGCAGGCGGGCCGCGCGGGACGCAGCCGCAACCTGAGCTGTGTCGTCCTGGTGGCCACGAGCAATCCCCTGGACCAGTACGTCGTGGGCAACCCCGACTGGTTCTTCGGACGGGGACCGGAGCACGCCGTCGTCGACCCGGACAACCTGGTCATCCTGGTCAGCCACCTCAAGTGTGCCGCCTTCGAGCTGCCGTTCCAGGAGGGGGAGAGCTACGGGGGGCGGCCGGTCGGCGAGATCCTCGACTACCTCGTCGAGCAGGGGGTCCTGCACCGGGAGGCGGGTCGCTACCACTGGATGGCCGACACCTACCCCGCCGAGGACGTCAGCCTGCGCAGCGCGGCGCCGGACAACGTCGTCATCGTCGACACCTCGGTCCCGTCGGGCAGGGTCATCGGCGAGATGGACCTGTTCAGCTCCCAGGAGATGCTCCACGACGAGGCCATCTACATGCACGGCGGTCGCCAGTATCACGTCGACAAGCTGGACTGGGAGCGCCGCAAGGCCTACGTCCGGCCCGTCGACGTCGACCACTACACCGACGCCCAGCGCAAGACGGAGCTGAAGACCCTGACCGCCGACCTGGACGAGCCGTTCGTCCTGGGGCGGCGGGGGTGCGGGGAGATCGGCCTGGTCAGCAAGGTGACCGTCTTCAAGAAGATCAAGCTGGGGACCCACGAGAACGTCGGCGCCGGCCGGGTCCACCTGCCGGAGATGGAGCTGCACACCACCAGCTTCTGGTGGGAGCTGCCCGAGGGGCTGCGGCAGCAGCTGGCCGACGCCAGGCTCGACCTGGGCGACGCCCTGCAGGGGCTGGCGCGGCTGCTGGGGCACGTCGCTCCCGCCTTCGTCATGGCCGACCCGTCGGACATCCGCGCGCTGCCCATGGTCAAGTCGCCGTTCACCGGCCGGCCGACCCTCTACCTCTACGATGCCTATCCGGGAGGGGTGGGCTACGCCCGCCGCATCCACTCCCAGTTCGCCGACATCCTCGCCGCGGCCCGGCACCACCAGGAGCACTGTCCCTGCCGGCAGGGCTGCCCCTCCTGCGTCGGCGCGCCCAGCGAGTCCGGCGGGACCGCCGACGCCGGGGTCCGCTGGATCCTGGCCGCCGCCGCAGAGGAGGAGTGAGCCGTGGACCTGCGCGCGCGCCTGGCCCGTCTCGACGCCCTGCAGCGGCCCGCCGCCGCGCGGGCGGCCGTCGACGGCACGTCCCGCGAGCCGGCCCTGCGCGCCGCCGGGCTGCGCCCGGTCGCGACCGATGCGGGGACGGTCTGGGCGCGGGAGTCGCACCACGCGATGCCTGCGCCGGACCTGCAGCACCTGGCGCCGCCGGTGATCCTGCGTTCCCTGCCGGACGGCACGACGGCGGCGCATCTCCTGCTGCTGGACACCGAGACGAGCGGACTGGCCGGCGGGACCGGGACGATCGTCTTCCTGGTGGGGCTGGCCTGGTGGGAGGACGACCGGCTCGTCGTTCGCCAGCTCATGCTGCCGGGACCGGGACGCGAGGAGCCGCTGCTGGCCGAGCTGCAGCGGATCGCCGCCCGTTTCCGGGTCGTCGTCACCTACAACGGCAACCGCTTCGACCTGCCGTTGCTGCGGACGCGGGGCATCCTGGCGCGGCGGCGCGACCTGCTGGAAGGCCTGGCGAGCTGGGACCTGCTGCCCGCGGCGCGGCGGCTCTGGGGGCGCCGGCTCCCCGACTGCCGGCAGGGGAGCGTCGAGCGGGCCGTCGGGCGTTTCCGGCCCGGGGAGGACCTGCCCGGAAGCCTGGTGCCGGCCGTCTGGCAGGCGTTCGTCCGGGAGGGGCGCGGTGACCGTCTCCCCGACGTCCTGCGCCACAACGAGCAGGACATGGTCGGCATGGCCGCCATCGCCGGAGCCGTGGCGGCGGCCGCCCGCCGCCTGGCCGCGTCCGGGCCCGATGCGTCGCCGCTGCCGTGGCAGGACTGCTGGTCCCTGGCCCGGCTGGCGGAGCGGATCCGCGAAGACCGGCGGGCCAGCGCCTGGATCGAGCGGGCGGTGGCCACCGCCGGCAGGTCCCTGGCGGAGGTCAGGTCCGTTCCGCCGGAAGAGCTGGTCCGGGACGCCGTCCGCATCCTGAAGCGGACCTCTCCGCCGGCGGACGTCGCCAACCTGCTGGAGCGCGCCCACCGCTGGTACGGGTCGCGGCCGTGGCTGGAGCGGGAGGCCGCCGTCGTCTGGGAGCACCGCCTGGGCGATCCCGCCCGCGCCCTGGCGCACGCCCGACGGCTCGGGGACCCGCATCGCCTGGCCCGCCTGGAGCGCAAGCTGGCGAACGCGGCACGACGGCGACACCGGACCATCGCGCCTGATACCATGACCGCTGGAGGTGACAGCCATGAACGAACCGACACGTGACCACGCCCGCCTGCTGGTGGCGGCCGTCCGGGTCCTGGCCCACCGGGAGCAGGCGCCGCCGGAACCGGACGGTGTGGCCGAGCTGCTGCGGCTGCCGCCCGAGGCGGTCCGCCTCGACGTCGCCAGGCTGGGCGAGCTGGGAGTCCTGCGGCTGGTCCAGAGCGCCTACGCCCTCCACCTGGAGGTGGGGGACGAGACCCTGATCGAGCAGCTGCCCGAGGCGGCGGACGCCCCGGCCATGGACGACGCCCTGGCCGAGTTCAACCGGCGCAAGCAGGAGGAGGCCGAGCGGATGTCCCGCCTGTTCGCCGAGGGCGATCACGAGCGGCAGAAGCGGGAGCGGTTGCTGGGGATGGAGGACGGGTTGCGTTCGTTCAAGAAGAAGCGTCCCCGCAACCCGTTCGGCGACGACGACTGACCGGGCGCGCCCTGCGACGACGGCAAGAGGCCTCCCCGCCAGGGGAGGCCTCGCCGCGTCCGGGGCCTTGGCCCGGAGCGCCCGTCGTCCGGCGTCTAGGAACCGGCGAGGACGAGCGCCCGGTTGTCCTTGATCTTCGCCTTGGCCAGCTGCTCCTCGTACCACTTCTCCATGGCCTCCTGCTGCTTGCGGGCCAGGAGCTGGTCGTGGATCGTCATCCGCTCCCCGTCATAGAGCTCCTGGTCGAAGGGCGTCTTCCACAGGAGCCGGAAGGCGAAGGCGCCCAGCGGGGTCCGCACCTCGGGGACCAGGTCGCCGACGTCGGAGGCCAGGGCCACCTTGTTGAACTCGGTGTTGTAGCCGACGCCGGGGATGTTCCCCGTCGCCGTGAAGGTGTCGGTGACGGCGTGGGCCAGGCCGTACTTCTGCGCCACCTCGGCCATGTCGCCGCCCAGCTGGATCTCGCCGACGGCCGGCTTGAGCTTCTCCGCCGCCAGGTCCAGCTTACGCTCGCGGTTCAGGTCGGCGACGACCCGGTTGCGGACCTCCTCCAGGGGGGCGGGGCCGGCCGGGACGTGCTCCAGGACATGGACGACGTAGTAGGCGTCGTCGTTCTCCAGGATGCGGCTGATGGAGCCGTCCTCGGCGGCGAAGGCGAACAGGCCGCCCTGGACCGTGCCGCGGTGACCGGGGATGTCCCATCCCTTGCGGAAGGGGTCGGGCGTGTCGACGGTCAGGCTCTCCGCGGCCGCGGCGGCGGCGAAGCCCTCGTCGCGGGCCCGGTCCAGGAACGTGCCGGCGGCGTCGTAGAGCTCGGCCAGGGTCTCCTCGCCCGGGGTGATCTTCAGCAGGATGTGGCGGGCGTGGACCCGCTTGACCTCGCCGTCCTCGACCTCGCGCTCCAGGACCTGGATGAGGTGGTAGCCGAACTGGGTCAGGACCGGCTCGCTGATCTGGCTGTCGGCCAGGGCGAAGGCGGCGTCACTGAACGGGGCGACCATCCGCGCGCGGTCGAACCAGCCCAGGTCCCCGCCCTTGTCCCTGGAGCCGGGGTCCTCGGAGTAGATGCCGGCGGCCTCGGCGAAGTCCAGCTGGCCGGAGAGGATCTCCTGGCGGACGTCCCGTGCCATGTCCAGCACGTCGGAGGAGTCGGCCGGGCTGGGGGTCTTGGGGAAGGTGACGATCTCGACGCGGACCTGCTCGGGCTGCTGGTAGTCGTCCAGGTGCTGCTGGTAGTAGGCCGTCACGAGGGAGTCGGGGGTCTCCTCCGGCAGGGTGACGTCGGCCACCAGGGAACCGACGTACTCGGCGACGGCCCGGCCGTGGCGCCGGATGAACTCCTCGCGGATCTCGTCCTCGGTCACCTCGACGTCGCTGGTCAGCTCCTGGTAGAGCTTCCGGTGGGGCAGGACCTGCCGCAGGTAGGCCTCCACGCCCGTCCAGTCGGTGTTGGGATCGGCCAGGGCCCGCTGGTAGGCTTCGTAGTCGATGGTGCCGTCGTCCCGGCGGAACTGGTTCAGCAGCTCCGGGGGCGGATCGTTCTGGAGGGTCCGGAGGATCTCCTCGTCGGTCACCTTGAGGTGGCGCCGCTTGATCTCCTGCTCCTCCAGCTTGCTGCGCAGCAGGGACTGCCAGACCGTCTCGGAGGCCTGGGCGCGCTGGTTCACCGTCAGCGGCCGGTCGCCGTACTGGCGTCGCAGCTGGTTGAGGTAGTTCTGGTAGGCGTTGTTCCAGTCCGCGAGGGTGATCTTCGTACCGTTGATCTCGCCCACGTTGCCGGGCCCCTGCGACATGCGGGCGCCGCGCCCCGTGCACTGGGCGCCCCAGACGAGGAACGTGAACAGCAGGAACGAGACGGCGATGATCCAGTAGAAGAACTTGGCCTGGGATCGCAGCAGCTTGAACATCGAGCTCTCCTTGCCGGACGTGCGGCGCGGCGGGTCGGCCCAGGGAACCGACGGATCGGGGCACGGACAGGCCGTGACCGCGATCGGGGCGCCCGCGTGACGTGAGTTCGGGAAACAAACAATCTAATACACGACGGCGATGGGGCAAAGCCGTAAAGCCTCCCTGGCAGGGGGTGCGCGGTCCTGCTAGTCTTGGCGGATCGACCGTCGCCGCGATCACGGAGGACACCGATCATGCCGTTGCGCCGTGCCATCCCGCTGCTGGCCTGCCTGCTGCCGGCCGTCCTCGCCTCCGCCGGCGAGCTGCTGTGGCCGCTCCCGCTGCCGGAGCGCTTCCTGACCTCCGACTTCATGGAGTACCGCGAGGGGCGCTTCCACGCCGGCCTGGACCTGAAGACACGGGAGCGGACGGGCTTCCCCGTCCTGGCCTGCGAGGACGGCTGGATCGAGCGCATCCGCCTCTCGCCGAACGGGTACGGCAAGGCGATCTATCTCCACGGCCGGTCCGGCCGCACCTATGTCTTCGCCCATCTCGAGCGGCTGGCCGACCGCTGGCGCGGTGCCGTCCGGCGCGCCCAGCAGCGACGCGGCCGCTATGCGGTCGCCCTCTCGTTCCCCCCCGACCGGTTCCCCGTCCGGCGCGGCGAGGTGCTGGCCCTCTCCGGCCAGAGCGCCACCCTGGGCCCGCACCTGCACTTCGAGGTCCGCGACGTCCGGCAGCGGCCCCTGGATCCCCAGGCCTGCGGGTTCGCCCCCCCGGACACGTTCCCGCCCCGGATCCTGCGTGTCAGGGCCATTCCCGCGACCCCGGGCTCCCTGGTCGGCGGTCGACGGTCGGCGGTCTCGTGCGGCGGCCGGGGGTCGCTGGCCGGGCGGCTCCCCGACCTGTCGATCCGGGGACCGGTGGCGTTCACCGCCGCCGTCGTCGAGCGGAGCGACGTCAAGGGCCACCGCCTGGAACCCTATCTGCTGGAGGTGACGCTCGACGACTCGGTCGTCTTCGCGGCGCGCAACGAACGGTTCCCCTTCTCCCGCCAGGACCGCATGGCCCTGGAGTGGCTCGTCCAGGGCCGGCGGCGCGAGCGCTGGCTCTGGCGGCGACCGGGCAACGACCTGCCCGGGCGCGAGGGCGGCGACTGGTCCCTGGACCCGGCCGTCCTGACGCCCGGCGAGCACGAGGTCCGGCTGGCGGCGGCCGACCGGGCAGGCAACACGGCGACCGTCGCCTGGCGCCTCCTGGTCGTGGCCCCGGGAGAACAGGCACCCCCGTCGCCGGGATGGGAGCCGGATCCCGTCGCCGTCACCGGTCGCGACGAGGCCGGGGTCGCCGTGACGCTGACCCCCTTCTGGTCCTGCCGCGGCGACACCTGCCGGCCGCTGGCGTCGCGGCCGGGGTGCCTGGCGCCCTGCGGGCTGCTCGTCGCGCCGGACACCCTGACGACGGCCGAGATCGCCGCCATGGACGCCGGGCAGGGGCTGGTTCCCCTGGGCTGGACCCGCAGCCTGCTCGCGGCCGACTGGACGGTCCCCCGCGGGATCGGGATCGACCTGGTCGGCTCGCGCCTGGACAGCCTCGCGACGGGGGAGGCGCCGGCGAGCTGGGCGATCTACCGCCAGGGGGACGACGGCAACTGGCGGTTCGTCGGCAGGCCCGAGCGGCGGGAGGCCGGATGGTCCTTCACGGCAACCCGGCCCGGGCGCTACGCCCTGCTGCGGGACCGGCTGCCTCCCTACCTGGGCCCGGGGCCCGCGGAGGGACTGGTCCATCCGGGGCCGGAGCCCGTCGCCGCGGCCGTGACACCGCCCCGCTGGGAGGTCGTCCCGGTGCGGCTGGAGGATGTCGGCGCCGGGGTCGATCCCGACAGCGTCACCGCCCGTCTGGACGGGTCGCCCCTGGTGGTCGAACCGGACACGCCCCGTCGCCGTCTCCTGGTGGAACTGCCCGACAGCCTGGACGCCGGCGTCCACCGGCTGGTCCTGCGGGCCGTCGATCGCGCGGGTCATCCCGTCGTGCGGCGCTACCGCTGGCGCCTGGTGCCGCCGGATCCGACAGCCCGCTGAGGACTCCCCGCGGCCGGGTGGACGGGACGCCGGCCGGTTGCTATCGTGGGGCGCGAGCGCTCCCCTGGACCCGAGACCGGAAGACGTGCGATGGCCCTCGACACCTTCGTCCACCTGCACAACCACTCGGACTACTCCCTGCTCGACGGGGCGATGAAGACCCGCGACCTGGTCGAGCGCGCCGCCGCGGACGGGATGCCGGCCGTCGCCCTGACCGACCACGGCAACATGTTCGGCGCCGTGGAGTTCTATCTCCAGTGCCGCAAGGCGGGGATCAAGCCGATCATCGGCATGGAGGCCTACGTCGTCCGGGACCACACCTGCCGGGAGCGGACCCCCGAGAACCGGCCCCACCACACCGTCCTGCTGGCCCGCAACCTGACCGGCTGGCGGAACCTGATCCGCCTCGCCTCGCTGGGCTACCTGGAGGGCTTCTACGGCAAGCCGCGCATCGACAAGCAGCAGCTGGACGCCTACCGCGAGGGGCTGATCGCCCTGAGCGCCTGCCTCTCGGGCGAGCCGAACCGGGCGCTGCGGCACGGGGACGTGGCCGCCGCCGAGCGGGCCGCCGCCGAGTACCGCGACCTGCTGGGCAGGGACAACTACTTCCTGGAGATCCAGGACCACGGCCTGGACGACGAGGCGAAGGTCCGCCGGCTCATGCCGCAGATCGCGCGCAACGTCGGGGTGGGGATCGTCGCCACCAACGACTGCCACTACCTGGAGCAGGAGCACGCCCAGGCCCACGACCTGCTGCTCTGCATCGGGACGAACCGCCAGTTCGACGACCCCGGCCGCTGGCGCTACGAGACGGACCAGATCTACCTGAAGAGCAGCCGGCAGATGCTCGACCTCTTCCAGGACTGGCCCGAGGCGTGCGAGAACACCCTGGCCATCGCCGAGCGGATCGACCTGGAGATCCCCCTGGGCAAGCTCCTGCTGCCGCGATTCCCCCTGCCCGACGGCTTCCCGACGCCCGAGGCCTACCTGGAGCACCTGGCGCGGGAGGGCCTGCACCGCCGCTACGGCCAGGTGACGGCGGAGCTGGAGGAGCGGTTCCGCTACGAGATGGAGATCATCCGCAAGACCGGCTACGCGGGCTACTTCCTGATCGTCTGGGACTTCATCCACGCGGCGCGCCAGATGGGGATCCCCGTGGGGCCGGGGCGCGGCTCGGCCGCCGGCAGCCTCATCTGCTACTGCCTGGGGATCACGAACATCGACCCCATCGCCAACAAGCTCCTGTTCGAGCGGTTCCTCAACCCCGAGCGGATCTCGATGCCGGACATCGACGTCGACTTCTGCTTCGAGAAGCGCCCGCGGATCATCCAGTACGTCGTCGACAAGTACGGCAAGGAGAACGTCTCCCAGATCATCACCTTCGGGACGATGGCCGCCCGGGCCGTCATCAAGGACGTGGCGCGGGTGCTGGGATTCAGCTTCGCCGAGGCCGACCGCGTCAGCAAGATGGTGCCCGACGGGGTGGGGGTCTCCCTGAAGGAGGTCATCGACGAGGTCGACGGTTTCCGGCAGCTGCGCAAGGAGTCGCCCCGCTACGACATGCTGCTGCGCAACGCCCTGGTCCTGGAGGGGCTGGCCCGCAACCCGGGCATCCACGCCGCGGGCGTGCTGATCACCCCCTCGCCGCTGATCGAGCACATCCCGCTCTACAAGTCGTCCAAGGGCGACGTCACCAGCCAGTTCGACATGCGCATGGTCGAGGAGATGGGCCTGCTGAAGATGGACTTCCTCGGCCTGCGCACCCTGACGGTCATCGACAAGGCGTTGCAGCTGATCGAGCGGACGACCGGGCAGCGGCTCGTCCCCGAGCAGATCCCCCTGGACGACCCGGAGACCTTCGCCCTGCTGCAGCGCGGGGAGACGGTGGGCGTCTTCCAGCTGGAGAGCAGCGGCATGCAGGAGCTGCTGCGCAAGCTCAAGCCCGAGTCGTTCGGGGACATCGTCGCCGTCAACGCCCTGTACCGCCCCGGTCCCCTGAACGCGGGGATGGCCGACGTCTTCGTCGCCTGCAAGCACGGCCAGCAGCAGGTCCGCTATCCCCATCCCGACCTGGAGCCGATCCTGCGCGAGACCTACGGCGTGATCCTCTACCAGGAGCAGGTCATGCAGATCGCCTCGACCATGGGCGGCTTCTCCATGGGACAGGCGGACACCCTGCGCAAGGCGATGGGCAAGAAGAAGAAGGACATCATGGCCCGCATGCGGGTCGAGTTCCTCTCCGGGGCCGTCGCCAAGGGTTACGACGAGAAGCTGGCCGCCGAGATCTTCGACACCATGGCCCAGTTCGCCGAGTACGGCTTCAACAAGAGCCACTCGGCCAGCTACGCCGTCCTGTCGATCCAGACCGCCTGGCTGAAGGCCCACCATCCGGCCGAGTTCATGGCGGCGACGATGACGACGGAGATGCGCAAGGCCGACCGGATCACCGAGCTGATCGACGAGGTCAAGCGGCTGGGGATCGCCATCGGCCCGCCCAGCGTCAACCGGGCCAGCGTCGAGTTCGACGTCGTCGACGGACGGATCCTGTTCGGGATGGGGGCGGTCAAGAACGTGGGCGGCAAGGCCATCGAGGAGATCCGCCGTGCCCGCGACGAGCTGGGGCGCGATTTCGCCGACCTGTTCGATTTCTGCGCCCACGTCGACCTGTCGGCCGTCAACCGCAAGGTCGTCGAGAGCCTGATCAACGCGGGAGCCATGGACGACCTGGCCGGACACCGCCGCCAGATGCTGGAGAACCTGGACCGCGCGCTGCAGTACGGCAACCGGGTGGCCCGCGAGCGGCTGCAGGGGCAGGTCTCCCTGTTCGGCGGCAGCGGTGGGGAAGGGGTGGCCCGACCCCGCCTGGAGCCGTGCGAGCCTCACGATCCCCTGGTGGAGCTGAGCCTGGAGCGCCAGGCCGTCGGCTTCTTCCTCTCCGGCCACCCCTTCCACGAGTACCGCGAGTTCATGACCCAGCTCCCGGTGGACACGGTCCGCGGCGTGGCCGGCAAGGGGGAGGGGAACTGGGTCGACCTGGCGGGGGTCGTCACCTCCCGCACCGAGACCCACGACCGCAACAAGCGGCTCTACGCCCGCTGCCACTTCGAGGACCGCTCCGGGATGATCGAGCTGACCGTCTACGCCGACCTGTTCGCCGAGGCGGCCGAGCTGGTCCGCAGCGACGGCATCCTGCTGGTCGGCGGCCGCGTCCGGGTCAAGGGGGACGGCCGCCGGGAGCTGGTGGCCGAGCGGATCGTCCCGGTGGACGAGGCCCTGGCCTCCTGGACCCGGGAACTGCTGCTGGAGCTGGACCTGGACGCGACGCCCGGGGACACGGTCGCTTCCCGGCTGCGGGAACTGCTGGCCGAGCCGGCGGACCCGGCGGCCACGGACGTCCCCCGGGTCCCGCTGCTGACGGCCGTCCGCCGCGGCGGTCGCCGGTGGGTCCTGCGCTCGCGGCGCAACGGCATCCCGCTCTCGTTGCAGGTGTTGCGCCGACTGCGGGAACTGCCCGGCCTGCTGGAGGTCCGGATCCGCACGGCCGTGCCGCCACCGGTGCAGCGCCGCGGGTCGCGGCCACCCCGCCAGTGGCAGGCGCAGGCCCGGTGAGTCGCTCCGTGTCGTGGGCTTGACACCCGCCGCGGCAGGCCGGTACCTTGGACGGTCCGACGACGCGAACGGACCCCGACCGCCTGGCCGGCAGGAGTGGGAGAGGCGACGATGGCCATGTCCAAGACACCCTGGCTCGATTTCGAGAAGCCGATCATCGAGCTCGAGGAACGGATCCGCACCCTGGAGGACTCCGCCGGCGTCCGCGGGCTGGATGTCTCCGAGGAGGTGGCCCGCCTGCGGGCCCGGGTCGAGCAGCTCGGCAAGGAGATCTTCGCCGGCCTGACGCCGTGGCAGCGGGTCCAGCTGGCCCGTCATCCCCGCCGTCCCACGACCCTGGACCTGGTCCGCCACGTCTGCGACCGCTTCGAGGAACTCCACGGCGACCGCCTCTTCCGGGACGACCCGGCCATCGTGGCCGGGATGGGGTGGCTGGGCGAGAGGCGCATCATGGTCATCGGGCACCAGAAGGGCCGCGACACCAAGAGCAACATCCACCGCAACTTCGGGATGGCCCACCCGGAGGGCTACCGCAAGGCATTGCGCCTGATGGAGACAGCGGCCCGCTTCGGCCGGCCCGTCGTCACCTTCATCGACACACCGGGAGCCTATCCCGGGATCGGGGCCGAGGAGCGGGGCCAGGCCGAGGCCATCGCCCGCAACCTGCGGGAGATGGCGGCCCTGCCGGTGCCGATCCTCGTCTTCGTCACCGGCGAGGGCGGGTCCGGCGGCGCCCTGGCCATCGGCGTGGGGGACCGGGTCTACATGCTCGAGAACGCCATCTACAGCGTCATCAGTCCCGAGGGCTGCGCTGCCATCCTCTGGCGCGACCGGGCCAAGGCCGCCCAGGCGGCGGAGGCCATGAAGATCACGGCCGCCGACGCCCTGCGCCTGGGAGCCATCGACGCCGTCCTGCCCGAACCGGTCGGCGGGGCCCACCGGGACCACGCCGCCGTCGGCGCCACCATCCGCGCGCGGATCGAGCAGGACCTGGCCGAGCTGGAGCAGGTGACGGCCGCGGAGCTCTCCCGGCGTCGCCAGGACAAGTTCCTGGCCATGGGTGTCTACCGGGAAGAAACCCGCTGACCCCCTTGACGGCGGCACCGGCTTGCCTTTATACTTTGTCCCGCCAACCTCTTCCGGTATTCTCTCCGCCTGGTACGGACTGCCCGGGCGGAGGGGACCGACCGCCGCGACCTGTTTCCCCCGTACCAGACATGGGATGGGCGGTGACTGCATGCCGTCCGGGTCGATATCGCCTCGCCCGTGGAGGAGGAGTCGGATGCTAGATCCCGATCTGCTGGAGATCCTGGCCTGCCCCGCATGCAAGGGCTCCCTGGTCCCGCTGCCGGACCACACGGCCCTGGATTGTCCGGTGTGTCGCCTCCGTTTCCGTGTCGAGGACGACATCCCCATCATGCTCCTCGATGAGGCCGAGCCCCTGCCCGAGGGCGTGGATGCGGGCGAGCGATGAGGAGCCTGCGGCGACATCTCCCGTTCGTGGGGCTGCTGCTGGCCGCCGTGACGGCGCTGGCGGCGCCCCGGGGTGCCGTCCTGCTGGAACGGCCGGTCGTCACGACACTCGCCGCCTCGGCGACCGCCACGAGGGTGCAGATCGTCTTCCCGGTGACCGTTCCCGAGGGCGTCGATCCCGCCACGGCGCCGGCGGCCTGGCGCGGGCCGGCGCCGCGCCTGGTCGAGGGTGAAGGGGAGTCCCGACCCCTGCCCCGTGGCGCCGATCTCCTGCTGGCCGTCCCGGGGACCGGGGAACCCGACTGGCGGATCGTCGACGTCCGCTGGCGGCGGCCGGCCAGCGGAACCGTCGACTGGGGGCGTGCCGTCTCCGTCGGCCCGGCGTCCCGCTGGCGCGGGGTGACGATCCGCGGGATCCATGTCGATCCCCTCGCCCTGGGCGGGGCCCTGCCGGAGCGTCTGGTCCTGGAGATCGGCCATCCCGGCGACATCGCCGGCCGCCGCCAGCTCGCTGCCGCCAAGCGGGGCGGCAGCGTCTCCCTGCCGCCGGTGCCCGGGCTCGTCAATCCCGACCTGGCCGCGCGCCTGGCGGCCGGTGCCGTGGTCCTCGCCGCCGAGAAGGCGGCCCGCGACGGGACGCCATCGGCCTTCACCCTCACCAGCCACTGGTTGAAGCTGACGATCGCGCAGACCGGGATCCACCGCCTGGTCGCTTCCCAGCTCACCGCGGCCGGCATCCCGGCCGAGACCGTCGATCCGGCGAGCCTGCGCCTGCTGCGCGCCTGGCCGCTGCCGCTGCCGGCCGATCCCGACAGCGACGGAAGCTGGCAGGTGGGCTGGGACGGCCTGACCGAGGTTCCCCTGCGGGTCATCGACGGCGACGGCGTCTGGGGACCGGGGGATGCCATCGAGTTCTACGCCGTCACCGCCGACGACTGGCGCGACCGCTTCGTTCCCGGGGCCGACCCGCTGGCCTGGCAGGAACATCCCTACTCGGCGACGACCACCTACTGGCTGACGTGGGAGGACTACCAGACGCCCGACCCCTGGCCGGCATCGCCGCTGCGCGTCCCGGTGGTCCAGGCGCCGGCCACCGGCGGTACCCGGGTCACCAGCGACCGGGCGCGGCGACACCTGGAACAGTCCTACATCGAGGTCTACGGCCGGCTGCTGGACAACTGGGCCTGGGACGTCTCGATCACCACGACCAAGGCCATCCCGTTCACCGAGCCGGCTCCCCTGCCGGGGACGGACCTCTTCTACCGGATCGAGCTGCGTTCCTACCGCCTGGCCTCCCATTCCTCGACGCTGGTCAACGTCGCCTCGGCCTGGCTGAACGACGGCGACCAGGAGGGGGAGACAGCCACCCGGAGCTGGTCCATCGCCTCGGAGTCCGACAGCCTCCGGATCTCCCTGGTCGGCCACAGCAACCGCATGCGCCCGGGGGCGAACACCCTGTACCTGCGCCGGGACACCGGGGCCGGCTATCCGGCGTTGATCCTGGACTCGATCGACCTCGTCTATCGCCGTCCCCTGGAGAAGGGGGAGGGCCAGCGGCGGCTGGTCCACTGGGGCGACGAGGTGGCGTCGCCCGGACCCTTCGACCTGGTGATCACCCACCGCGCGGGCGGCGTTCCGGAGGCGTGGGACGTGAGCCGGCCCGACGCACCGCGCCTGCTGGTGGGGTCGGAGCGGGGGGATACCCTGACGCTCGGCGTCCAGCGCGACCCGGGCGTCGATCTCCACGTCGTCCTGGTCGACGCGGGGGAGCAGTTCTCGCCCGCCGGCCTGGCCCTGCGTCGGCCGGACCGCCTGCGGCGGATGGAAGCCGACGTCGACGCGGTCGTCATCCACGGGACGGGGCTCGGCGGGGCGGCCGGACGGCTGGCAGCCCACCGCAGCGCGCTGCTGCGGGGGATCTCCTCGCCCCGCGCCGTCGCCGTCGCCGTCGACAACATCTACGACGCCTTCGGCGGCGGCGTGAAGGATCCCCTGGCCCTGCGCAACTTCTGCAAGTGGCTCTGGGTGCGTGGGGGGCGCCTGGCGTACGTCTGCCTGCTGGGGGACGCCAGCCGGGACTACCGCGGCTACGGCAACACCCTGCTGGCCGACATCGTGCCGACGGTCGTGCGCACCAGCTTCCCGCGGCCGATCATCTACTACTCGTCCCTGCCCTACCCCAGCGACGACGACCTCGTCGCCTTCGACGCGCCGCTGGTGGCAGGCGGCGTCGATGCCCCGGACCTGGCCGTGGGCCGGTTGCCGGTGCAGGATCCCGACGAGGCCGAGGCGTTCGTCGAGCGTGTCATCGCCTACGAGACGGCGCCGCCGCCGGGCCTGTGGCGCAACCGGGTCG
Organism: uncultured Fibrobacteraceae bacterium; assembly: GCA_964436825.1. Lineage (GTDB taxonomy): Bacteria > Krumholzibacteriota > Krumholzibacteriia > LZORAL124-64-63 > LZORAL124-64-63 > CAYTEO01. The sequence goes on along the minus strand of CAYTEO010000002.1, from coordinate 156,349 downwards.
CCATGGTGGCCGACGACTTCTACCAGCCCAGCAACCAGGACGTCCAGGAGGACCACCAGGAGCAGGCCGAGCACATCGTCGACACCTACCTGCCGCCGTCCCTGGACGTGGAGAAGATCTATCTCTCCGACTACGACTACCAGTCGCCCAGCAGCTTCTACAAGCCGCTGGCCCGCCAGGCGGCGCGGGAGGCCTGGCAGAAGGGACTGACCCTCTTCCACTACATCGGGCACGGGGCGGACAACACCCTGGCGGACGAGCAGGTCTTCCTGACCCAGGACATCTACTCGCTGGGCAACGGGATGCGTCGCGGGATCTTCCTGGCCTTCAGCTGCGACGTCGGGATCTTCGACAACCCGCTGCGGCAGAGCATGGCCGAGGTGTTCGTCGACCAGCCGGACGGCGGGGCCATCGGCGCCATCGCCGCGGCCCAGGTCAGCTACATCTCGCCCAACAACGCCCTGTCCAACGCGTTCTACGCCGCGCTCTACCCCTCCCGTGCCGTCGTCGACTCGATCCCCCTCGGCCTGGCCCTGCAGGCGGCCAAGGTGGCGATGGTCGCCTACGGGCAGACGTACATGCGCAACAGCCAGCGCTACCACCTGTTCACCGATCCCGCCCTCGGCCTGCCCCAGCCCGTCGGGCGCGATCTGCTGCTGCCCGGCAGCGTCGACACCCTGCGGACCGGCTGGCGGGAGCGCGCCCTGGGCCACCTGGCGGCGGCGGGGATGACCCCGGAGCAGGTGGCCGGCTACGACCTCCTGGTCCAGGAGGCCCGGCACATGATCCTCCAGCAGCCCGACGCGACGACGACCCTCTGGCACTGGCTGCCCGGCGCCCCGGTCTTCGCCGGCACGGGCGAGGTCACTGGCGACACGGTGAGCGTCCCCTTCAAGGTGCCGCTCCAGCTGCGCACCGGCGACGGCGGACGCCTGCGGCTGATCCTCTGGACGGAGACCGGCGGTGTGGTCCAGAGCGTGTCTCTGCCGGTCGTCGACGCCCCCGTCGGTCCCCTCGACGACCTGCAGGGGCCCAGGATCGACCTGGCCTTCGCGGACGGGCGGCGGCGGGTCAAGCCCGGCACCGAGCTGACGGCCGTCCTGACCGACACCAGCGGGATCGCCATCCTGGGGACGACCCCCCTGAACAGCGTCCTGCTCGAGTTCGACGGGACGGGGTTCATGAGCGACGTCTCGAGCATGTTCCGCTACGATCCCGGCAGCTACACCCGGGGGAGCCTCGCCCTGCCGCTGCCCGCCGACCTGGCGCCGGGGCCCCATGTGGTGGCCCTGCACGCCAGCGACGGCCTGGGCAACGCCGGCAGCGACACGCTCGGTTTCCAGCTGGTGGCTGGCGACGTGACGCGGATCGACGACGTCACGCCGTTCCCCAACCCCGCGGACGGTCCCGTCCGCCTGCTGTTCGAGCTGAGCGACCCGATGACCGTGACCTGGGAGATCTTCACCCTGGACGGTCACCGGCTCCACCACCAGCGACACGTTTTCGAGACGGCCGGTCCCCAGATCCTGACCTGGGACGGACGTGACGACAGGGGCGACCGCCCCGCCAACGGTGTCTACATCTACGTCCTGAAGGGACGTCGCGCCGCCGACCCGGACCATCCGGTCACCGTGACCGGCCGGCTCGTGGTCATGCACTGAGGCGACGGCGCGCGGAGTGTCAGGGAGAGACGAACGACAGAGGCGCCGCTGGCGCCGCCCAACACCGATCGGAGGTAAGAGGATGCTGAGGAAGGCAATGTGGATCTCGCTGGCCCTGGCGGCCCTGCTGGCCGGGACTTCCACGACGGTCTGGGCCGTCGCCGGCGCCGGCGCCATCGTCCTGGAGTTCCCCGTCGACGCGCGCTACAACGCGCTCGGCGAGGCGGGCACGGCCCTGGCACAGGACGCCGCGGCCCTGTGGTGGAACCCGGGCGGTCTGGCCTTCGCCACCGACGTCCACCCCGGTCGCCTGGGTGTGATGCAGTCGAACCTGGTGCCGGACCTGGCCGACGACATCAGCCTCTACTGGGGCGGCTACGTCACCCGCAAGTGGGGCGGCACCTTCGGCGCCCACATCACCTACCTGGACATGGGCGACCAGACGGCCACCGACGACTCCGGCGCCGTCACCGGCGAGTTCTCCTCGAACATGTGGGCCTTCGGGATCGGCTACGGGACGAAGATGTCGCCCAACCTGGGCATCGGCTTCGGCGCCAAGTTCTACCACGACAAGCTCGCCCCCAACAACGTCCTGCAGGACGGGACAGGCGGGACGGCCAGCACCTTCGCCATCGACGCCGGCCTGCTCTACAAGGTGCCCGGCCGGCGGATGAACATCGGCGTCGCGGTGCGCAACATCGGCCCCGACATCACCCACGTCGACTCGGACCAGAGCGATCCGCTGCCGCGGACCTTCACCGTCGGGATCGCCTACGGGCTGGCGCAGTCGGAGAACAGTTCCCTGCTGCTGGTGGGCGACTTCATGGTGCCGCTGCTGAAGTGGGACGACGGCAAGCAGGACTACTCCTTCAAGCCCGACTTCGACCAGAACGAGTGGGGCGCCGGCGTCGAGTGGGGCTACGCCAGCTCCCTGTTCGTCCGCTTCGGGTACAAGAAGGGGACCGGGGAGATCGAGGACACGACCTGGGGTCTGGGCCTGAACCTGGGCAACTGGCTCGGCAAGAACATCATCTTCGGCTACGCCTCGATCCCGCAGGCCAAGGGGCTGGACAGGGTCAACCGGATTTCCCTGGGGTACGATTTCTGATGGGACAGCCACGACGTCCGGCAGGGAGGCCAGCGTGAACGGCAGACGACTCGCCGCGACCATCGTCCTCTCGCTGCTCGCCTGTGGCGCGGTGGTCGCGGCGTCGTCCGCTGCCCCGCGCCGGTTCGAGAAGGTGCCGGTCAGGCGGCTCGCCCCCGACGCGCCGGGTGTCGACGGCCAACGGCTGGAGCGACAGTCGGCCGTGTTGCGGGAGCGCTGGCGGCAGGTCCACGACCTGCTGGCGGGCCACCACGTCTCCCGGCGCGCGGCGGCGGAGATGGCGCGTGCCGGGGTCGTCCCCGTCGGCGGGAAGGACGCCACCCCGGCGGTCCTGCGCGTCCTGCTGGTCCGCATCGGGTTCGAGACCGACCGGGCCGGGGACCTGACCAGCGTGACGACCGACGGCGGCTTCCAGCTGGAGCCCGATCCCGACGCCGTCATCGATCCGCCGCCCCACGACAGGGCCTACTTCGAGTCCCACCTGTTCGGCCTGTCCGAGTACTACAACCTCCAGTCGGGCGGCCTGTTGCGGATCGAGGGTCGCGTCCTGCCGGAGGGGGACCAGGACTGCTACAGACTGGGCGACATCGCCGACTACGCGCCCGAGGGCGGGTGGACCCTGGCGGCCCTCGAACGCCTGGTCCAGGACATGATCGCCGCGGCCGACGCGGGAACCCAGGCCGACGGCAGCGCGTCGCTGGCCGACTACGACGACGACGACCCGCTGACCTACATCGTCTTCGTCCACAGCGGCTCGGACTGGCAGAGCGACATCAACCAGGACTCGCCCTACGACATCCCCACCTTCTTCGTCAAGCTGGGCGAACCGGTCGCGCTGACCTCGCTGGACACGGAGACGGGCCAGCCGGGGATCCTCTCGGAGTGCTCGATCATCCCCGAGACGACGACCCAGGACGGCTTCCTCGGCAGCATCGCCGGCGCCATGTACCACGAGTTCGGCCACGCCCTCGGCCTGGTCGACGTCTACGACACGAGCACCGGCCTGCCGGCGGCCGGCCTGTGGGACCTGATGGACAGCGGGCCGAACCTGATCGCCAACATCGGGTTCCTCAGCGAGAGCGATCCCGACTCCATCGACGTCTACAGCGTCGCCGGGCTGCTGCCGCCGTCGCTGGGGATCTGGAACAAGTGGTTCCTGGGCTGGGTGGAGCCGGCCCCGCTGACCGGCACGGCCAGCCGGATCCACCTGCCGGCCATCGAGGTGCCGCGCTCCCAGTACGCGCGCTGGTACTCGGGCCAGTCGGTCGGCGGCCTGCCCTACGATTTCGATCCCGGCTACCCGCAGGCGGTCGTCGCGGGCGCTGCCCCGCGGGAGTTCTTCCTGCTGGAGAACCGCTGGGTCCCCGAGACCGGCGACGAGCTGCCCGACCAGACCGGCATCGGCTTCGTGCGCGACCCGGACACCGGGGTCTTCCTCTACATGGGCGGCGACGAGGTCGATCCCGACGGCCCGGGGCCGGAAGGGGTGCGTCCCCGCAACACCGGCATGTACGACTTCTTCCTGCCGGCGGGCGGCCTGCTGGTCTGGCACGTCAACGAGGACCGCATCGAGTCCCGCCTGGCCGACAACGCCATCAACACCGACGGCGACGGGCTGCGCCTGCTCGAGGCGGACGGGATCCAGGACGTGGGCGTCTACGAGCCGTACGTCATCGGCTTCTTCGGCTCGGCCAGCGATCCGTTCCGCGCCGACAATGCGGCTGCCCTGACCCAGAAAGGGCCGCCGTCGAGCCGGGCCTACGACCGCAGCTGGACCGGGGTCGAGCTGGCGGACATCTCCGCGGCGTTGCCGACGATGACCTTCACGGGCCGGCTGGCCGGCTTCGCGCCCGGCACGCCGTGGCGGGTGCCTCCGGCGACGGGCGGCGCGGCGCCGCGGCGGATCGAGCCGCGGAGCGCCACCCCGGTCACGGTGGTCCGCGACGGTGAAGCGCACCCGCTGCTGCTGGTCGGCACGGCGGCCGTCGTCGACACCGCCGGCGCCGTCCTGGAACCGCCCCTGCTGCTGGCCCTCACCGACACCCTGCCGCCCGCGGGTTCCCTGGGCGCCGGCGGTCCCCCGGGGACGCTCTGGAACCTGCCGGCGGCGCTGGCGGGGCCCCCGGTCCTGGTGGACCTGCCCGGTGGCGAGCAGCGGATCGTGGCCGTCTGCCGCGACGGTGCGGCGGCCTGTTGGTCCACCACGCTGTCGGGTACGACATGGGATCCCCTCTGGGGGCCGGCCACCCCGGCCGACACCGTCACGGCGGCACCGGTCGTCGTCCTGGACGCTGCGGGCGTCCCGGCGCTGGTCGTGCCTGCGACCGGCGGACGGCTCGTGCGGCTGCCGCTGGACGACCCGGCGGACACCTCGGTCGTGGCGATCGAGGGCGCGACCGGCTCGTGGGCCGATCCGGTCGTCGTCCCCGGGCCCTCCGGCGACGCCCTGCTGCTGGCCACGGCCGACACCTGGTTCCTGTGGGACGGGGCGGCGGGCGCGGTCGTCGCCGACGGTCCGGTGGCCGTCGCGGCCGGGGGAACGCCGCGCCTGGGCGTGGTCGTGGACGGGGAGAGGCGGTTGCTGCTGCTGCTCGGGGAGCGGGACCTCCAGGTCGTCGCCTGGGATCCGGCCACGGGCCTGGTCCTGGACGAGGACCTCTGGACCGATCCCCTGCGGGAGGCGCCACTGGCGCCCCCGGCGGTGGCGGACCTGGACGGGGACGGCCGCGACGACATCGTCCTGGTCGGCCCGACCCGGGTCACCGTGCTCAACCAGGCAGGCGCCGTCCTCGGCGGCTATCCCCTGGTCCTGGCCGACCGGTTCCCCCTGGACCCGGCGACGCGCTGGACCGGGGCCTGCGTCGTCCTGGACGCCGACGGCGACGGCGGCAACGACCTGCTGCTGGCCACCGACGGGGGACACCTGCTGGCCTTCGACGCCCGCGGCCGCCTCCTGCCGGGGACGCCGCTGCTGTTCGGCGACCGGGGAGAGAACGGCCTGGTGGCAGGCCCGGAGAGCGCGCCGGACCTCTGGCTCGTGGTTCCCGGCGGACGTTCCACGCCCGGGATCGGCCACCGGCACGTGGACGGCCGGGTGGCCGGGTGGCGGGTGGCCGGCATGACGGCGACCTCGGCCTGGCTGGGGCCGGGCGGCGGCGCCCTGCGGCGGGGGACGACGGGGACGCCCACGGCCATTGCCGTCGCGCCCGCGGCCGACGTGGCGGGGGCGGACTTCATCGTCTATCCCAACCCGGCCGGCGGCGATGCGGTGACGTTCCGCTACACGGCGGCCGTCGGTGGCGAGGTGGCGATCACCGTCTTCGACCTGGAGGGGGAGCAGGTCGCCCGCCTGCGCCACGTCGGCGCGGCGGGACTCGTCCAGGAACTGCCCTGGAACATCTCCACCCTGGCCTCGGGAGTCTACATGTGCCGTCTCATGCCGCCGGGCGGTGGCGGGGGACCGCGCTGGACGCGCCTGGCCGTGGAACACTGAGAACGAACGACCCTGAGAGGGGAGAGGATACGATGCCCCGTGACAGAGACCGATTCCTGATCCTGGCCGTCGCCCTGCTGATCGCCGTTCCCGCGTGCGCGGGCAGCAGCCGTGCCGCGTCCGGCGCCTGGCTGCTCGACAGGGCGACGGAGACGACACCGTCGCTGGTCCGTGCCGCGTGGACGGGCGGAGGCGAGTTCGACGTCCAGGGGGACGGCGGCGAAGGTGCCTCACTCGACACCGGCGCCCTGAAGCCGATGTTCCTCTCTCTGCTGATGCCGGGACTGGGCGAGGTCAGCATGGGCTACAAGCGGGGATGGGCCCTGATGGCCCTGGACGTCGTCTCCTGGATCGGCGTCAAGCACTACCACGACGAGGGGAACGACGCCCGCCAGGCCTACTACGACTACCTGGACGCCCACTGGAGCGAGCAGCGCCTGGCCGCCGCCTTCGGCCAGCCCGAGAGCGAGCACGCGGGTACCTTCTTCTACGGCGACACCATGGACGATCCCAACGACTACACCACCCTCTCGCTGTGGGTCAGCAAGGAGGACGACCCGCGGGAGTACTACGAGAACGCGGGCAAGTGGGACCAGTTCGTCTTCGGGTGGGACGACTTCTCCGATCCGCGCGGCTGGTCCGTCGACTGGTGGCACGACACCGATCCCACGTGGGACGACCTCGCCGACCTCGACACGCGGATCCTCAAGGATCCCCGGGTCTCGGCGCACCGGGAGGTCTACCGGGCGATGCGCCGCGACGCCAACGACCAGTTCGACAAGCGGGACCGGCTGATCGCCCTGAACATGCTGACCCGCCTGGGCAGCATGATCCAGGTGGCGATCCTGCACCACCGGCAGGGCCGACCGCTGACCGTGGCAGGACACGAGCTGTCGGTCATCGCCCGCCCGGCCGGCCTGACCGCCTCCCGGTTCGGCTTGGCGCTGAGCTACTGAGCACGCGACACGGAGCAGAAGGGAACCGACGATGCGAAGTGGATGGATGCTGATCCTCGGCCTGGTCGTGTCGCTGTCGGCCGCCGCCGCCACCGCCGGAGAACCGGGGGACTTCTGGGGGGTCGAGCGACGGGTCCTGGCGGCCGGGCGCCCGGGAGCGCAGGAACTGGGCGGGAGCGACATCGGCGCCCCCCGCGCGCCGGACCGGGACAAGGGGGCTCCGCGTGACACGGGGCGCCGCCTGACCGCGGGCCTGCTGTCGCTCGTCCTGCCGGGGGCGGGCCAGTACTACAACGGCGACCGCGGCAAGGCGCTGATGTTCGCCGGGACAGAGGCCGCCATCTGGACCGCCTGGCTCGTCTTCGACGCCCAGGGGGACGGCAAGGTCGAGGACTACCAGGAGTACGCCCACTTCTTCGCCGGCGTCGACGGCGAGCATCCCGAGATCTACTGGCGGGCGCTGGGTCGCTACCTGGACAGCGACGCCTACAACAACGACCTGCGGATGGAGGCCCGTGCCGAGGGCCGGGAACCAACGGGCCTGGTGGGCGAGGAAGACGCCTGGCAGTGGCGCAACGAGCGTTACCAGGAGAACTACAAGTCCCTGCGCGCCGACGCCAACCGCGCCTACGACCGGCGCGACTTCACGACCCTGTTCGCCATCGTCAACCGCGTCGTGGCCGTCTTCGACGCCGTGCGCGGCGCGGGACGCGACCACCTCGTCTCGGTCGCCGGTCTGGGGATCGATCTCAGGCCCGCCGGTGATCTCCGCGATCCGGGGACGGCATGCGTCTTCAGCACGCACTTCTAGGGGGACGACAGCCGGTGGCTGTCCTGCTGGCGCTCCTGCCGGTGCTGGTAGGCTGTGCCGGGGGCCGCGGCGGCGCGGTGCCGCCCGCCGGACGCGGCGAGACCGATCTGGTCACGGCCGCCGAGCTTCCCGTCCCCGCGGCCCTGACCCTGATCGGCGTCTTCGAGAATACCCGCAACGCCCCCTACTTCCCGCTGGAGGGAGTGGCGGGGGTCGCCTTCTACCGGGACGGCACCCTCTACGTCTGTGACGAGAAGGGCGGCCGCGTCCACGGCTACGATCCGCACCGCGACGAGTGGTTCCAGTTCGACGACCCCGGACGCCGCTTCTTCCGTCCCGTGGGTGTCCAGGTGGACCACTTCTCCGTCCTGGTCCTGGACATGGACGGCCGCGAGCTGCTGCGCTACGACCTCAACGGCGTCTTCCAGGACCGGCTCGTCGACTTCACGTACCTGGACCCGACGCGCGACCGGATCCCGTCGGCCTTCGCCGTCGACCGCGACGGCCGGATCGTCGTCTGCGACGCGGCCGAGGACCAGGTCCTGCTGCTGGATGCCTACCTGAACCTGCAGTCCCTGGTCGGCGAGCACGGCAGCCACCGGGAGCAGTTCGACGCCCCGAGCGGCGTGGCCTTCCTGCGCGACGGCGGCTTCGTCGTGGCCGACCGGGGGAACCGGCGCCTGGAGCTGTTCAGCCGCCTCGGGGTCTACACCGCCGGCATCGGGGGCGAGTTCGACACCCACAACCGGCTGATCACGCCCCAGGGGGTCGCCGTCGATCCCGACGGCAACATCTTCGTCGCCGATCCGGCCGCCGGGGCGATCTTCGTCTTCGCGCCGGACGGACGCCTGCTGCTGGAGGCAGGCCAGGAGATGGGCCTCCTGGCCGGTCCGCAGAATCCCATCGCCCTGGCCGTCGGACCGGACCGACAGCTGGCCGTCGCGGACCGTGGACGCGAGGCGGTGATCCTCTACCGGATCCAGTACCGCTAGGGGGCGCCATGGAGCGTTGGGCGCTGCGGGATCTGCTTCGCGGTCTCCTGCTGGTGGCGCCGCTGCTAGTCCCCTCCCTTGCCCCGGCCGCTCCTGCGGCGGGCGACTCGACCCTGTCGGTCTTCGAGACGGAGCTGCGGGTCGTCGCCCCCCACGTCCGCCGCCTCAGGCTGGCCCACCCCTTCGTCGTGCCCGGGAGTCTCGTCGTCGACGTCAACGGGCGTCGCTGGCGGGAGGGGGAGGACTACCGCCTCGCCCCGCTGACCGGCGAGTGGATCCCCCTGCGCCCGCTGGGGGACCCCCTGGCGGGGCCCGTCCGGCTCCTGCTGGGCTACCGGTACGTGCCGGCCCCCGTGCCGCCCCGGGAGGTCCTGCACGGGATCCGGGGCCGGCCCTCGCCGGAGGCGGCCGCGGATTCCCTCCCCGTCGCCGCGCCGGCGGCCGCGCTGCCCGGCCTGCCGGGTGATCTGGAGGTCCGCGGCAGCAAGACGGTGCGGCTGGCGTCGGGCTCGAACCGGGACCTGACGGTGGACCAGAACCTGCGGCTGAGCATCGAGGGCCACCTGACCGAGCGGATCGCCGTGCGGGCCCTGCTGTCGGACGACAACCTGCCGGTGGTGCCGGAGGGGAACACGGAGCAGCTGCGCGACATCGATCGCGTCCGGGTCGAGGTGACGGCGCCGGCGTGGCGCGCCGTCCTGGGCGACCTGGTGGCGCAGAGCGGCGGCACGCGGTTCGCCGACTACCGCCGCAAGCTCCAGGGGGTGGCGCTGCAGGCCGGCGACGACACGCTGCGGGTCGGGGCGCTGGCCGGATCGCCGCGGGGCCGCTACCGCACCGTCCAGTTCCGCGGCGAGGAGGCGAACCAGGGGCCGTATCCGCTCCGCTCCCAGGGGACGACGGGCGACCCGCTGTTCATCGTGGCCGGTTCGGAGCGGGTGATCCTGGACGGGGAGGTCCTGACCCGCGGCGCCGACCGCGACTACACGATCGATTACGTCCAGGGGACGATCACCTTCACCTACCGGCGCCCGGTGACGGCGGACTCGGAGATCGTCGTCGAGTTCGAGGAGGGGGAGGGGCCGTTCGCCCGGACCGTCACCGGTGCCGATGCTGGCACGTCCCGGCGGCTGGGCGACCGGCTGCGGGCCTCGTTCGGTGTGCGGTTGCTGCGCGAGCGCGACGACCCCGAGCGCTATCGCAGCGGCGAGCTGACCGCCGCCGACCGGCAGTTGCTCGCCGCCGCCGGCGACGATCCCGCCGCCGCCGTCACCCCCGGGATAACGGAGGTCCCGGCCGGGGAGGGGCTCTACCGGCTGGAGGAGCGGGACGGAGTCCAGGTGGCGGTGTACGATTCGCTCGCCGGCGATCACCTGGTGGAGTTCTACGAGGCGGGCGCCGGCCTGGGCGACTACCGGTTCGACCACCTGACGCCCACCGGGCAGCGGGTGTTCGCCTACGCCGGTCCCGGGGGCGGCGCCTACCGCATCGGCCGCCCCCTGCCGCTGCCGTCGTCCCACTCGCTGGCGAGCCTGCGGGCGGGGATCGGCGACGGCGACTCGACCGGCCTCTACCTGGAGTGGGACACGAGCCGCCTGGACGCCAACATCCTGTCCGCCCTCGACGACGACGACGATGTCGGGCACGCCCTCTCCCTGCGCCTGGACAGCGGCAGGTGGCGGCCGGGCTCGGGGACCTGGGGCGATGTGCGCCTGCGCCTGCGGCACGAGGACCTGGACAGCCGCTACCGCCCCTTCCTGCTGGCCCGGGATCTCTTCCGCTACGACCGCTGGGGGCTGGGCCAGCGGGCCAGGCAGCCGGGATTCCTGGAGCAGCGCGACACCGAGAGCGACGCCCTGCTGCGCTGGCGGGGCGAGGGACGCCGCGGCGGCTGGCGGCTGGGGTTGTCGGCGGGCAGGCTGGAGCACGGCGACGACCTGACGGCCGGGCGGGCCGGCGCCGACCTGGACTGGCGGCTGGGGCGGTGGCGGGGCGGAACCATCTGGCAGGTGGCGACGGCGGACGACCACCGGGATCCCCTCGATGTCACCCGCCATGTCCGCGAGCAGCGGCTGGCGTGGAACGGTCCCTGGCTGCGTCCCTCCTTCCGCTGGCGGCTGGAGCGGGACCGGGACGACGCCGTCGCCGGCGACCGGGCGGCCGGTTCCCGCCGGCGCACCTGGACCTACGGCCTGGCGGCGGCGGCAGGCGCCCGCTGGGACTGGCGGATGGCGTTCACCCGCGGGTTGGCGGACTCGCTGCGCGCCGGCGCCTGGCGCCGGGACCGGGACACCCGCACGGTGGAAGTGGCCGTCGTCACGCCCGCCTGGGCCGGGATGCGGCTGACGGCGGACGGGAGCTGGCGCCGCATCGAGCGCCCGACGGCACCGGACCAGACCAGCCGCCTGGGCAAGGTCAACCTGTCCGGACGCTGGGAACGGCTGGGCAGCGACTGGAACCTGCGCTACCGGGTGGACCAGAGCCGGGCGACCGTCCTGGACCGCCAGGTCGTCTACGTCGGCTTCCGGCAGGGCGACTACGACCAGGAGGGACGGTTCGTGGGACGGGAGATGGGCGACTACCAGGTCGTCACGGCCGCCACCGACAGCACGATCGCCACGACGGAGGCCGCCGCCGACCTGCAGTGGCGCCAGGACTTCGGGTTCCTGGGCCGCCGGCGCCTCTGGGGGGCGTGGCGCTCGACGACGAACCTGACGGCCCGGCTGCAGTCCCTCTCCGACCGCACCGGCGACGTCCTGCGCCTCTCCCCGGACCTGCTGTTCGATCCCGCGACAACGGTCCTGGGCGAGGTGGACTGGCGACAGGAGGTGGAGCTGCTCCGTCACCTGCCACGCTGGCAGCTGAAGCTGCGGCGGGAGTTCCGCCAGTCCCTGGACCGTCGCTACGCCACCCATCCCGAGCGGAGGCTCCGCCGCTTCTCCCAGGTCCAGGTGGCGTGGAACCGGACCAGCCGGACGACCTGGCAGCTGCGTCGCCAGTGGACCGACGAGTCGCGGTCGACGAGCGAGACCGTCGTCGTCGTCAACCGCTCCTACCTGTCGCGGGCCCGGCGCTGGGAGCTGGGCTGGTCCTATCGACCCGCACCCGGCAGCCAGCTCCAGCTCAACGGGGACCGGACCACCAGGCGGGACGACGTCTCGGGCGTCGAGCAGACGGAACACGGCCTCGCCGTGACGGCGCAGCACCGCTGGCGGCGCTGGCTCGTCCAGGGACGGGGCCGCTGGTCGCGGGTGACGACCAACGACGAGGATCCGCTCCACCGGCCCTACTTCTACCCCTATGCGGGGACGAATGCCGAGACGAGCCTGCGGCTGGGCTGGGAACCCTCGCCGCGCATGTCGCTGTCGCTCTCCTGGTTCGGGAGGCTGCGCGGGGAGAGGGGGTGGCAGCACGATGTCCGGATGGAATCGACGGCGCGCTTCTGAGCCCCGGCGCGGGCCTGGCACACTGGCGGCGATCTGCCTCGTGCTGCTGGCGTCGGCACCCTGGCAGGCACGGGCCGGCGGCGAGGCCGGCCCGTGGCGGCCGGTCCTGGAGGCGCCCGCGACGGGCGGGACGGAACTGGACCGGTACCTGGCCGAGGACGCCCGCTGGCTGGCGGGACAGGCCGTGCAGGAGGCGGTGGCGCCCGCCGACACGGTCGCGGCGACGGGCGTGGACTGGTCCCGGCTGCTGCCCGGGGTGGCGGTCGATTCCCTCCCGGACGGTGCGGGGCGTGCCGTGCGCCCGCTGACCTCGCTGCTGGCGGAGCGGTGGCAGCGTCGCGGTCACCTCGCCTGCCGGGTCGCCGTCGACACGACCGCAGGGGCGCGGCGGCTCGTCGTCAGGCCCGGGCCGCGTTACCGGATCGGTCTGTTCACCGTCGGGGGGGACACCTTCCCGGGCGAGCATGCCGTCCTGGCCCGCCGGCTGCCCCGGGCGGGAGAGACCTTCACGGCGGAACGGCTGGAGGAGGCCGTCGCCGGTCTGCTCCGTGCCGCGGGGGATGCCGGGTACCCCTTCGCCCGCTGGCTCGTTCGCGAGGTGCAGGTCCACCGCTCCCCGCCGCGGGTGGACGTGACGGGAGAGCTGCTGCTCGGGCGGCGGGCCTGGCTGGGGCCCCAGGGGACCTCGCTGCGGGGGGAGAGGCAGCGGCGGTTCGTCGCCCGGGCCAGCGGTCTGCGGCCGGGTGAGCCGTTCCGGCAGCGCCGCCTGGAGGAGGCGCGGCGGCGCCTGTTGCGGCGCGACCTCTACGACAGGGTGGAGCCGCCGGTCGTCCACACGACGACCTCCCCGGAGACGGTGGGGGTCTGGTGGCCCATCGTCCCCCGCCGCCACGCCAACCGCCTGGAGGTCGTCCTCGGGCTGAGTCGCCGGGAGGGCGAGCCGACCCGGCTCAGCGGCCAGGTCCGGCTCCTGCTTCCCAACCTGGCGGGGACGGGGCGTCGCCTCGACCTGGGCTGGAGCGACGACGGTCGGGATCGCTCCCGCTTCGGCTTCCTGTGGCGCGAGCCGCTGGTGGGCGGTTCGCCCCTGGATCTCACCATCGACGTGGCCCACGAGGTCCAGAGGGACGTCTACACCCGTTTCCGGACCGATCTGGAGGCGTCCCTGCCGGTGGCCGGGGGATGGGACGTGGCCCTCGGCGTCGGCTGGGACCGGGGGACCTTCCCCTCCGGGCCCTGGCGCAGCACCGGCCGGCTGCGGACACACGCCGCCCTGGTGCGGCGCCGGATCGACCGCTACCGCAGCGGCTGGTCGGCCCGCCTGGCGGTCGCCTCGGCCCGCCGGTCGGCCACGGCGCGGGACAGTGTCGCGGACGGGGCGGCCCCGGTCGACACGGTGACGGCCGGGATCATGGCCGGCCAGCTGCGCCAGACGATCGTCGAGGCCGACCTGGCGGGGGAGTGGTTCGTGGGGGCGCGGACGAGCCTGGCGGGACGGGCCAGCTGGCGGAGCCTGGAGAGCGATCAGCCGGCGGCGCCCCTGTCGGAACAGTTCCGCCTGGGGGGTGCCCGCTCCCTGCGGGGCTACGCCGAGGATCGCTTCCACGGGGAACGGGTCGGTGTGGCAGCGCTGGAACTGAGGCTGGGAACTCCCGGGAGGTCAGTGCTTTACACATTCTACGACGTGGGGTACGTTCGTCTCCACCGCCCCGACGGGGGGGACGACACCGCCACACCGACGGGATTCGGACTCGGACTGGAGACGACGACCGGCAACGGGGAGGTCTCCCTCGCCATCGGCTTTCCCGGCAGCTTCCGGTTCGACGATGCCAAGCTCCACGTGACGTTGCTGCAGGGGTTCTAGGAGGCGAAGCGATGGATCGCGAACAGGTCCGCCGCGAGATCGAGCGGTTGCGTGCCGAGATCGCCCGACACGACGAGCTCTACTACCGGCGGGCGGCGCCCGAGATCACCGACCGTGAGTACGACGACCTGGTGCGGCGCCTGGCCGAGCTGGAGGCCCGGTTCCCGGAGTTCGCCTCCCCGGACAGTCCCCTCGCCCGGGTCGGCAGCGACAGCGACGCCCGCTTCCCGAGCCTGCCCCACAGCCACCCGATGATCAGCCTCCTGAACAGCTACGACCTGCAGGAGGTGGCCGCCTTCCTGGAGCGTCTCCACCGCGAGCTGGGACGCGAGGACGTGGACGTCACGGTCGAACCGAAGATCGACGGGGTCGCCCTGGCCCTGCGCTACCGCGGGGGGCGACTCGAGACCGCCCTGACCAGGGGCGACGGCCGGCGGGGCGACGTCGTCACCGACAACGCGCTGGCCATCGCCGACGTGCCGGCCACCCTGGCCGACGGCTGGCAGGAGGCCTTTCCCGGCCGGGACGTCCGCTCCTTCGAGGTGCGCGGCGAGGTCTTCATGCGCCTGAGCCGCTTCCGGGACCTGAACCGGCAGCGCGAGGAGGCGGGGGAGGAACCGCTGGCCAACCCCCGCAACGCCACCGCGGGGACCCTGAAGACCCTCGATCCCGGCGTCGTCGCCGGCCGGGGACTCTCCCTGTTCTGCTACCAGCTGCTGCCGCTGGACCACGAGCTGGGGATCGCCACCCACCGGCAGGAGATGGAGGTCATGCGCCGCCTCGGCCTGCCGGTCAACGACTTCCTGCGCGTCGGCCGCGCCGCCGACGAGATCGAGCGGCACCTGGCGGAGCTGGCCGACCTGCGGCCGCGGCTCGACTACCAGATCGACGGCGCGGTCCTGAAGGTCGACGATCTCTCCCTCCACGCCCGGCTCGGGGCGACGGCCAAGGCGCCCCGCTGGGGGCTGGCCTACAAGTACCCCGCCGAGGAGGCGGAGACCCTGCTGGAGGACGTCGTCCTCCAGGTCGGCCGTACCGGCGTCGTCACCCCGGTGGCCGTCCTGCGGCCGGTGCGCCTGGCCGGGACGACGGTCAGCCGGGCGACACTGCACAACTGGGAGGAGATGGCCCGCAAGGACATCAGGATCGGCGACACGGTCCTGATCGCCAAGGGAGGCGAGATCATCCCCAAGGTCGTCCGCGTCCTGGCCGAGCGCCGCGACGGCGACGAGCGTCCCGTGCCGCGGCCCGCGCGCTGCCCCGTCTGCGACGAGCCGGTCGTCCAGCGCGAGGGGGAGGTGGCGATCCGCTGCGTCAACCCGGCCTGCCCCGCGCGGGCCGCCGGGCGGCTGCGCCACTTCGTCTCCCGCGACGCCTGTGACATCACCGGCCTGGGGAGCCGCGGGATCGAGCAGCTGCTGGAGGCGGGGCTGATCCGCGGCCCGGCCGACCTGTTCCGGCTGCGGGTCGACCAGCTGGCCGTCCTGCCCGGCTGGGGCGAGCGGTCGGCCACCCTGCTGGTCCACGCCATCGCGCGGGCCCGTCAGCGTCCCTGGGCCAACAAGATCTTCGCCCTGGGGATCCGCAACGTGGGGATCACCACGGCCACGACCCTGGCGCGGGCCTTCCCCGACATCGACGCCCTGCTGGCCGCCACACCGGAGCGGCTGGAGGAGCTGCCGGATATCGGCCCGGTCGTCGCCGCCGCCGTGGTGACCCATTTCGAGCTGCCGGACACGCGGGAGGAGATCGAGGCGCTGCGTCGCGTCGGTTTCTTCCTGGAGCGGGAACAGCTCCCGCCGCCGGCGGCGACCCGGGAGGGATGGTTCGCGGGCAAGACCTTCGTCCTGACCGGAACGCTCGCGACGCTGACACGCGCCGAGGCCCGTCGGCTCGTCGAGCAGCTGGGCGGCAAGGTCAGCGGCAGCGTCAGCCGCCGGACCGACGCGGTCGTCGCCGGCGAGAACCCGGGCAGCAAGCTGGACCGCGCCCGCGAGCTGCAGGTCCCCGTCATCGACGAGCGGGAACTGCTGGAACGCCTCCGCGAGGAAGGAGTCGTGCCCGGTGACTGAGCACTTCCGTCCCGCCGTCTGGGGCACCTGCCGTCTCGGGGAAGGCGCTGGGGACGACCGGCTGCTGCTCGACCTGGGCGCGCCGGAACGGCTGGTGCGCAGCGGGACGGGGCAGACCGGACCCTCCGGCGGCGACCTGGTCCTGGTCGACGGCGACGGTCCCGTGGCCCGCCGCGACGACGGCCGGCTCCTGGCGGCCCGCGGACTGGTGTGGTCGCTGCTCGATCCGCTCGGGGCGGAGCGCGATCTGGTCCTGGCGGCGCCGGATCCCCTGGCCGCCGAGCAGCGGCTGCGCCGGGAGGGGGAGCGGTTCTGGCGCGGGCTGCGCGCATGGGGGGAACTGCCTGCCGGATTGCGCCTCTGGGTCCGGTCGCTCCTGGCAGCCCACGATGCCGCCCTGGGCGAGGTCGTCGACGTGTTGACAGCCCTCGCCGACGCCGGCGCATCCGGCCCCTTCGGCGCCGACCCGACGGCCCCGGCGGTCGAGTTGCCGCCCCTGGACCTGGAACTGCCCGAAGACGGCCCGGGGTGGGAGCGATGGTTCGTCTCTCCCGACGGGCTGGGCCGTCTCCTGACCGATCGGTTCCATCCCCGCCCTGCCCAGGGTGTGGCGGCCCGGGACGTGGCCGAGGCCCTGGCCGAGGGCTACCCGCTGCTGCTGGAGGCCGGCACGGGGATCGGCAAGACCCTGGCCTACCTGCTGCCGCTGTTGGCCCGGCTGCGCCGGCACGGCGGCAGGGCCGTCGTCGCCACGCACACCCTGGCCCTCCAGGACCAGATCCTGCGCCACGATCTGCCGCTGCTGCGGCGCCTCTGGCCACGGCTGCGGGCCTGTCGCCTGATGGGACGCTCCCATTACCTCTGCCGGGTCCACGCCCGGCGCTTCCTGGCCACCACCGACGGCGGGTTGGACCGGGACTGGGCCCGGGTCTCCCTGCGGATCTGGCTGGAGGTCACCGGCAACGGCCGGCGGGAGGAGGTGGCCGATCACCCGGCCCTGCGGCCCTACCTGCGGGAACTGTTCGAGGCGGCGGAGGCCTGCAGCCCGGCCGTCTGCTACGGCCAGGACGCCTGCTGGGTCCAGCGGGCCAGACAGGCGGCGCGGGAGGCGGACCTGGTCGTCGTCAACCACGCCCTGCTGATGCACGACCTGGCGGCCGACCGCTCCCTGGTCGGCCCGTACGACCACCTGGTCGTCGACGAGGCCCACCGGCTCCCCGCGGTCGCCCTGGAGGTCCACTCCCGACGCTGCGACCGCCGGCGCGGCGAGATCGTCGAGCAGCTCCTCGGGCCGGCCCCGCGCGGCGGCGGGTTGCCGGAGATCCCGGCCCGGCTGGCGCGCGAGCTGTCCCGCTGCGGCGGGGCGGGCGATGGGCTCGCGAGGCAGGTCCCGGAGGTCGTCACGGCCATCGGCCTGGCGCTGCGCGCCTACCGGGAGTGGCTCGACGGCCTGGCGACGCGGTTCGCCGCCGCGGGGGAGGACGTCTACCGGCAGCGCGTCTACGACGAGACCGAGACGTTCGCACCGGTCGCCGACCGGACCGCCGCGCTGCTGGTGCGGATCGACGGCGCCGCGACGGCCTGGACGGCACTGGCGGCGGGGATCGAGCGGCTGGTCGAGCTGCCGGACGAGGCCACCGACTCCCTGGCCGCCCTCGGCCGCTGCCTGGAACTGCTGTCGGAGCTGGAGCGCGACGTCCTGTTGCTGACGGGCCCGCTCTCGCCGGAGCGGGTCGTCTACCTGGAGGGGGACGGCCGCGGCGGCCTGCGGGCCGTCGTCGCCACGCCCCTGGAGGCGGGGCCGCTGCTGGAGGAACTCTGGGAGCGGGCCGGGATCGCTCCCGTGCTGACCAGCGCCACCTTGAGCATCGCCGGCGACTTCTCCCACCTGGCGAAGGAACTGGGGGTCCGGCGGCAGGTGGTGACGTCGCTGGTCCCCTCGCCGTTCCGCTTCGACGAACAGGCGCTCGTGTTGACCCTGCCGGCCTTCCCGCCGCCGGAGGGGACGGCCTACCTGGCGGCGGTCGCCGAACTGCTGCGGCGCCTCGTGCGGACGGTTCCGCGCAAGACCCTCGTCCTGTTCACCGCCTACGGCCACCTGGCGGAGGTGGCCGACCGGCTGGCCCGGGGGGCGGAAGAGGAGGCTGACGGCACAGCTTCCCGCCTGGCCGGGGAGGTGGAACTGCTGGTCCAGCGTCCCGGGGGCGGCGGGGCCGCGCTGATGCGCCGCTTCCGGGCCGCGGAGCGGGCCCTGCTGCTGGGCACCAGCACCTTCTGGGAAGGGGTCGATCTCCCCGGGGCGGATCTGGAGATCCTCGTCGTGGCCAGGTTGCCGTTCCCGGTGCCGACCGATCCCTGGATCGAGGCCCGCTGCGAGCTGATCCAGCGACGGGGCGGCAACCCGTTCCGCGACTACATGATCCGCGAAGCCGTCCTGCGGTTGCGGCAGGGGGTGGGACGGCTCATCCGCAGCGGCGGGGACCGTGGGGTCGTCCTGCTGCTGGACAGCCGGTTGCACCGGAAGTCCTACGGTGCGACCTTCCTCGGTGCCCTGCCGACGGGGGCCAGGGCCTGCGGCGACGCGGCCGAGGCCGTCTCCCTGGCGGCGGAGTTCCTGGCGCGGGAGGCGGGGCGCGGCTGACCGGTCCGGAACCGAGTGGAGGAGCGCGATGCTGTTGTATGACGAAGGATTGCTGTCCGGGGGGCGTGTCGATCTCGTCGTCGAGAACATCGGACAGCTCTGTACCCTGTCACCCGCCGACGCGCCGCCCGGTCCCCGCCGGGGGCGCTGGCTGGGCGATCCGGGAATCGTCGAGGACGCCGCGCTGGTGGTCGTCGACGGCCGGATCGCCGCCGTCGGTCCCGGGGACGCCATCCGCCCGCTCCTGGCAGGAGCGAACGCGGCCCGCCGGATCGACGCCGCCGGCGGGACGGTCGTCCCCGGCTGGGTCGATCCCCACACCCACGCCGTCTTCGGCCGGACCCGCCAGGACGAGTACGAGCGACGCCTGCGCGGGGAGACCTACCTGGAGATCGCCGCCGCCGGGGGCGGGATCCACGCCTCGGTCCGCGACCTGCGTTCCAGGGACGAGGAGGAACTGCTGGACCTGACCGTCTCCCGTCTCCGGGAGGCGCTGACACACGGAACGACAACCGTAGAGATCAAGAGCGGTTACGGCCTTGACCTCGAGAACGAGTTGAAGATGTTGCGCGTGGCCGGTGCCGCCGCCGACCGGCTGGGCGCCCGGGTCGTGCGGACCTGCCTGGCAGCCCACGAGGTACCCCCGGAGTTCCGCGACGACCGCCGCGGCTACGTGGAGCTGGTCACCGGGACGATCCTGCCCGCCGTCGCGAACCAGAGCCTCGCCGAGCGGGTCGACGTCTTCTGCGAGCCGTCGGTGTTCGACCTGGCGGAGACCGAGCGGATCGTCCTGGCGGCCCGGGAGCTGGGACTGCGCTGCTGCCTGCACGCCGACGAGCTGGAGCCGATGGGCGGTGCCGCCCTGGCGGCCAGGCTGGGCGCCGACTCGGCCGACCACCTGATCCGGATCGATGCGGCGGGGATCGATGCCCTGGCGGGCAGCGGGACGGTGGCCGTCCTGCTGCCGGGAACCGTATTCACCCTCGGCCTGGCGACCTACGCCCCGGCCCGGGAGATGATCGAGGCCGGCGTCGCGGTCGCCCTGGCGACCGACTTCAACCCCGGCAGCAGCCCCATCGTCTCGGTGCCGCTGGTGATGGCCATCGCCTGCACCCAGATGCGTCTCTCCCCGGCCGAGGCCCTGGCCGCCGCCACCGTCAACGCCGCCTGGGCGCTGCGACGGGGCGACGAGTGCGGGCGCCTGGCGCCGGGCCTGGCGGCCGACTTCCTGCTGCTGGACGTCGACGACTACCGGCTGATCCCGTATTTCGCGGGCCACAACCCCGTCCGTGCCGCCTTCCGCGGTGGACGCGAGATGGCGCCATGAGCGTCGTCCCCGGGATCCGGAGGTTCCTGTCGGCGCTGCTGCTCGTCGCGGCGACCGGGGTGGCCGCCCGGACCGTGCCGGCGCCGTGGCAGCCGTTCCCGGACGACATCGCCGTGCTGGTGCGCCGGACGACGCCCCTGGTGCCGGTCAGCGACGGCGGTCTGGGCGCCTCCCTGCTGCTGCTGGGCGAGCCGGGCGACGGCGCGACCGTCGAGGTGTCCCGGGACGGCGTCCCCCTGCTGGCCGCCCACCGCTGGACCGACGACCCCTGGCTGGTCGGGTTGGCCGACCTGGAGGCGCTGCGTTACGACCCCTGGGGGGGGAGGGCCCTGGACGGACGGGGCCGGCTGGACCTGCGCACCCTCCCCGCCGATACCAGCGGTGCCGTCGTCGGGACGGCCTTCTACAAGGGGTACCACGAGCAGTACCTGCGCCGGATCGACTACCGCTCGCCGCGGGCCCCCTGGGAGCTGCGCTTTGCCTTCGACGAGCAGATGGACCAGGAGGGCTACGGCTATCCCGTCACCGGCGCGGTCCCCTTCGCGCCGGCCAGGGACGGGGAGAGCCGCCAGCGCCGCGCCCACACCGAGCTGCGCCACCGGGATCCCGGCGGCGGGGAGCTGCGCTTCGCCTACGACCGCTTCCGCGGCGAGCGTGCCGGCCTGGCGGTGTACGACGTCGACCGGATCCAGCTCTGGTCCCAGCGGGCGTCCGTCGCCTGGCGGGCCGCCGACGGCAGCGCCGGGATCGCGGTCTACGACGTCAGCAGCGACGTCGAGCGGGATCGCCTGCGCAAGCTGGAGGTCGACCGGCGGGGCCTGTGCCTGGACTGGCGCCTGCCCGACCGGGACTGGGACCTGTCGCTGGAGGCCGACGCCTGGCGCCTGGCCGACGACGGCGCGGGGATCGACTGGCTGCCGGCGGGGGAGACGGCGGCCGCCCGTGCGGGGACGCAGAGCGGCAGTCTCGCGGTGGGAACCCCGGACGACGCGCCGCGGTCGTGGCGCCTGGCCGCGCGCTGGCACCGCCAGGCCGGCTGGTCTCCCGCCGCCAGGGCGGGCTGGCGGCTGCCGGTGGCCGGCGGCCCGCACCTGGCCGTGCAGTGGGGCGGTCGTGCCCCGCGGCTGGACGAGCTGTGGACCGTCGACCGGGTGGGAACGGACGACGGGTCCTGGATCCTGCTGCCCGACAGCGGGCTGGACTGGGAACGCCTGCTCCGCGCCGAGCTGCGGTGGCGGGGCGGCTGGCGCGGCTGGCGGGTGGCGGTCACGGGCGCCTGGCGCCGCCTGCGGGACGGGATCGGCTGGCGGGACCGGGCGACGGGGACCGGTCGCTGGGCCAACGTCGTGGACCTCGACGGCTGGCGCGTCACCGCGCTGGTCTCGCGCCGCTTCCGCCTGGCCGGCGACGCGGAGCTGACCTGGCGCACGGCGGTGGGCGACGAGACGGTGCATGCCGGCGTTCCCTTCGCCCTGCCGCCGCATCGGGACGACCGGCTGGAGCTGCGCTGGCAGCACGCCTGGTTCGAGGGAGACGGGATCCTGGAACTCGCCTACGCCCTGGACCACCGCGGCCGGATGGACGACCCGTGGCTGCCGGCCGGCGCCGCGCCGCTGCCGGCGGTCACCTTCCAGAACCTGCTGATCGGGTTCCGGCTCGTCGGTGTCGACCTGAGCGTCGAGCTGCGGAACCTGACCGGCGTGCGCGATCCCGTCTCGGCCCGCGCCTGGAGCGACGGGCTGGACCGCCGCTGGCGCCTGCGCTGGACCTTCCGCCGCTGAACGACGGTCCGGCGTCCTCCCCGGCGCCCCGACGACCTCCCGGATCGGAGAACGGACGATGAGCCGGCATCGCTGGTGCGGCCCCCTGCTGCTGTTGCTGCTGGTAGGGTCGGGGCACCTCATCCGCGAACGCCTGCTGCTGGGCCCGGACGGCGGGTGGCGGGATCCGGGCTGGCTGGAGGAGCTGTTACCGCCGCTCGTGGATGCGGCACCCCCGGACGGGGAGGCTGACCGGCCCCACGTCACCCCGGACCGGCCGCTGGCCATCAACCTGGCGCCCGCCGAGAGCCTGACAGCCCTGCCGGGCGTCGGCCCGGTCCTGGCGTCCCGGATCGTCGCCGAGCGGACACGGGGCGGACCGTTCCGGGACGCGGACGACCTGGTCCGGGTCCGCGGGATCGGGCCCCGCACGGCGGCACGCCTGGCGCCGCTGTTGACCTTCGCCGTCGGACGGGACGACACCGTCGCCTCAAGAACGCGGCCGGCCGGCCGATGAGAGGACGGGGGGACGACCTGGACGGGACGCGCGGAGGTGACGATGGGTGCCGTCGGGACTGGACTGCTGGTGACGGGTTGGAGCGCGGCGATCGTCGCGGCCGCCGGCTGGTGGCGTGCCCGCCGCGTCGCCGCGAGGTCGGACGAGCGGGCGCGCCGGCTGGCCTCCGAGATGGACGACATCCTCTCGGGCCTGGGCAGCGGCCTGCTCGTCGTCGACGGCGAGGGACGGGTCGTCAGGCTCAACCCCGCCGCGGGCGACCTGCTGGGGGTTCCCCATGCCGACGCCCCGGGACGCCTCCTGGCCGAGGTCGGTGCCGAGGGGCTGGGGCCGTTCCGGCGGATCGTCCAGGGGGTCGTCGACGGTGGCCCTCCCGTCCACCGCAACGAGGTGACGATCCGCACCGCCGACGGCCGCGAGCTGCCCCTGGGCGTGACCGTCACCCCCCTGCCCGGCGAGGACCGCCGCGCCCCGGGCGCCGTCGCCGTCTTCCGCGACCTGACCGAGGTCCACCGCCTGCGCCGGCGGATGCGCGAGGCGGACCGCATGGCGACGATCGGCGAGCTGTCGGCGGGGATCGCCCACGAGATCCGCAACCCCCTGGGCAGCATCCGCGGCTGCGCCGAGCTGCTGGCGAGCGAGTCGTCGGTCACCGGCCAGGAGCGCGAGCTGCTGGAGCTGATCCTGCGGGAGAGCGAACGGGTCAACCGCCTGATGGACGATTTCCTCTCCTTCGCCCGCGTGCGGGCCCCCCGCCACGAGCCGATCGCCCTGCGGGACCTCGGCGAGGAACTGTCCGCCGCCCTGGCCATGCATCCGCAGGTGGCCGACGGCGTCGAGATGACCGTGACGGTGGAGCCGGCGGACCTGGTCGTCCCCGCCGACCGGGACCAGCTCCGGCAGGTCCTCTGGAACCTCCTGCTCAACGCCGCCCAGGCCGTGGGGGAGAGCGGACACGTGCGGCTGCAGGCCCGGCCCGACGACGACGGGCGAGGCTGCCGGATCGAGGTCGTCGACGACGGCCCCGGCGTCCCGCCCGAGCACCGCGAGCGGATCTTCGATCCCTTCGTCACCAGCAAGCCGGCCGGCACCGGCC
This sequence comes from uncultured Fibrobacteraceae bacterium, assembly GCA_964436825.1. Taxonomy (GTDB): domain Bacteria; phylum Krumholzibacteriota; class Krumholzibacteriia; order LZORAL124-64-63; family LZORAL124-64-63; genus CAYTEO01. The sequence continues at coordinate 132,605 of CAYTEO010000002.1, read as the reverse complement.
TGGGACTGTCGGTCGCCCGACGGATCGCCCGCGCCCACGACGGCGACCTGGTCTGCCTGGAGGCTCCCGGCGGCGGGACCCTGATGCGCCTGGTCCTGCCGCTGGAACCGTCGCGGGAGACGGCTCCCCTGCCGGGGGAGGAGGCGGTCGCGGCCAAGGCCCGGTCCACGGTCCTGTCGGTCTGAACAGCACGGGGAACGCGCGTCCCCGGACCCGCGACGGGGATCGAGGCCTCAAGCTCCCGGCCGCCGGGCCGATGAACGTCGGTGATGGCAAGAGGGCGCTCGCCGCCCGCAACGACAGCTCGAGGAGCACAGCATGGCGGAAGACAGGATCCTGGTCGTCGACGACGAAGCCTCCATGTGCCAGTACCTCTCCATCCTCCTGCAGAAGGAGGGTTACGCCGTGACGACGGCGTCGTCGGGCGCGGAGGCGCTGGCGCTGATGGAGACCCAGCCGTTCGATGTCGTCATCAGCGACATCCAGATGCCCAAGATCGACGGCATCCAGCTGCTGAAGGGGATCAAGGCGATCGACCCCGACACGCCCGTCATCATGCTGACCGCCTACGCCAGCGAACAGTCCGCCATCGACGCCGTCAACCTGGGTGCGTATTCCTACCTGCAGAAGCACTGCAAGAACGACGAGATCCGCGTCGCCGTCCGCAACGCGCTGCAGCTGCGCTCGGCCCGCCACGAGAACCGCAAGCTGAAGCGGGCGCTGCGCCGGAACGCCGCGGCGCCGAAGCTCATCGGCCAGAGCCCGGTGATGCAGTCCATCTACCGCATGATCGACAAGATCGCCGACACGCCGGCGACGGTCCTGATCAGCGGCGAGAGCGGCACGGGCAAGGAGCTGATCGCCAAGACCATCCACGCCCGCAGCGGCCGGGCCGACAAGCCGTACGTGGCCATCAACTGCGGCGCCATCCCCGAGACCCTGCTGGAGAGCCAGCTGTTCGGGCACGTCAAGGGATCGTTCACCGGCGCCGACAGGGACCACGACGGCTTCTGCCGCCAGGCCGAGGGGGGGACGATCTTCCTGGACGAGATCGGCGAGACCCCCCTGGCCATCCAGGTCAAGCTGCTGCGGATGCTCCAGGAGCGCGAGATCTACCCGGTGGGCTCGAGCAAGGCCGTCAAGGTCGACCTGCGGGTCATCGCCGCCACGAACCGGAACCTGGAGCAGGAGGTCGCCGCCGGGCGTTTCCGGGCCGACCTCTACTACCGGCTCAACGTCATCCCCATCGACCTGCCGCCGCTGCGCGAGCGGGTCGACGACATCCCGCTGCTGGTCGACCACTTCCTGCGCCGCCTCGATCCCGGCTATGCGGGGCGCCTGTCGGCGGCCATCGACGCCGATGCCCTGGCCGCCCTGCAGCGGTACCCCTGGCCGGGGAACGTCCGGGAGCTGGAGAACGTCATCGAGCGGGCCTGCATCATGCGGGAAGGGGAGCTGATCACCCTGGCCGACCTGCCGGCCTGCGTGGCGGCCCCTGCCGGCACCGGCGAGCAGGTCTGCACGATCGGCAGCCATGTCCCCCTGGAGGTCATCGAGCGGCAGCACATCCTGAAGGTGCTGGCCAGCGTCGGCGGCCAGAAGAAGCGCGCCGCCGACATCCTGCAGATCAATCCCTCCACCCTCTACCGGAAGCTGCTGCGCTACCAGGAGGAGGGACTGTATCCGGGCCGGGAGGACGAGCTGGATCCGGACGTCGCGGCGCCGCAGGAGGAAGCGGACGTCCTGCAGCCCGTCTGAGGCCTGCACGGAGGTGCGAATGTCACGGCCCACGCCCATGGAACGGATCCTCCTGGTGGTGGTGGCGTTGCTGATCGTGGTCTGGCTCGGCACGGGCGTCCGTCCCCCGGTCTTCCCGCCGGCGGCCCACGCCGCCGCTGTCGTCCCGGCCGACCGCTGACGCGCATCCCCCGTCCGCCGGCGACTTCCCTTGCTCCCGTGGCCGGCATTCCCTATGCTGCCCGGCGAACGGGAGGGACGGCATGTGGATCAGCCTCGTCGGGTTCATGGGCGCGGGAAAGAGCAGCGTGGCGACCCTGCTCGCCGAGCGCGCCCTGCTGCCCGTTGTCGACCTGGACGCGAGGATCGAGCGCCTGGCCGGCCGCGACATTCCGACCATCTTCGCCCGTGACGGGGAGGAACGGTTCCGGCGCCTGGAGACGGCCGCACTCTACTCCCTGGACCGCCGTCGCTCCCTGGTCGTCGCCTGCGGCGGGGGGATCGTCGAACGACCCGCCAACGTGGCCCGGCTGCGGGAGGCGGGTGTAGTCGTCTGGCTGGATGCGCCGTGGTGGGTCCTGCGCCGGCGGCTGGAGGCGGCTCCCGGACAGCGTCCTCTGCTGGAGCGGTACGGCGGGGACGGCCTTGCCGATCTGTACCGCCGCCGCCTGCTCCGTTACGCGCGTGCCGCCCACTTCCGCCTGCGCAGCGACCTCGTCTCGCCGCGGGTCCTGGCCGTCCAGGCCCTGCGCTGCCGGCTCGCCCTGCGCGCGGAGGGACAGGCGGCATGAGGGTGACCGGCGGTCGCTGGCGGGGCAGGCGTCTGCCGGTCGTGGCCGTCGGTCGTGTCCGTCCCACGACGGACCGGCTGCGCGAGGCGCTGCTGGCCATGCTGGCCGAGCGGGTCGTCGGCGCCCGGGTGGTCGACCTCTGCTGCGGCACGGGCAGCCTGGGGATCGAGGCCCTCAGCCGGGGGGCCGCCAGCGTGGAGCTGGTCGATCTCTCCCCGGCGGCCCTCCGCGCTGCGGCCGCCAATCTCCGCGCCTGCGGCGCCGATCCCGCCAGCTACCGCCTGCGTCGCCTCGACGCCGCCCGCTGGCTGCAGCGGGCCGTGACTGCTGCCGCCGCCGCGACACCGTGGCTCGTGCTGGCCGACCCGCCCTACGGCCTCGGCCTGGCGCCGCGACTGGCCTCGCTGCTGGCCGACCTGGCGGCGGCGGGGGGACTCGTCGTCGCCGCCGTCGAGCACGCCGTCGCCGAACCGCTCGACCCGGCCTGCCCGGTCGGCTGGACCTGGCGTGAGCGCCGCCACGGTGCCACGTCCATAGCCTTGCTGGAGCGTCTGTCATGAGCATCGAACACGTCCTGTTCCCCGGCACGTTCGACCCGATCACCCTCGGGCACGCCGACGTCCTGCGTCGCGCCCTGCGGCTCTGGGACCGCGTCACCGTCGCCGTGGCGGAGGGGGGGAAGCGGACCCTGCTGCCGGTGGAGACGCGCTGCCGCCTGGTGCGCCTGGTCGTCGAGGAGCTGGGAGCGGCCGACCGCTGCCGGGTGGTCGTCCTGGACGGACTGCTGGTCGATCTGCGGCGGCGGCTGGGCGCGGGGATCGTCGTGCGGGGACTGCGCAGCGTCGCCGACCTGGAACACGAGCAGTCCATGGCGGCGGCGAACCGCAGGCTGGACCCCGACTACGAGATCGTCTGCCTGTTCGCCCGTCCCGAGCTGGGGATGATCAGCAGCACCCTGGTGCGGGACATCATCCGCTGCGGCGGGGCGCTGGGGGAGGTCGTCCCGCCGGTCGTGGCGGACTGGCTCGAGCGCCACGGCGCGACGGGGGATTGAGGCTGGCACGACCCCGATCCGGAGTGCATCGTTCGGCGGGGAACCTCTCGCTGCCCCAAGGAGGAGGGATGGTACAACGACTCGGATGGCTGGCCGACGTCCTGGGCGACTCGCCGACGCTGAAGCTCTCCGGCCAGGCCCAGGCCATGCTCGCCCGGGGCGAGCCGGTCATCAACCTGACCGTCGGGGAACCGGACTTCCCGACCCCGCTGCCGATCCGGCAGGCCGCCCACGCTGCCCTCGACGAGGGGCACATCGGCTACACCCCGAGCGCCGGGATGCCGGTCCTGCGCGAGCGGATCGCGGCGGAGTACAGCCGGCGGCTGGGGATGACCGTGGGGCCGGACGAGGTCATCGTCTCCAACGGGGCCAAGCAGGTCCTGTTCAACGCCCTCTCGATGCTCCTGAACCAGGGGGACGAGGTGGCGGTGCCGGTGCCCTACTGGGTGACCTACCCGGCCCAGATCGCGGCCCTGCGCGCCCGCGTCCTGCCGGTCGTCCCGTCGGGCCAGGACTGGAAGATCACGGCCGAGGACCTCGAGCGGGCCGGCGCCGGCCGGGCGCGCGCCCTGATCCTGAACAGTCCCAGCAATCCCACCGGGGCGGTCTACACGCGCGAGGAACTGGCCGACCTGGCCGAGTTCTGCCGCAAGACCAGCTTCTTCATCCTGACCGACGAGATCTACGAGGACCTGGTCTACACGGACGAGGGGCACGTCTCCCTGCTGACGGTGGCGCCCGACCTGCGCCACCGGATCGTCCTGATCAGCGGCCTGTCCAAGAGCTACGCCATGACCGGCTGGCGGGTCGGGTACGGGATCGCCGACCCCCGGACGATCGGCGCCATGAACCGGCTGCAGAGCCACTCGACGAGCAACGTCTGCAAGATCGCCCAGCAGGCGGCCCTGGTGGCCTTCGATTGCCGCGACGAGCTGGCGGCGATGAAGGCGGCCTTCCGCCGCCGCCGCGACACCCTGGTGGATGCGCTGCGGGACGTGCCCGGCATCCGCTTCACCGTTCCCGACGGCGCCTTCTACCTCTTCGTGGATTGCCGGGAGATCATCGGGACCGAGCGCCAGGTCGACGGCGGTTGGCGGCTGGCCGAATACCTGCTCGAGCGGGAGAAGCTGGCGGTCGTCCCCGGCGAGCCGTTCGGCGCGCCCCACCACCTGCGGCTCAGCTACGCCCTGGACGAGACGACGCTCCAGGACGCGGCCCTGCGCCTGCGCCGCGCCCTGGCCGGCTACGGGGAGTAGGATGAAGTTCATCGATGTCGCGGAGATCGTCGTGGCGGCCGGCAAGGGCGGTGACGGCTGCATTGCCTTCCGGCGGGAGAAGGGGGTGCCCCGGGGCGGCCCCAACGGCGGCAACGGGGGCCGGGGCGGTTCGATCTGGCTGCGCGCCGCCACCGGCTCGACGACCCTCCAGGACTTCCGCTACCGCAAGGACTACCGGGCCGGCAACGGCGAGCCGGGCGGCGGCTGGCGCAAGACCGGCGCCGACGGCCGGGACGTGGAGATCGTCGTCCCCTGCGGGACGCTGGTCTACGACGCCGATACCGGCGAGCTGCTGGGCGACCTCGTCGAGCCGGACCAGCGCCTCTGTGTCGCCCGCGGCGGCCAGGGCGGCAAGGGGAACTGGGAGTTCCGCTCCGCACAGCGCCAGGCCCCCCACGTGGCGACGCCCGGCCAGCCGGGCGAGGGACGACGCCTGCGCCTGGAGCTGAAGCTCCTGGCGGACATCGGACTGATCGGCCTGCCCAACGCCGGCAAGTCGACCCTGCTGTCCCGGATCTCGGCGGCCCGGCCCAGGATCGCCAACTACCCCTTCACGACCCTGGTGCCGAACCTCGGCATCGTCGACCTGGGGGACCATGTCAGCTGCGCCGTGGCCGACATCCCCGGCCTGATCGAGGGCGCCAGCGAGGGCCGGGGACTGGGCCACGAGTTCCTGCGGCACGTCGAGCGGACGCGGGCCCTGGCCTACCTGGTCGACCTCGCCTCGCCCGCCCCCGCCGCCGAGCTGGCGATCCTGCGCCAGGAGCTGACCGCCTACGGGAAGCGCCTGCCCGACCTGCCGTTCGTCGTCGTGCTGACGAAGCTCGACGCCGCCGATCCCGAGACGAGCCAGCGGGTGCGGTCCGAGGTGACCGAGTGGGCCGACGACAACGGGGCCCGGGACGTGCTGACGATCTCAGCGGTCACCGGCCAGGGGCTGGACCGCCTGCGGTTCGCGCTGCGCGCCCTGCTGCAGGAGACGGCGCCCGACGGCGACTGACGACGGCGATCGCGTCCTCCCGGCGCACCTCCCGGATCGGAAACATCGATGACACCGCGACGTACCACCGGGGACGGGACCGGTCCCTGGACGTTGACACCCGGGTCGATCCACTGGCCGGCTGGCTGGCGCACCATGCCCGACCCGCCCCGCCGGGTCCGCGGCTGCGGCGATCCCGCCGCCCTCGGCCGGCCCTGCCTGGCGATCGTCGGCACGCGCCGGGCGACCCACCGGGGGCTGGTCGTGGCCCGCCGTCTGGCGGAGGACCTGGCACGGGCCGGCTGGACGATCGTCAGCGGGATGGCCCTGGGGATCGACGGCGCCGCCCACCGGGGCGCCCTGGCGGCCGGCGGCCGGACGATCGCCGTCATGGGGACCGGGATCCTGAGGACCTACCCGCAGCGCCACCGTTCCCTGCGGCGGCAGATCGAGAGTTGCGGGTGCGTCGTCACCGAGGCCGGCGACGAGGACGCGCCGCAGCGGTTCGTCTTTCCGCGCCGCAACCGGCTGATCGCCGGCCTGGCCGCCGGCGTCGTCGTCGTCGAGGCGCCCCGCCGCAGCGGCGCCCTGACGACGGCCTACCAGGCCCTCGACGCGGGGCGGGAGGTGTTCGCCGTCCCGGGGCCCGTCGACTGCGACCTGGTGCGGGGCTGCCACCACCTGCTGCGGGAGGGGGCCCATCTGGTGGAGTCGGCGGCCGACGTCCTGGGGGTCCTGCCGGCTCCCGCACCGGGGAGGCCGCAGGCCGCGGCGGACCGGACGCCGCCGCGTGACGGCACCCCGGCGCGCTGGCTCTGGGACCGGCTCGACCTGACGGGGATGCGCCTGTCCGAGCTGCGCCGCCGCTGGCCGGGGACGGAGCAGGTCTGGCAGGCGGCGCTGCTGGAGCTGGAGCTCGGCGGGATGATCGTCCGCTTGCCGGGCGGGCGGGTGGCCCGTAGTCTCTGGCTCGACCGCTGCGGGATCCCGTCGCCGGGAGCCGGAGCGACGGAGGCCGGGGAAGGGCACGACCGGAGGTGAACGATGGCGGGACGGGGAAGACGACTGCGCTGGGCGGCGGAATACGCCCTGCTCGGTTCCCTGTACGCCGCCTCGCGCCTGTGTCCCGAGCGGTGCCTGCGCCGCGGCGGCCGTCTCCTGGGCCGGCTGGTCCACGACCTGACCGGATACCGGCGCGCGGTCGTCCTGGAGAACCTGGCCCACGCCTTCCCGCAGTGGACGGCGGAGCAGCGCGAGGAGCTGGCCCGCCGCTGCTACGTCCAGCTGGGGGAGACCCTCGCCGAGTTCATCCTGCTGGCCCGCTGGTCCCCGGAGCGGATCCGCGCGCTGGTCCGCTTCCCGTCCGACGATCCCCTCGGACGGCTCCGGGCCGAGGGGCGCGGCGCCCTGCTGACGACGGGCCACTTCGGCAACTGGGAGCTGCTGGGGGCGGCCGCCAACGCGCACGGCTACCCGCTCTCGGTCGTCGTGCGGACCCAGAGCAACCCCTGGGTGGACCGGCTCCAGAACAGGATCCGGGAGCGGGCCGGGATGCGGGTCATCCGCGCCGACGCGTCGGTCCGGGAGGTGATCAGGGCCGTCCGGAGGGGCGAGTTCGTGGCCATGCTGCCGGACGTCAACGCCGGTGACGACGGGGTCTTCGTCGACTTCCTGGGGCGTCCCGCCTCGACGCCGCGGGGCCTGGCCTACTTCGCCTGGAAGCTCCGCTGTCCCGTGGTCGCGGCCTACCTCGTCCGCCGGGAGGACGGGACCCACGAGGCCGAGTTCGCCCCGCTGATCGAACCGGTCGACGAGCCGGACGAGGCGAAGGCGGTCGCCGGGCTGACCCAGCGGATCACCGACCTGCTGGCCGACGCCGTCCGTCGTCGACCCGACCACTACTACTGGGTGCACCGGCGCTGGAAGACCCGGCCGCCGGCACCGTCACGGGCATCGACCAGGGAGGTCGAGACAGCATGATCCGGGTGGAGCATCTCCACAAGTCGTTCGGCGACGTCCGCGCTGTCGACGATCTCGGCTTCGCGGTGGAGGAGGGTGAGATCTTCGGCCTGCTCGGACCCAACGGCGCCGGCAAGACGACGACCCTCTCGATCCTGTCGACCCTCCTGCCGGCCGATGCCGGCCGGGTGCTGGTCTGCGGACACGACGTCGCCCGCGAGGCGTTGGCTGTCCGCCGCTGCATCGGCGTCGTTCCCCAGGAGCTGGCCCTCTACGAGGATCTCACAGCCCGCGAGAACCTCCTGTTCTGGGGACGGCTCTACGGGCTGGAGGGGCAGGCCCTGCGCCGGCGCGTCGAGGAGCTGCTGGAGGTCAGCGATCTCTCGGCGCACGCGGGTCGCCTGGTCCGGACCTTCAGCGGTGGGATGAAGCGGCGACTGAACATGATGATCGGCCTGGTCCACGCGCCGAAGGTCCTGCTGCTGGACGAACCGACCGTCGGCATCGACGCCCAGGCGCGGGCGCGGATCCTGGATCTGGTCGGCGGGATGAACCGAGACGGGTTGACCGTCCTCTACACGACCCACTACCTGGAGGAGGCGGAGCAGCTCTGCCACCGGATCGGCGTCATCGACCACGGCAGGCTGGTGGCGCTGGGGGACAAGGAGACCCTCATCCGCCAGGTCGGCGAGCGGGACCTGGTGCGCTGCTCGGTCCCGTCCTCCCAGGTGGAACCGCTGCTGGAGGCGGCCCGGGACTGGGAGGGGGTCGCCGCGGCCCGCCTGCACCGCGGCAGGGTCGAGATCGAGTGCCGGGACGGCGCCTCGCTGCTGCCGCCGCTCGAGGCCTGGCACGCCCGGCGGGGGCTGTCCCTGTCCGGCCTGGAGATCATCCGCCCCGACCTGGAGTCCCTCTACCTCTCCATCACCGGCCGTGCCCTGAGGGAGTGAGACGATGCTCGCCGTCCTGATCCGTCTCGACCTGCTGCGCCTGGCCCGTGACCGCGTCGGCTGGCTCCTCTCGCTGGCCCTGCCCCTGCTGCTGTCCGGGATCATGGGCCTGGCCTTCGGCGGTTTCGGGGGCGGTGGCGCCGGGATCTCGGCCATCCCCCTGGCGATCGTGGGCGACCTTCCCGCCTCGGCCCGTCGCCTGCTGGGCGACGGGATGGAAGGGACGGGTCTGTTCACCGTCACCTGGACCGACAGTGCCACGGCGGACCGCTGGGTCCGCCGTGGGAAGGTCCAGGCGGCGATCGTCCTGCCCGACTCCCTGCTCCGGTACCTGTTCAGCGAGCGGCCGCTGGAGATCGTCCTCTGGGAGGACGTCAACAGCCCGGTCAAGGCCGGCATCGTCGAACAGATGCTCGCCCGGGCGGTGGCCTCCTTCCAGACCGGGGAAGCCGTCTACCGGAGCGTCTGGGACGACGACCCGTTCCCCGACGGAGTGGAATCGCTGGAGGGGCTGTTGCGCGGGGAGTCCGTGGTCGATCTCTACCGGCGCCTGCGCCGCGACGATCCGGCGCTGGGCAACCTGCGGGAAGGGGCGGTGCGCCTGCTGGACCGCCAGGCGGCCATGGTCGAGGCCTTCCGGCACCCGCCGCTGGTCCTGTCGGTCGTCGACCGGGAGGTGCGACCCGCCGGCGGGACGGACGGAGGGCCGGTCAACATGTACGACTACTTCCTGCCGTCGATGGCCGTCTTCTTCCTGATGTTCGCCGTCTCCGCCCGCCTCGGCGGGATCCACCGCGAACGGGAGGAGGGGACGCTGCGGCGTCTGCTGGTCACGCCGCTGACCCCGGCGCGGCTGCTGGCGGGAAAGTGGGCCGGCGCCGTGGCCGTGGCCGTCGTCCAGCTGGGCATCCTGCTGCTGGCGGGCCGGCTGCTGTTCCGGGTCCACCTCGGGAACGACCCGTTCACCCTGCCGGTGGTCGCCGTCACGGCCGCCGTCCTGGTGGCTTCCCTGTTCCTGGTGCTGGCCCTGCTGACCCGCGACGAGAAGCAGATGGGCGGCCTGGGCACGGTCGTCATCCTGGTGGGCGCCATGCTGGGCGGGACGTTCATCCCGACCGGCCGGATGCCGGCCTTCCTGCAGGGCGCCGGCCGCCTGACGCCGACCTGGTGGCTCAACAGGGCCTTCCAGGACGTGGTGCTGCGGCGGGGCGACCTGTCGACGGTGGGCACGCCCCTGGCCGTCCTGCTGGCGATGACCGCGGTCCTGCTGGCCGTGGCCGGCCTGGTCCTGCGGGTCCGGACAAGGCGGGGAGGTCTGCTGTGAGCGGCGGGACGCGGATCGTGCTGGCCCTGCTGGGGGTCCATCTCCGGCGCCTGCGCCACGACCGGGGGGCCCTGCTCTGGCTGCTGCTGATGCCGCTGGTCTTCTCGCTGCTGATGGGATCGATGCTGGGATCGTTCAGCAGCGACACGGTACCGGCGGTCCCGATCCTCTCCGGCGGCGACGCGGCGGCGGCGCGGGACGTCCTGGCCCTGCTGCCGGCCAACGCGCGCTACCGGCCGGTCGCGGTCGACACCGTCGCGGGCCGCGCGGCCGCACGCGCGGCCGTCTTCTCCGGCCGCGCTCCCGCGGCGCTCTTCCTGCCGGGGGACCTGCGGACCGCCCGTGGCGACACCGCGATCCTGTACTACGACTCGGACCTGCTCAGCGCCCAGGCGGCCCGGACGGACATCGAGCGGGTGCTGCAGGGGTGGAGTGCCCGTCGCCTGGCCGTCGCCCTGGCGGCCGACAGCCCCGATGGTCGTTTCCATCCGGCGCTGTTCGACTCCCTGTGGGAGCGGCCGCGTGTCAGGCTGGTCGCCAGGCCGCTGGGACGGACGGCGTCGCTGCCCCTGTCGATCCGCAACGGCCGGCAGCACGTCGGGCCGGCCTACACCCTGATGTTCGTCCTCATGATGGCGCTGATGGGCGTGCCGGACCTGGTGACCGCCCGGCGGCAGGGGACCCTGCGCCGGCTGCGGCTGAGCGCGGCACCGGCCTGGTCGCTGGCGACCGGGCTGTTCGCCGGCCCCTTCGCCGTGGGACTGGCCCAGTTCGCCGTCCTGCTGCTGCTCAACGCGCTGCTGCTGGGGATCGACTACGGCGAGTCGCCGGGGCTGCTGGTCCTCGTCGCCGTGCTGTTCACGGCGGTCGCGTCGTCGCTGGCCCTCTGGTTGGCCACGCTCTGCCGGACGGCCGAACAGGCGTCCGGGATCGGGCTGACCGTCTCGCTGCTGGCCGCCGCCCTGGGCGGTCTGTGGTGGCCCCTGGAGATCACCCCGGTCTTCATGCAGCGCGTCGGCCTGCTGCTGCCCACCGGGCAGGCCATCACCATCTTCCACGACATGATCGGCCGGGGATACGGCGTCTCGCAGGACGCCGGTCACCTGCTGGTCCTGGCGGCGACGGCGCTGGTGCTGCTGCTGCTCGCGGCGCGCCGCTTCCGGCGCCTGCTCGCCTGAGCACCCGTGGCGGTCAGTTCCGCGACTCGGGGGCCTGGAACCCGATCTCCTTGCCCGGCGAGCCCGGCAGCTTGATCTCCCCGTGGACTTCCTCGTAGCGGCGGATGTTCACTTCCAGGGTCTTGAACAGCGCCTTGGCGTTCTGGGGAGTCATGATCATCCGGGCCTGGACCTTGGCCTTGGGCAGGCCGGGCATCATCCTGGCGAAGTCGAGGATGAACTCGCTGGGACTGTGGGTGATCAGGGCCAGGTTGGCATAGGTCCCCTCGCCGATGTCCTGGGGAAGTTCCACGTTCAGCTGCTGCGGCTTGCGGTCGGCCATCGTCTCTCTCCCTGGTTCGTGTGTGTCTGCGAAGTCTAGGACACACGACGGCCGCTGTCCACGGCGGGGAGCGCGATTGACGCTCCGTCGACACGATGCTAGCTTCCCCGCGACCGGTGGCCGCAGCGAAGTAAGGAGTGGGTGGATGACGCAGCGGAGTCTCGAGATCCTGGATGCGATGGCCGGACTGCGCCTGGCAGTCGTCGGTGACGCCATGCTGGACCGTTTCCTCTGGGGAGAGGTGGAGCGGATCAGCCCCGAGGCGCCGGTGCCGGTCGTGCGCCTGCGCGAGGAGACGGACAAGCTGGGCGGGGCCGCCAACGTCGCCGCCAACATCCGCGCCCTGGGCGCCGAGGTCGACCTGTTCGCCGTGACCGGGACCGGCGCGACGAGCCGGGCCCTGGCCGACATGCTCGCCGCCGCCGGCATCGACGGCGCCGGGGTGCTGCGACTGCCGGGGCGTCGCACGACGCTCAAGACCCGGATCATCGCCCACCACCAGCAGGTCGTGCGGGTCGACAACGAGGCGGACGGTCCGGTCGCGCCGGACGATCTCGCCGAGTTGCTGGAGCGGTTGCGCGCCCGGGGACCGTACAGCGGGATCGTCATCAGCGACTACGGCAAGGGGGTCGTCACCGACGAGCTGCTCGCCGAGGTCATCGACCTGGCCCGCGCCGACGGCATCCCCTCCGTCGTCGACCCCAAGAACGAGGACTTCTCGCAGTACGCCGGCTGTACCTCCCTGACTCCCAACCAGAAGGAGGCCTCCCGGGCCGCCGGGATCCCCATCACCGATCCCGACTCCCTGCGCCGGGCCGCCGGCCGCCTGCTGGAGCGGACGCGGGCGGAGACGATCCTGATCACCAGGGGGGAACACGGCATGGCCCTGTTCGAGGCCGGCGGCGGGGAGCACCACCTGCCCACCGAGGCCACCGAGGTCTACGACGTCACCGGTGCCGGCGACACGGTCATCGCCGTCTACACCACGGCTCTCGCGGCCGGTGCCAACTTCCTGGAGGCGGCCAACCTCGCCAACCACGCCGCCGGCCTCTCGGTCCGCGAGCTGGGCACTGCCGCCATCACCGCCGACCAGATCCGCGAGGCCCTCCTGTCATGAGCGGCCGCGAGGCACGCCTGACGCCGGCGCCCGTGGTGGCCAGGGAGGAACTGGCCGCCTGGGCGGCGGACAGGCGGGAGCACGGCCAGCGGATCGTCTTCACCAACGGCTGCTTCGACATCCTCCACCGCGGCCATGTCGAGTACCTGCTGGATGCGGCCCGCCTGGGGGACGTCCTGCTGGTGGCCGTCAACGACGACGCGTCGGTCCGCCAGCTCAAGGGCCCGGGACGGCCCATCGTCCCGGTTGCCGACCGCTGCGCCCTGCTGTCCCATTTGCGATCGGTCGGCGCGCTGACCATCTTTGGCGAACCCACGCCGCTGGCGGTCATCGAGATCGTCCAGCCCGACGTCCTGGTCAAGGGGGACGAGTACACGGTCGACCGGATCGTGGGGGCGGACCTGGTCCTCGCCCGCGGCGGGGAGGTCGTCCGTGTCCCCATGCGACAGGGACGGTCCACGACGGGTATCATCGAGGCCATCCGTCGCCTCGACCGGTAGCGGCCGCGGCCGCACAGACTTCACATAGACGAAAGGACGCTTCCATGAGCAGGGAGAAGGTCATCATCATCGGCGCCGCTGGGCGCGACTTCCACAACTTCAACTGTGTCTACCGGGACAACGAACAGTACGAGGTCGTGGCCTTCACGGCGGCCCAGATCCCCGACATCGACGGCCGCAAGTATCCCCCCGAGCTGGCGGGCTCGCTCTACCCCGAGGGGATTCCCATCCTGGCCGAACAGGACCTGCCCGAGCTCATCGAGAAGTACGACGTGGACACCTGCGTCTTCTCCTACAGCGACGTCTCCCACGAGACGGTCATGCACAAGGCCGCCCTGGTGACCGCCTGCGGCGCCGACTTCAAGCTGATCGGGGAGAAGCGGACCCAGCTCAAGAGCAGCAAGCCGGTCATCGCCATCTGCGCCGTCCGCACCGGCTGCGGCAAGAGCCAGACGACCAGGCGGATCAGCGAGATCCTCAAGGCGATGGGCAAGAAGGTGGCCGCCATCCGCCACCCGATGCCGTACGGCGACCTCGCCGCGCAGAAGGTCCAGCGGTTCGCCGAGATCGCCGACCTGGCCAAGCACCACTGCACCATCGAGGAGATGGAGGAGTACGAGCCGCACATCAACCGCGGCAACGTCGTCTACGCCGGCGTCGACTACGAGGCGATCCTGCGCGAGGCCGAGCAGGAGGCCGACGTCATCCTCTGGGACGGCGGCAACAACGACACCCCGTTCTACAAGCCCGACCTGCACATCGTCGTCGCCGACCCCCACCGGCCCGGCCACGAGCTGACCTACTTCCCGGGCGAGACGAACGTCCGGATGGCCGACGTCGTGATCATCAACAAGGTCGTCGAGGCGGAGTTCGAGGACATCGAGCAGGTGCGCCAGAACATCCGCTCGATCAACCCGACGGCGACGATCATCGAGGCGGCCTCGCCGTTGACCATCGACGACCCCTCCAAGATCCGCGGCAAGAAGGTCCTGGTCGTCGAGGACGGGCCCACGCTGACCCACGGCGGCATGACCTACGGCGCCGGTGTCGTGGCGGCCCTGCGCGCCGGGGCGGCCGACCTGGTCGACCCGCGCCCCTGGGTCACCGGCAAGCTGGCCGAGACCTTCGAGACCTATCCCGAGATCGGCACGCTGCTGCCGGCCATGGGCTACAGCGACCAGCAGATCAAGGACCTCGAGGCGACGATCAACGCCGTCGAATGCGACGCCGTCGTCATCGGCACGCCCATCGATCTGGCCCGTATCGTCAAGATCAACAAGCCGACCGTCCGCGTCGGCTACGAACTGCAGGAGATCGGCAAGCCGGATCTGGCGGACATCGTCGCCGATGTCCTGAAGTGACGGACTCACCAGCAGGCGGGGGAGCCGGCCGGTTCCCCCGCCCGTCCACGTTCCAGGGAGGTGCCCGGTGAACATCCACGAATACCAGGCCAAGGAGTTCTTCCGCGCGCACGGCCTCAACGTGCCGCCGGGAGAGGTGGCGCGGTCGGTCGACGAGGCGGTCGCCCTGGCCGGGAAGTACGGCTACCCGGTCATGGTCAAGGCCCAGGTCCTGACCGGTGGCCGCGGCAAGGCGGGCGGCGTCAAGTTCTGCGAGAACGAGGCCGACGTCCGCAAGCACGCCGAGGCGATCCTCGGGCTGGACATCAAGGGCCACATCGTCCGCAAGGTCCTGATCACCCCGGCCGTCGACATCGCCGAGGAGTACTACCTCGGCCTGCTCGTCGACCGCAACACCCGCCGGCCCCTGCTGATGGCCTCGGCCGAGGGCGGCGTCGAGATCGAGCAGGTGGCCAAGGAGAACCCCGAGGCCATCCTCAAGCAGCCCATCGATCCCCGCTACGGACTGCTGGACCACCAGGCCATGGGCATCGCCCTGAAGATGACCGGCGACATCAAGAAGGCCCGCCAGCTGGCTGCCGCCATGCAGAAGCTGTACGCCGCCTTCATGGACGTCGACGCCTCCCTGGCCGAGATCAACCCCTTCATCTTCACCTCCGCGGGCGAGGGGATGGCCATCGACGCCAAGGTCAACCTGGACGACAACGCCCTGTTCCGGCACCCGGACTTCGAGCAGCTCCGGGACCTGGACGAGGAGAACGAGTCCGAGCGCCTGGCGCGGGAGGCCGGCCTGTCGTTCGTCAAGCTGGACGGCAACGTCGGCTGCCTGGTCAACGGCGCCGGGCTGGCCATGGCGACCATGGACCTGGTCCAGTACTACGGCGGGATGCCCGCCAACTTCCTGGACATCGGCGGCAGCTCCAACCCCGACAAGGTCGTCAACGCCCTGTCGATCATCCTGAAGGATCCCAACGTCGAGGTGATCCTGTTCAACATCTTCGGGGGGATCACCCGCTGCGACGACGTGGCGAGGGGGATCATCGAGGCCACCAAGAGGATGCGGATCGACGTCCCGATCGTCGTGCGGCTGACCGGGACGAACGAGCATGAGGCCCGCGAGCTGCTGGCGCAGACCGACCTGGTCCCGGCGGCGACGATGGACGAGGTCGTCCAGAAGGCCCTGGAACTCGCCGGCCGCAAGGCCAGCTAGAGGAGGACGCGACATGGCTGTTTTCTGTGATGGGAAGACGAAGGTCCTCGTCCAGGGCATCACCGGTCGGGACGGGAGCTTCCACAGCAAGGCGATGCTCGAGTACGGCACGAACCTGGTGGCCGGCGTCACGCCGGGCCGGGGCGGCCAGACGTTCGAGGGGAAGGTGCCGGTCTTCGACACCGTCGCCGAGGCCGTCGCCGAGACCGGCGCGGAGGCATCGGTCATCTTCGTGCCCCCGTTCGCCGCGGCCGGCGCCATCCTCGAGGCGGCGGACGCCGGCATCAAGCTGGTGGTCTGCATCACCGAGGGCGTGCCGACCCTGGACATGGTCAAGGTCATGCCCTACCTCGAGGAGCGGGGCGTGCGCCTGATCGGTCCCAACTGCCCGGGCTTCATCATCCCCGGCCAGGCCAAGCTGGGGATCATGCCCGGCTCGATCGTCGCCCCGGGCCCGGTGGGGCTGATCTCCCGCAGCGGCACGCTGACCTACGAGGTCGTCCACGCCCTGACCCAGGCCGGCCTGGGCCAGACGACCTGCGTCGGCATCGGGGGGGACCCGGTCATCGGGACGACCTTCATGGACGCCCTGAAGCTGTTCCACGCCGATCCCGAGACCAAGGCCCTGGTCATGATCGGCGAGATCGGCGGCAACGCCGAGGAGCAGGCGGCCGAGTACATCAAGGCCAACATGGACATCCCCGTCGTCTCGTTCATCGCCGGCCGCACCGCCCCTCCGGGCAAGCGGATGGGGCATGCCGGCGCCATCGTCTCCGGCGGCAGCGGGACGGCGGCGGAGAAGAAGAAGGCCCTCGAGGCGGCCGGGATCCCCGTGGCCGACCGCCCGGTCGACGTCGTGCCGCTCCTCCAGGAGATCTGGAAGCGATAGAGGCAACAACCGTTCCCGCAAGGGGTTGGACAGGAGGCTGGTTTGCTGGAGCAGACCTACATGATGATCAAGCCGGAGATCGTCGCGGCGGAGGACCAGAAGATCGGTGCCATCCTCGCGGCGGTCCAGGAGAACGGCTTCCGGATCAAGCGGCTGGTCATGAAGCAGCTCGACCGACCGACCGTGGAGGACTTCTACGCCGTCCATCGCGAAAGGCCGTTCTTCGCCGATCTCGTCGAGTACATCACCAGCGGGCCGGTGGTCTGCGTCCACCTGGAGCGGGAGCAGGCGGTCGTCAAGCTGCGCGAACTCGTCGGGGCCACCAACCCGGCCGAGGCGGCGGCGGGCACCCTCCGTTTCCGCTTCGGGACCTCGCTCTCCCAGAACGCCGTCCACGCCAGCGACTCGGTGGAGAACGCCCGCCGCGAGCTGGGGATCATCTTCGGCGACTGAGGGGACGGGAAACAGCAGCAGCGGGCGGTTCCGCGGGAACCGCCCGCTGGCTTGACAGCCCGGTCGGACGCGGTTATCGTCCGTTGCTTGCATGAAGCTGATCCTGGAACAGCTCCGTCCGGGGCGGGACAGCGTCCCCGTCGACGAGACGTACACGGTCCTGGACCGCGGCGAGGAGGTCGTCGTCCGGCTGGACGGCGATCTCGTCGTGGACAACACGCCACGCCGGGTCGTGATCCGCGGCGACCTGGCCGTCCACGGCCAGGGGACATGCGACCGCTGCCTGGCAAGCTGTGCCGTCGACTATCTCGCCGAGGTTGCCATCGTCATCCTCCGCGAGGGCGAGCCGGAGAGCGCGCACGACGAGGACAGCTGGCTGATCAGGCAGACCACCGGCGTCGTCGATCTCGACGATGCCCTGCGGGAAGCGATCGTGCTGGGGCGTCCCCAGCGTACCCTGTGCCGCGACGAGTGCCGCGGCATCTGCCCCCACTGCGGGGCGGATCTGAACGAGCAGCCCTGCGACTGCGAGCAGTCGGCGACCGATCCCCGCTGGGACGCCCTGCCGTGATCGCGACTTGAAAGGAAACGAGCCATGGCCGTTCCCAAGAAGAAGACCAGCCCCTCGAAGCGGAACATGCGCCGTTCCCACTGGAAGCTGTCGTCCCCCACGCCGGCCCGCTGCAGCCATTGCGGCGCCCCGGTGAGGCCCCACCGCGTCTGCGCGAAGTGCGGCCACTACGGCGATCGCGAGGTCTTCGTCGTCGAGAACGACTGAGTCCGCCGGTGCCCGGGCCCCGCAACAGGGGGGAGACGATGGAGCGTGACACCCGGCGGCTGGTCATCGCCGTCGACGCCATGGGGGGAGACCACGGCCCCGCGGTCGTCGTGCCCGGCGCCGTCGACGCCGTCCGGGAGAGCGACGACCTGGCCGTCGCCCTCTACGGCGATCCCGAGACCATCAACGCGGCGCTGGTCGGCCTGGAGGCCGACGACCTGCCCGTCGCCATCGTGCCCTGCCGCGAGACGATCGCCATGGACGAATCGCCCGCGGCGGCCATCAGGAACAAGCAGGACTCGCCCGTCGTCCGCGCCATGCAGGACCACAGGGAAGGGCGCGTCCACGCCGTCGTCAGCGCCGGCAGCACCGGCGCCATGGCCGCGGGCGGGTTGCTGCTCCTGGGACGGCTGCCCGGTGTCGAGCGTCCCGCCATCGGGACCGTCATCCCGACCCTGGACGATCCCTTCCTGCTGCTCGATGCCGGCGCCAACGTGCAGGCCACCCCTCAGCACCTGCTCGTCTTTGCCCGCATGGGCGATCTCTACGCCCGCCTCGTCCTGGACGTCCCGCAGCCGCGGGTGGGCCTGCTGAACATCGGCGAGGAGGCCAGCAAGGGGAGCGAGCTGACCGTCGCCGCCCACGCCCTGCTTGCGCAGCGGGACGATCTGCGGTTCACCGGGAACATCGAGGGGCGCGACCTGCTGTTCGGCAGGGCCGACGTCGTCGTCACCGACGGCTTCACCGGCAACGTCGTCCTGAAGCTCATCGAGGGATTCGGCGCGTTCCTGCAGAAGGCGGCTGCCGGCGCCGGGGGAGGCGGCGGGCTGCGGGAACTGCTGGGCCGGATGGACTACGCGGCCTACGGCGGCGCCCTGATGCTCGGCGTGCGCGGCAATCCCGTCATCGCCCACGGGGCCAGCTCCCGGCGGGCCATCACCAACGCCGTCCGGGCCGCCGGCCGGCTGGCCCGTCTCGACGTCCCGGGCCGCCTGGCCGCGCTGCTCGCCGACGGGGAAACGGGGGAGTGAGATGACCCGCGTCCCGATGATCTTTCCCGGCCAGGCCTCCCAGAGTGTCGGCATGGCCAGCGACCTGCAGGCGGGGGACGGTCCCGGCGCCCGCTGGCTCCGCGAGGTGGACAGCCTGCTGGAGACGCCGCTGACCGGCCTGATGTTCGAGGGGCCGCCCGAGAAGCTGACCGAGACCTGGAACGCGCAGCCCGCCATCCTGGCCCACTCGGTCGCCGTCCTGCTGGAACTGCGCGAGCTGGGGATCGAGCCGGAGATCGTGGCCGGCCACAGCCTCGGCGAGTTCTCCGCGGCCGTGGCGGCCGACGCCCTCGCTCCGGCCGACGCCCTGCGCCTGGTACGCCGCCGCGGGGAGCTGATGTTCGCTGCCGGACGCGAGCGGCCGGGGACCATGGCCGCCGTCATCGGCCTGGACGCCGCCCGCGTGCGCGAGGTGTGCGACGAGGTCGCCGGGAGCGGCGCGGGGATCGTCGTCGTCGCCAACCACAACTCCTCCACCCAGATCGCCATCTCGGGCGAGGTGGCGGCCGTCGAAGCCGCCATGACCGCCCTGAAGGCGGCCGGTGCCCGGCGGGTCGTGCCCCTGAACGTCAGCGGCGCCTTCCACTCGCCCCTGCTGGAGGAGGCCGCCCGGGCCTTCGCCGTGGAGCTGGACCGGGTCCGGGTGGCCGATCCCGTCGTTCCCCTGGTGGCCAACGTCACCGCCGAGGCCGTCACCGACGCCGCCACCCTGGCCGAGGGCTTCCGCCGCCAGCTGACAGCGCCGGTCCGCTGGCACGAGTCCCTCGCCGGGATCGCCGGCGGCACGTTCACCGGCCGCGTGCCGCGGGTCGTCCTGGAGGTGGGGCCGGGCAAGGTCCTCACGAACATGGGCCGTCGCGAACACCCGGGAGTGACGTTCCTGCCGGTGGGGACGCGCGAGGACCTGGACAACGTCCTGGACAGGCTGTCCGAACTCGGGACATGATGGTCGGTGCGGTTGCATGCAGCCGCACCGGGCGAAGGGAACCGATATGAGCCAAGGAGCAGTCCTGATCACCGGCGCCAGTCGCGGGATCGGCCGCGCCATCGCCGAGAGGCTGGCCGCCGACGGCTACGACCTGGCCCTGGTGGCCCGCAACGCGGCGGCGCTGGACGAGGTCGTCGCCTCCCTGCCCGGGGAGGGGAACCACCGTGCCTACCCGGCCGACATCGCCGACGAGGCTGCCGTCGCCGGGGTCGTCGCCAGGGCCCACGAGGAGATCGGCCCCCTCTACGGCCTGGTCAACAACGCCGGGATCACGCGAGACGCCCTGCTGCTGCGCATGTCACCCGAGGCGTGGCGGCAGGTCCTGGACGTCAACCTGACCGGGACGTTCCTCTTTACACGGGCCGTGGCGCCGCTTATGATGCGCCAGCGTCAAGGGAGGATCGTCAACATCACGTCGGTCATCGGGTTGACGGGCAACGCCGGTCAGGCGAACTACGCCGCCAGCAAGGCTGGTATCGTCGCCCTGACCAAGTCCGTGGCCCGGGAGCTGGGCGGGCGGTCGATCACCGTCAACGCCGTCGCCCCCGGGTTCATCGAGACCGACATGACCGCCGATCTGCCGGAGCCCGTCCGCAAGGAGATGCTCGGGCGGATCCCCCTGCGCCGCCTCGGCACCGGGAGCGACGTGGCGGGCGTGGTCGCCTTTTTGCTTTCGCCGGATGCCGCGTACATCACCGGCCAGACGCTGGTCGTGGACGGCGGCATGGTCACCTGAAACCCCCCACAGGGAGGGCATCGCCACCATGAGTTCGATCAAGGAGAAGGTCTACGAGATCATCGAGAAGAAGCTGTCCGTCAACCCCGAGCAGATCACGCCCGAGGCCTCGTTCACCGATGATCTGGGCGCCGACTCCCTCGATACCGTCGAGCTGGTGATGGATCTGGAGGAAGCCTTCAACATCACCATTCCGGAAGAGGACCAGGAGAAGCTGCGCACGGTCCAGGACGCCATCGACTACCTCGAGGCGCACGTCCAGCAGTAACGGCCGCCAGCCCCGCGGTCACCGGAGCCACCCCGGTCCCGGAACAGCGCCGGGGCCGGGGTGACGCATGGAGGAGGAGACGACATGGAGCGACGCCGGGTCGCCATCACGGGAATCGGTCTGATCACGTCCGTCGGTCAGACCCGCGACGACACCTGGCAGGCCATGCAGGCAGGTCGGGTCGGCATCGGCCCCATCCAGGCCTTCGATACCGAGGGCTACCGGTCGAACTTCGCCGCCGAGGTCCTCGACTTCGACCCCACCCGGGCCATGGATCCCAAGGAGGCGCGCAAGGCCGACCGCTACGCCCAGTTCGCCGTCTGCGCAGCCGTCGAGGCCATGGAACAGGCCCGGCCGGGAGAGGTCGATCCCTACCGCGCGGGCGTGATCATCGGCTCGGGGATCGGGGGGATGCTGACCTTCGAGCAGCAGCACGCCCGCCTGCTGCAACGCGGGCCCGGGCGGGTCTCGCCCCTGTTCATCCCGATGATGATCGCCGACATGGCCTCGGGTCTGGTCTCCATCCGCTACGGCTACAAGGGACCCAACTTCTCCACCGTCTCGGCCTGCGCCTCCTCGGGCCACGCCGTCGCCGTCGCCTACGACCGGATCGTCTCCGGGCAGGCCGACGTCATGATCACCGGCGGCGCCGAGGCGTGCATCTGCCCCATGGCCCTGGCGGGATTCAACTCGATGAAGGCGCTCTCCGCCCGCAACGACGACCCGGAGCACGCGAGCCGGCCGTTCGACGCCGAGCGCGACGGCTTCGTCCTGGGGGAGGGCGCGGGTGTCCTCGTCCTGGAGGACCTCGAGCGGGCGCGGGCCCGGGGCGCGACGATCATCGCCGAGCTGGTCGGCTACGGGATGACCGCCGACGCCTACCACATGACACAACCCGACAACGATGGGCTCGGCGCCCGCGAGGCGATGCGCCTGGCCGTCGAGTCGGCCGGTGTCGGTCTCGACGCGGTCGGCTACATCAACGCGCACGGCACCTCGACGCCGTTCAACGACAAGATCGAGACCAAGGCGATCCGCGACCTGTTCGGCTCCCGTGCCGGGGAGCTGGCCATCTCCTCGACGAAGTCGATGATCGGCCACCTGCTGGGGGCCGCCGGCGGCGTCGAGTGCGGGATCACCGCCCTGGCCCTCCGCGACGGTGTCCTGCCGCCGACGATGAACTACGAGCACCCCGATCCCGAGTGCGACCTGTTCTACTGTCCCAACGCGGCGGTCGAGCGCGAGGTGGATGTCGCGCTGAGCAATTCCTTCGGCTTCGGCGGGCACAACATCTCCCTGTGCCTGCGCCGTTGGAGCGGCGACTAGGAGCGATCGATGGGTCTCTGGTGGTGGGAACGGTGGCGGCGCAGGCTAGCGGGTCGCCGTCCCCACCCCGGCGGCCAGGACGACGGTCTGCCCGAGAACGTGGAGACCCTGGAGGGGCGGCTGCAGCACCGCTTCCGCGACAGGCAGCTGTTGCGCCAGGCGTTGACCCACCGCTCGCACCTGGTGACGACCGGCGCGACCCGGCTGGAGAGCAACGAGCGGCTGGAGTTCCTGGGGGATTCCGTCCTGGGGATGATCGTCAACGAGTTCCTCTTCGCCCGGTACCCTGATCGGGCGGAGGGTGAGCTCACCGCCATGAAGGCCCGCCTCGTCTGCGGGACCTGCCTGGCCGAGGTGGCCGGTCGTCTCGACCTCGGGCGCTACGTCCTGATGAGCAGGGGGGAGGCCGCGACAGGAGGTCGCCAGCGGGAAAGCATCCTGGCCGACACGACCGAGGCCCTGATCGGTGCCCTCTATCTGGACGGTGGCTACGAGGCTGCACGTGATTTCCTGCATCGCTGGCTGCTTGACGACGTCGACCGCCTGCTCCGCCTGCCGCGCCTAGACAATCCCAAGAGCCGCCTCCAGGAACTCGTCCAGGGACGCTTCAAGGAGCCGCCGCGTTACCGGGTCACCGAGGTGGAGGGGCCCGATCACGACCGCCAGTACCGCGTCGAGGTGCTCCACCGGGACCGGGTCCTGGGCAGCGGCTCCGGCCACAGCAAGAAGAGCGCCGAGCAACGGGCCGCCCGCGCCGCGCTGGAGCGTCTGGAACAGGATCCGGAACTGCTGGACCAGGAGTGACGATGAGACCCAAACCGACGCTCGTGTCGTTGCTGGTCGCCGGTTGCCTCGTCGGTGCCGGCGCCGCCGGCGGCATGGTCGTCAAGAACATGCCCCCGGACAGCACGTCGGCCCGGGCCGGGACGCCGGTCGCCGGCACGGCGACCAGCTACATGCTGGGCGCCCTGCTGCTGGAGCAGGGGGAGATCGGCGAGGCGCTGCCGTACCTGGCCTACGCCCACCGCAACGCTCCCGGCTCGCTGCTCATCGGACGCACCTACCGGGATGCCCTGGGCAGGGCGGGCTACCTGGACGAGGCCCTGGAGGTCTCGGAGGGAATCGTCACCCTGCCGGGTGCCGGGTTCGACGACTGGGGACAGCTGGTCCGCCTGCAGGTCCGGCGGGGGCACCTGGAACGGGCCCGGGGCGCCCTGGCGACCATGGCGGAGTCGTATCCCGACTCGACCGTCGTCCTGCTGTGGCAGGGTGATCTCCTGGCCCGGCAGGGTGATCCGTCCGCAGCCGCCGACGCCTATCGTGCCTTTGCGACGCGGGAACCGCAGCGGGCATCGCTGGCGGCCGGCGCCCTGGCCCGGCTGGCCGCATCGGTCCCGGCCGACGCCCTGGCCCGGCGGTTCTGGGACCAGGCCCTCGCGCTCTCGCCGCAGGACACGGGACTCCACCTCCGGATGCTCCAGGATCTCGTGGAGCGCGGCGACGATACCGAGGCCCTGGCACGCGCCGCGGATCTCGACAGCCTGGGGACGGTCTCGCTGCCGGAGGGCTCGTGGCTCGGGATGGCGGGGATGCTCCTGGCCCGCGCCGGACGCACGGGAGGTCTGGAACCGCTGCTGCGCCGCCGCCTGGACGCGGGTCGGCTCCCGGCCGATGCCTGCGAGCTGCTGGCGCGGCTCCTGCTCCAGCGCGAGGCGTGGGACGAGGCACAGGACGTCCTGGCGCGTGCCGTCGCCCTCTGGCCCGACACCCCGTCGCTGCTGCGTCTGCAGGCGCAGGTCCTGATCACGCGGGACGACCTCCCCGCCGCGGAACGGGCGGCACGCCGGGCGGCGGCGCTGGCTCCCCGCGACATCGAGACCCAGACGCTGCTGCTGTCGATCCTCAACCGCAAGCACGAGGAGATCTTCAGGTTGCAGGGGGCCGTGCCCGACTCCGGCGCGCGTGACGAGCTGCTGCCGGTGGCCCGCCGAGCCGCGGCACTTGCCGACTCCACGACCGATCCCCACACGGCCATGCTGCTGGGCGCCACCCTGCAGGCGCTCGGCGAGCATGTCGCCTGCCTGCCGTTGTACCGCCTGGCCGCCCGGGACTCCTCGCTGCGACGTGACGCCAGGCTCAACATCTCCGACGCCCTGGAACAGGCCGGGCGCGTGGACGAGGCACTGCAGACCCTGGAGGAGATCCTCGCCCGCCATCCCGACGACCCCACGGTCCTGAACTCGCTGGGGTACATGCTGGCCGACCACGGCAGGGACCTGGCGCGGGCCGAGCGGCTGATCAGGCGCGCTCTCGCCGCGGAGCCGGACAATCCCGCCTATCTCGATTCCCTCGGCTGGGTCCTCTACCGCCGGGACGACCTGGCCGGTGCCTTCGACCACCTCGTCGAGGCCATCAACGGCGCTCCGGACGACCCGGTCATCCTGGAGCACATGGCCCGTGTCCTGTGGGACAGGGGCCAGCGCGAACGCGCGCTGGAGATCCTCGACCGGGCCCTGGCCACCGGCGGCGATCCCGCCACCCTGAATCCCCTGCGCCGGCGCTGGGAGAGGAGCGAGCGGTGAACAGGGCGACCGCCGCCGCGGCGCTCCTGCTGCTGGGCACCGCCGCCCTGGCCGCCGATGCGAGCACGGTCCTGCACCGCCTCCCCTGGCGGGCCTCCCTGCCGGGCCGGCATCTCGCGGGCACGGCCTGCTGGCTGGTACCCGGCGACGGCGCGTGGCGACTGGAGATCGCGCAGCGGTCCGGTGCGACCGGCGACGACGCCTGGTCGGCCCTGCTGTCGCGCCGGGGCGAGGGGTGGTGCGTCCTGGCGGGCCTGGACGGGACGGTCTACCTGGCCGGCTGGGGGCAACCCCTGCGCCCGCTCTCGGCTCCCGCCGCATCCCGCCTGCGGCTCCTGGTCCGCCTGGCGACGGGGGAGCGGACCGCGGAGCTGTGCCGGCCCGGCGATCCCGTCCCCGTCGCGGTGCCGCGCTTTCCGCGGGCCTGGCTCCGGCACCAGCCGAGCTCGGGGCCACAACCGGCCTGGCTGGTACGCTGGCCCCGGTCGGTGACGGCCGGGAACGGAGCGGAGCCGGGGAGTCGCTCCCTGCGGGACCGCCTCGTCGGGCGCGGCCGCGGTCGCGGGGGCGCGGGCGAGACATGGCGCCTGGTTCCCCTGCCGGCGGGGGGGTGGCGCCTCACCTCCAGTCGCCTGCCGGGCCAGCTGCTGCTGGGAACCGACCGGCCGGTCGAGGTGGTCTACGACGCGGACCTGATCTACCTGCCCGACCTTCCCCTGGCAGACCTGCTGCGGGAACTGCCCTGAACCGTCCGCCTCCGGGAGGCGGAAAGGTCGACACTTGACCGGGAACCCGGTCGATCGAATCGTGTACATAGCAACGGTCGCGTCGCCCTGCGCGTCGACGACGGAGTCACGGGGAGGAAACAGACCATGTTCGCCAGTCCACAGCAACCGAAGACGGGTCCGGGCATGGGACGAGCCGTGGCCGCGATGACCGACGAGCAGCTCATCGCCCAGGTGCAGCAGGGGCACAAGCGGGCCTTCGACGAGCTGGTGCGCCGCTACAAGAACCGCCTCTACAGCTTCATCCTGCGCATGGTTGCCGATCCCGTGGAGGCGGAGGAGCTGGCCCAGGACACGCTCATCCGGGCCTACATCCACGCCGACAAGTACCGGGAGATCGCCCGCTTCTCCACCTGGTTGTTCACCATCGCGACGAACCTGGTGCGCAACCGGATCCGCCAGCGCAAGCGCCGGCCGCGGACGATCCCCCTGGACCCGGCGCCGGAGGACGACGACGAGCGTCCCGTCGACCCGCCCGCCGTCGGCGCCGACCCCTCGCTCCGGGTGGAGGGGGAGGAACTGGGGCAGCTCATCGCCGAAGCGACCGCCAGGATCCCGGAAAAATACCGGATCCCGTTCCTGCTGCGCGAGGTGGAGCAGCTCTCCTACGAGGAGATCCAGCAGGTGACGGGCCTGAAGCTGGGAACGGTCCGCTCGCGGATCAATCGCGCCCGGAACCGGTTCCGGGCCAACATCAAGCCGCTGCTCCGGAACGAGACACTGCTGGCCGAGCTGGAACGGCTCGAGGTCGGGCTGCAGGGGGACTCCGGCGCGACGGAGTGAATCGCTTGGAGGACAACGATGTTCTGCTTCCAGAGCCGCCGCCTCATCAACCTCGAACTGGACGACAGGTTGCCGGCCCACCGGATCCCGGTCCTGGAGCGGCACCTGGCCGACTGCGCGGAGTGCCGCCGCTACCGTGACGAGCTGTTGCTGGCGCGCCGGTTGCTCCGGGCGCCGGACGCGGGCCCCTCGCCGTCGTTCGAGTGGACGCTCCAGCTGCGCCTGAACCGGGCCCTGCAGGAGGCGGCGAGCGGCCAGGTCCCCTGGGAGGAGCCGACCCCCGGTTGGCGGTCCTGGTGGCGAAACTTCGCTCTCTCCTCCCTGGCCGGCGCCGCCGTGGCCGTGGCGCTGGTCGTCTGGATGCTCCCCGTCCAGCGTCATGGCATTCCCGGCCAACAGGGCCGCGAGGGCGGGGCTCCCGTGGCCGCCCTGCAGGCGACACCGTCCCGGTCGGCTCCCCCCACGGTCGGCAGCACGGCCGGCGCCGCCGACCGGCGGCCCCTGGCGGCTCCGGGCCTGTTCGCCCACAACGGCACGGCCGGAGGGTTCGGACAGCTGGCCAGCACACCCCGCTACTGGGCCTCCGGCTATCCCGTCTCCCCCCGGGGCGATACCGGTGAGGCCGGCCTGATCGAGCGCCTGCTGCGGGAGAACGAGATCCTCCGCTCCCAGGTCCTGATCCTGCAGTCCCGCAACCGGTCGTTGCAGGCGTTGCTCGCCGAGGGTGCAACCGCTACACTGGTTCCGGACACCAGCGAGGCGGAGGGGCCATGAACCGAACGCGGAGCGATCACGACTCGTCCCGTGCCGCCGTTGCCACCTGCGTGACGGCGGTGCTCTTTCTGGGGATCCTCTCGGGCGGCTGCGGCGGCGGGGACCGCCGGGCGGCGATCACCAACGCCGTCGGTTCGTACGGGGACGTGGCGGTCCTGGTCTCGAACCCGGCCTTCGCCGAGACCTTCCCCGCCGTCCTGGCGAACATCACTCCCACCCGCACCTTCGTCCTCAAGACGGAGCCGACGTATCGCTACCATTTCTTCTCCGGGGACGACTGGAAGCGGGGACGCAACTACCGCAACCTGCTGCTGCTGGTCCGCTGGGGCGACGGGGGAGAGGTCCAGTCCCTGGCCCGCCGGCTGGTGAGCAAGGAGACACTGCGCAGCGTCCTCGAGCAGGGTGGAGGTATCATCAACCGGCACGATCCCATTTTCCGGCGCCAGCTCGCGATCGTCGTCGTCGCGTCATCGGCGCGCCGCCTGCGCGAGATCCTGGAGCAGCGGGGAGCAACCGTCATGGACACCCTGCACAGCGATTGCCTGCGCCGGATCATCGCCGACAACCGGGACCACGGGATCCACGGCGAGGCGCTGGAACGCATGTGGCGGGAGTACGGTTTCACGCTGGAATTCCCACGGGAATTCAGGGAGAATCAGGATCGGCCTGGCGGTTTCCCGGGTATCGAGTGGATCCGCACCGACGGCGCCATGCGCGGCATCAGCATCGCGTGGCTCCGCGTCACCGATCCCCGGGCCGCCCTGGCCGACCGGGACACGTTGCTGGCACTGCGCCGGGAGCTGGGAAGCGTCCTCCACAACGAGGAGCTGGATCCCAGCACGTTGTCCTGGTCCAGGGAGATCGTGGCCGGCCAGCCGGCCGTCTGCCTGTCCGGCGCCTGGAGGAGCAACCGGGTCACCGTGGGTGGTCCCTTCCAGGCCTACTTCCTGGCCGACACGGACCGGTCCCGTCTGATCTGTGTCGACCTGCTCGTCTACGCGCCGGACAAGCCGAAGATGAATCATTTCCGGCGCCTACGTGCCATCCTGGAGACGTTCACGACCCATGCCCTGCCCTCGACCAGGCACTGATCCGCTGACCTCCGGTGCGTTCCTGTTGCTGGTGGTCGGTCTGCTGTCCGTCCCCTTCGTCGCCGTCGCGGGGGACGAGACGGCGTCGTCCGTCACCGTGCTGCGCTGGCAGGGTGCCATCGGTCCCATCTCCGCCGCCTACCTCCACCGGGGCCTGACCCTCGCCGGGTCCGGGGGGGCCGCACTCGTCGTCCTGGAGCTGGATACCCCGGGAGGCCTGGACCGGGCCATGCGGCAGATGGTCCAGGAGATCCTGGCCTCGCCGATTCCCGTGGCGGTCTATGTCCATCCCCACGGCGCACGCGCCGCCTCGGCGGGCGTCTTCATCCTGGCCGCGGCCCACCTGGCCGTCATGTCCCCGGCGACGAGTGTCGGCGCCGCGCACCCCGTCAGCCTGGGGGCGAAGATGGACTCGACGATGTCCGCCAAGGTCACCAACGACGCCGTCGCCTTCCTGGAGGGCCTGGCCCAGCGCCGCGGCCGGACCACCGACTGGTGCAGCAAGATGGTCGTCACCAGCATCGCCGTCCCGGCCGACTCCGCCCTCGCCATGGGGGTCATCGACACGGTCGTCTCCGATCTGCCGGCCCTGCTCGCCTGGTGCGACGGCCGGCGCGTCGTCGCCGCCGGGGACACGCTCGTCCTGAACACGCGCGCGGCGGTCGTCAGGGAGCTGCCGCCCGACTTCCGCGAGCGCTTCCTGCGGACCCTGACCAATCCAGAGCTGGCCTACATCTTCATGATGCTCGGGATCTACGGGCTGTTCTTCGAGCTGAGCCGGCCCGGCGCCGTCCTGCCCGGCGTCGTCGGGGCCATCTCGCTGGTGCTGGCCTTCCTCGCCTTCCAGAACCTGCCGGTCAACTATGCCGGCGTCCTGCTCATCCTGCTGGGGGTCATCCTGCTGATCCTGGAGGTGAAGATCACGAGCTACGGCATGCTGACGGTCGGCGCGCTGGTCTCCCTGCTGATCGGGACGGTGCTGCTGTTCCCCGGCACCGGCTGGCGCGGTGTTCCCTGGCGGACGGTCCTGCCCCTGCTCACCTTCACGCTCGTCTTCTTCCTGGGGATCGTCGGTGCCGGGCTGCGGGCCCAGACCATGCGTCACCGCACCGGGGGGGAGGCGTTGCTGGGACGCACCGGCCGGGTGACCGTCGTCGCCGACGACGGCCGCGCGGGCACGATCCTGATGGACGGCGAGCTCTGGTCCTGCCGCTCCGGTTCCACCCTCCGCCCCGGTGACTTGGTCACCGTCGAGGGGCGGGAGGGATTGCTGTTGACAGTGTCGCCCGTGGCGGGCGACCGGGAGAAGGGAAGCCTCTGATGCAGTTCTTCACGCTGTCGCTGGGACCGATCCTCATCCTGGTGATCATCATCCTGGCCAACTCGATCCGGATCCTGCGCGAGTACGAGCGCGGCGTCGTCTTCCGGCTGGGACGCCTGGCCGGCGCCAAGGGCCCGGGTCTGATCATCCTGCTGCCGTTGATCGACCGCATGGTCAAGGTCAGCCTGCGGACGATCCCCTTGGACGTGCCGCCCCAGGACGTCATCACCAAGGACAACGTCTCGGTGAAGGTGAACGCCGTCATCTACTTCCGGGTCCTGGACCCGGAGAAGGCCATCATCAACGTCGAGGACTTCCTGTTCGCCACCTCCCAGGTGGCCCAGACGACCCTGCGCAGCGTCATGGGACAGGTCGAGCTGGACGATCTGCTCTCCAAGCGGGACAAGCTGAACCAACAGATCCAGGAGATCATCGACCACGCCACCGATCCCTGGGGGATCAAGGTCAGCACCGTGGAGATCAAGGACGTCGACCTGCCGGTGGAGATGCAGCGGGCCATGGCGCGCCAGGCCGAGGCGGAGCGGGAGCGCCGCGCCAAGGTCATCCACGCCGCCGGAGAGTTCGAGTCGAGCCAGAAGCTGGCCGAGGCCGCCGAGGTCATCTCCCGCAACCCCGCGGCGATCCAGCTGCGCTACCTGCAGACCCTGTCCGAGATCTCCCGGGAGAACAACTCGACGACGATCTTCCCCATCCCCATCGAGCTGATCCGTGCCTTCATCGGCCGCGAGGAGGGACGATGAGCCTGCCGCGCTACGTCCTGCTGGTCTGCCTGCTGGTCGCTGCCGTGCCTGTCCCGGTCGCGGCGCAGGACGGAACGGTCGCCGTCTCGGGGAGACACCCGGCCACCGTCACTCGGACCGCAGGGGGGGAGGGCAGCTGGTCCGTGGGGTTCGTGGGCGGTGGCGCCGCCGGCGGCGACCTGCTGCAGGCCGTCCTGGACCACACGGCGAGCTGGCAGGCTCCGGCCGGCGGCAGCTTCCAGGCCGAAAGGCTCACCGTCACCCTGGACGAGGATCTCCTGCTGGGAGTGATCCTGTCGCGCCGCATCACGGCGCTCGGGTCGCTCCGCCTGTCCGGCAGCTGGTCGGAGATGGATGCCACGGCCCTGGCCAACGATTCCCAGTTCGTCCACCCCGTCCTGTTCGACCGTCTCACCATGATCCGGCTGGGCCTGTTCTGGGAGCAGCGATTGCTGTCGACCCGGCTCGCTCCCTATCTGCTGGTGGGCGGGGTCTATCTCGATGTCGATGCCGCCTCGCCGGCCCTTCGCCAGTCGGTCCTGGCCCCCTGCTGGGGTGCGGGGCTGACCCACCGGCTGGATCGTTTCTGGTCCCTGCGGCTGGAGATCGCCGACACGATCAGGCAACTCCATGCCGATGGCCTGGCGGAGGAGGATGGTATCCCGCCGGGAGTGGAGGTGCGGGAGCTGGGGCCGCAGCACCTGCTGGAGATCGTGGCCGGTGTGACGCTCACGCTCTGAGACGGGGAATCGGCATTCTTGAGGTCGTGGCTGAAGATATAGCCGTAACCTACGACATGATATGATATTACCGTGTTTGACGCCATCGTTTCCCGCCGCGGCGGACCCAAGGTGGTTGCGCCGGGGGACGGCGTGGACCATATTTGCGGATCGTGCCGCGGTAGCGCGCGCGGCAGGGGACGGACCAAGACCGGGGAGGCCAAGACCATGGGAAACGTCATTGCCGTCGTCAATCACAAGGGTGGCTCCGGAAAGACGACCACGGCCCTGAACCTGGCCGCCGGTCTGACACGGTACGGTTCCCTGGCCTCCAGTTGCCTGGTCATCGACATGGATCCCCACGGGTGTGCCACCTCGACGCTGCTGGGGAAGCTGGACGGTGAGCCGCCGGCCCGGTCGATCTTCGACGTGCTCCGGCGGGCCATCACACCCCAGGACGGGATCACGTCGACCGTCTTCGACGAGAACATCGATGTCATCCCCTCCAACCCGGCCCTGGAGAGCATCGCCCGGACCCAGATCACCGATCGTCTCGTCAAGGTGACCCAGGCCCTGTCGACGGCCTACGGCTGGATCATCATCGACACGCCGCCCAACCTGGGGATCCTGACCCAGAACGCCCTGGTCGCCGCCGACTACGTCCTGATCCCGACACCGTGCACGGCCCTGTCGGTCGCACCGCTGTACATGCTCCGCGACCTCATCTCCCATATTCAGGAGCGGCAGAACATCTGGCTCCAGGTCCTGGGGGTCCTGGTGACGATGAAGGACGGGCGCACCGACCTGCAGAAGGACGTGCTGAAGGAGCTGAAGGGGCTGTTCAAGGGGGATCTGTTCAAGACGGCCATCACGGCGAACATCAAGATCGAGGAAGCCCCGTCCCAGTTCAAGAGCATCTACTCCTACGATTCCGGCTGCCTCGGCGCCTCGCTCTACCGGGACTGGATCAAGGGCGAGTTCATGCGCCGGCACCGCCTGCTGGAGAAGCGGCGGGGCGAACGCATCGAGGCCATGAACCAGGCCGCTCTCGAGAGCGAGACCTAGCCACCTCCCGCATCAATCGGTATCCCTGACGAAGGGGTTGTGCCGGCGCTCGTGGCCGACGGTCGTCTCCGGGCCGTGGCCCGGGTGCAGCACCGTGTCGTCCGGCAGCGTGTAGACCTGGTCGCGGATGCTTCGCTCCAGCTGCGCGAACGAAGCGCCGGGCAGGTCCGTCCTGCCCACCGATTCCGCAAACACCAGGTCGCCCACCAGGGCGTGTCCCGGCCAGCGCAGCAGGACGTGCCCCGGGCTGTGGCCCGGGACGTGGATGACGGTCACCTCGCCGCGGCCGAGCGGCAGCGTCCAGTCCGCGCCCCCCCGGTAGGTGCAGCGCGGCGGGGTGACGGGAGGAAAGCCGAAGGCCGCCCGGCTCTGCTCGAGCATCTCCAGGATGGGTCGCTCGTCGGCGTGGAGCTGCAGGGGGAGGTCGTGGACCTCCTGGATGTCGACCGCGGCGGAGACGTGGTCGAAGTGGCCGTGGGTCGCCACCAGGTGGCGGAGCCGGCAGCCGGAGACGGCGATGGCGTCCAGCAGGACGTCGGGCTCGTCACCGGGGTCGACGAGCATGGCCTCGCCGCCGGCGTGCTCGCAGAGCAGGTAGGCGTTCATGGCCAGGGGACCGACCGTGAGGGTTCGCAGCTCCCAGCGGCAGGTGCGGTCTTCCATCGCGGCTCCGGGGGAGGGGCGACCGGCCGGTCGGCCGGCCGCCCCGGGTCGGGCTAGCGGTCGTCCAGGGAGACGTCCTCGTAGTACTCGCGTCCCAGGTGGGTGATGAGCTCTTCGCCCATCATCCAGCGCAGGGTGTTCTTCAGCTTCTTCTGCTGGATGAAGAGGTCGTGCTCGGGGTAGAGGCCCTCGGGAGTGACCGGGCTCTTGAAGTAGAACGAGAGCCACTCCTGGATCCCGGAGAGACCGGCACGGCCCGCCAGGTCGAGGAACAGGGCCAGGTCGAGGACGATGGGCGCCGCCAGGATCGAGTCGCGGCAGAGGAAATCGACCTTGATCTGCATCGGCATGCCCAGCCAGCCGAAGATGTCGATGTTGTCCCAGCCCTCCTTGTTGTCCCCCCGCGGCGGGTAGTAGTTGATCCGCACCTTGTGGTAGAGGTCCCCGTAGAGGTCGGGGTAGAGCTCGGGCTGGAGGATGGTGTCCAGGACGCTCAGCTTGGACTCCTCCTTGGTCTTGAACGACTCGGGATCGTCCAGGACCTCGCCGTCGCGGTTGCCCAGGATGTTCGTGGAGAACCAGCCCTGGATCCCCAGCAGGCGGGCCTTGAAGCCCGGGGCGAGGATCGTCTTCATCAGGGTCTGGCCGGTCTTGAAGTCCTTGCCGCAGGTGGGCGCGCCGGTCCGGGCGGCCAGCTCGTCCAGGGCAGGGAAGTCGGCGCTCAGGTTCGGCGCGCCGTTGGCGTAGGGGATCCCCATCTTGATGGCGGCGTAGGCGTAGATCATGCTGGGAGCGATGTCGGGATGGTTCTCCCGCAGGCCCTTCTCGAAGGCGTCCAGCGACTCGTGGACCTCGCTGCGGCGCAGGAAGATCTCGGTCGAGCCGCACCAGATCATCACCACGCGTTCGCAGCCGTTGTCGCGCTTGAACTGCTCGATGTCGGCCATGACCTGCTCGGCCAGGTCCATCTTGCTGGAGCCGGTCTTGACGTGCTCCCCCTGCAGCTTCTTGACGTAGTAGTTGTCGAAGACGGCGGGCATCGGCTTGATGGCATCCAGCTCGGGCTTGATGGATTCCAGCAGGTCGCGGGGCAACACGCCGGCGTTGACGGCGGCCTCGTAGACGGAGTCGGGGAAGATGTCCCAGCCGCCGAAGACGATGTCGTCCAGCTCGGTCAGGGGCACGAAGCTGCGGATCAGGGGATTGCGGTTGTCGGTCCGCTTGCCGAGGCGGATGTGCCCCATCTGGGTGATGCTGCCGATCGGCAGGCGCAGTCCCTTGCGCACGGCGATGACGCCGGCCATGAACGTCGACGACACGGCTCCCATGCCGGGGGTCAGGATCCCGAGCTTGCCCTTGGCGGGCTTGATGTCAAGGCCCGTAGCCATGATCGCTCCTCTCTCATTGCGATACGGTGTCCCAGGTCGTCGCCGCGGCCGATGATGCTGCCTCGGTCGGCGGCCGCTCAACACGACGAGGCCGGCTGACGGTCGGCAGCGCCGCC
The DNA here is from genome assembly GCA_964436825.1 of uncultured Fibrobacteraceae bacterium. Lineage (GTDB taxonomy): Bacteria > Krumholzibacteriota > Krumholzibacteriia > LZORAL124-64-63 > LZORAL124-64-63 > CAYTEO01. The sequence goes on along the minus strand of CAYTEO010000002.1, from coordinate 98,308 downwards.
CGCTCCGGCGCCCCGAATGTACCGCGCCCGCGGTCGAACGCAAGGCGTTTTTCCCTTTCCGGGCGGTGAAGCGGCTCTTCCACACGTGTGCCCGGTGTGTTATCATTGTCCAAAGGCCAGAGCAGTCCGTCCCGTGTCCCAGCGATGCGGCTTTTTCTATGTCCTGGCGCCGCGGCAGGCGCCACGTCCCGGGAGACCTCGCCATGACCCGACCCAGTGTGCCCTTCCTCGACCTGAAGGCCCAGATCGCTCCTCTCCGTGCCGAGATCGATGCCGCGATGAGGGAGGTCGTCGATCAGACGGCCTTCATCCTCGGCGAGCACGTCGAGAGGTTCGAACAGGCGTTCGCGAACTACTGCGAGACGGCGCACGCCGTCGGCGTCGAGTCGGGCACCCAGGCGCTGCACCTGGCGCTCAGGGCCCTGGGGGTCGGGCCCGGTGACGAGGTCGTCACCGTTCCCAACACCTTCATCGCCACCGTCGAGGCCATCGTCCACGCCGGCGCTACCCCCGTCTTCGTCGACGTGGATCCGGAGACCTGGCTGATGGATCCGTCACGGCTGGCCGAGGCCATCACCCCCCGCACCAAGGCCATCGTGCCGGTCCACCTGTTCGGTAACGTGGCGCCCATGGACGAGATCCTGGCCGTCGCCGGTGACATCCCCGTCCTCGAGGACGCGTGCCAGGCCCACGGCGCCCGCCACCAGGGCCGCCGCACCGGTTCCCTGGGGAAGGTCGGGGCGTTCAGCTTCTATCCCGGCAAGAACCTGGGCGCCTTCGGCGACGGCGGTGCCGTCGTCACGTCCGACGCCGGACTGGCCGACCGCATCAGGCTGCTGCGCCATCACGGCCAGGGCGCCAAGAACCGGCACGACGTCGTCGGCTACACGAGTCGCCTCGACGCGCTCCAGGCGGTCGTCCTGGAGATCAAGCTGCGCCACCTCGACACCTGGAACGCCAGCCGCCGGCAGGTGGCCGCCTGGTACCGCGAGCGGCTGGAGGGGAAGGTGTCCATGCCCGCCCTCGTGCCCGGCACCGAGCCGGTCCATCACCTCTTCCCGATCCAGAGCGAGGAGCCGGAGCGCCTGATCGCCAGGTTGCAGGAAGCCGGGGTCGGCTGCGGCCGCCACTATCCCGTCGCCTGTCACCTGCAACCGGCCCTGCGGGGGATCATCCCCGACGGTCTCTCGTTCCCGGTGGCGGAGAGGCTCTGCGCGGGGATCGTCACCCTGCCGATTTTTGCAGAAATGACGCAAGAGATGGTAGACGTCGTGTGCGATCTTCTGCTATAATGCTTGATGCTCGCCCGGAGGTCGGACCCCGCTCGCCTGCGGAGCGTGATCGGCGAGGCCCATGGCTGACGAGTTTCCGGTGGCTCATCTGGCGCTGACACCGCAGAGGGGAGACCCGACAGCATGAAGGAAGACGCGGTGGCTTACACGGCAGTCGCGGACCAGATCGCCCAGCCCCAGGCCCGGCTCTACGTCGTGGCCGATGCGACGCGATTCCAGGGCTGGCGCGGCATGGTCAAGCGCTTCTTCGACATCGCCTTCTCGCTCACGGCCCTGATCATCCTGTCTCCGCTGCTGCTGGTCATCGCCATCCTGGTGAAACGTTCCAGTCCCGGGCCCGTCCTGTTCACCCAGGAACGCATCGGCAAGGACGGCAGGCCGTTCCGCTTCTACAAGTTCCGCACGATGAGCCACAACAGCGACGATGCGATCCATCGCCAGTTCGCTGCCATGTTCATCAACGGCGATCGTCCCCGGGGCAGCAAGGTCTTCAAGCTGACCAACGATCCACGGGTGACGCGGATCGGTCGCTGGTTGCGCCACACTTCCCTTGACGAGCTTCCCCAGCTGCTCAACATCCTCAAGGGCGAGATGTCTCTGGTCGGTCCCCGCCCGCCCATCGCCTACGAGCTGGACCACTACCAGCCCTGGCACTACGAACGGCTCCGTGTCACTCCCGGCCTGACCGGGCTCTGGCAGGTCAGTGGCAGGAGCAACGTGCCGTTCGAGGAGATGGTGCGCATGGACATCCACTACATCAACACCTGGTCCCTCAGGCAGGACCTGTGGATCATCCTCAAGACGATCCCGGTCGTGCTGCACGGGACGGGAGGGTACTGAGCCCATCACCACTCAAGTCACGGGCGGGACGGTCGATGGATCGTGCGGTGATGCGTCGCGGAGACGCGACTGTCGCATGAGAAGGGCGGTCCACGGCCGCCAAGACCGGGGAGAACGACGATGCTGACAATGGCCGCCGTCGGCTGTGGCTACTGGGGCCCCAACCTGATCCGCAACTTCAACAACCATCCCGAAGTCGAGCTGAAGGTCATCTGCGATCTCGATCCGGCCCGGCGCGATCACATGGCGACCCTCTATCCCCACACCCGGGTCACCGACGACTTCGCGTCGATCATCGCCGACGAGTCGATCGACGCGGTCGTCGTCGCCACTCCGGTCTCGACGCACTTCCCCCTGGGGATGGCGGTCCTGGAGAGCGGCAAGCACCTGTTCATCGAGAAGCCGATGGCCGCCAGCAGCGAGCAGTGCCTGGCCATGTGCCGTGCGGCGGAGGAGCGGGGACTGCAGATCATGGTGGGACACACCTTCCTGTTCGTCCCGGCGGTCCGCAAGATCCGTCAACTCATCCATGACGGCGACCTCGGCGAGATCTACTACGTGTCGATCCGACGGGTGAACCTGGGAATCTTCCAGCGGGACACCAATGTCGTCTGGGACCTGGCACCCCACGACGTGGCGATGATGAACTACCTGCTGGACGGCTCGCCGACGATGGTCAGCGCCACGGGACGCTGCTACGTGCAGAAGGAGAAGCAGCTCGAGGACGTCGCGTTCATCACCCTGGAGTACCCCGGCGACCGGATCGTCCACCTCCACGTCAGCTGGCTGGACCCCAACAAGATCCGGGAGACCACCCTGGTTGGCAGCCGGAAGATGTTGGTCTACGATGACGTGGCCATGACCGACAAGATCCGCATCTACGACAAGGGTGTCGACGTCATGCCCCACTACGACGGGTTCGGCGAGTTCCACCTGGCCTATCGCCACGGCGACATCCTGATCCCGCGGATCGAGCAGGTCGAACCGCTGAAGATCGAGACCGGCCATTTCGTCGACTGTGTCATGGGCCGGGCCGAGCCGCTGAGCGACGGATGGCTGGGGCTGAAGGTGGTCGAGACCCTGGAGAAGGCCTGTCTCTCCATCAAGGAGGACGGCAGGCCGCTGCCCTTGGCCGTCCAGACCGTCTGATCCCTCACGGGGAGCCGACATGCGCGACCACCGCGTGCGGGTGGCCATGATCGGGCAGAAGGGGTATCCCCCGGTCCACGGCGGGATCGAGCGCCACGTGGCCGAGCTTTCCCGCCGGCTGGTGCAGCGTGGTCTCGAGGTCGACATCTTCAGTCGTCCCCATTACAGCCCGGCCCATGGTCCCACGGATCTGCCCGGCCTGCGGGTCGTGCGCCGGCCGAGCTTGCCGACCAAGCACCTGGACGCCATCACCCACAGCTCCCTGGTCACCCTCGAGGCGGTCTGGCACCGCTACGACCTGCTCCATTTCCACGCCCTCGGCCCCGGCCTGCTGGCGGGACCAGCGCGTCTCTGCGGCCGACGGACGGTCCTGACCGTCCACGGCCTGGACTGGCAGCGGGAGAAGTGGGGACCGCTGGCCCGACTGGTCCTGCGCGCGGGGGAGGAGGCAAGCGCCCGCTGGCCCCACCGGACGATCGTCGTCTCCCGCGCCCTGCAGGAGCATTACCGGCACCGGCACGGCGTGGAGACCGTCTGCATCCCCAACGGGATCAGTCCCGCAGCCCCGCGCGATCCCGTCCTGCTCGACGAGCACGGCATCGTGCCGCCCTACGTGCTGTTCGTCGGCAGGCTCGTCCCCGAGAAGGGCTGCCACATCCTGGTCGAGGCCCACCGGCGCCTGCCGGAGGAGCTCCGGCGACGGTTCCCCCTGGTGATCGCCGGTGACGACCCGTTCGGGGGACAGTACGTGCGGCGGTTGCGGGCGGCCGACGACGCGCATGTCCGCTGGCTGGGGTTCGTCCACGGGCCGCTCCTGGACGAGCTCTACGATCACGCCGGCCTGGTCGTCCTGCCCTCGACCCTGGAGGGACTCTCCATCGCCCTGCTGGAGGCGATGAGCCACCGGCGGGCCTGCCTGGTATCGGACATCCCGCCCAACCGGGAGGCCGGTGGGGAGGCGGTCGCATACGTGCAGCCCGAGGATCCGGTAGCCCTGGCCGCGGCCATGTCGGCGTTGCTGGACGACCGGCAGCGGCGCCTTCGCATGGGAGGACTGGCGCTGGCGCGGGTCAGGGAGCGCTATTCCTGGGAGCAGGTCGTCGCGGCGACCCTGGCGGTCTACGGGGAGCTGCTGGGACGGGAAATTCCGGTTTGACATCCGCGGGGGTATCGCTATACTTTCCGTCACCGGAACGTCTTGGACGCGGGAATAGCTCAGTTGGTAGAGCACAACCTTGCCAAGGTTGGGGTCGCGAGTTCGAGTCTCGTTTCCCGCTCCAGAATACGAGACGGGGACGCACCTGGCGTCCCCGTCTCCGTTTGGACGCCGGCCCGGCCCTCTTGACAACACGGCGGGACTGGCCCATGATTCCTCGGGGGGCGGCATAGCCAAGTGGTAAGGCGACGGTCTGCAAAACCGTTATTCCCCGGTTCGAGTCCGGGTGCCGCCTCCAGCGCCCCTTCCCTGATTCCCCTTCGGTTCCCCCGTCCGCGGTCGATTCCATCTGGTGCGGTCATTGACACCCGTTCGCGACGGCGGCATCATCCGCAAGGGACCGCCGGGGTGGCGAAACTGGTAGACGCAAGGGACTTAAAATCCCTCGGAGCGTTGCTCCGTGCCGGTTCGAGCCCGGCCCCCGGCACCAGGACGGTCCGGTCGTCGCCGCGACCGGACCGGTCCCATTGCAGGGAGTGACAGCGTGCGACTGGCCTTTCTCTCCATCGGACGACACATCCACACCGAGCGCTGGGTGACCTGGTTCGTCCGGCGGGGATACGACTGCCACCTGTTGACCGTCCAGCCGGGGCCGGTGCCGGGGGTGGCCGTGCACGACATCCGCGCCGGCGGCGGCCCGAAACCGCTGCGCTACGGTTTCTCCCTGCTGCGGGTCAGGGAACTGTTGCGCCGGCTGCGCCCCGACCTGCTGAACACCCACTTCCTGACCGGCTACGGCTACTGGGGACACTTCAGCGGGTTCCACCCCAACCTGCTGACCGTGTGGGGGGACGACGTCTACCTCACCCCCCACGAGAATCGCCTGAAGGGATGGCTCGCCAGCCGTGCTCTCCGCTCCTGTGACGCGCTCACCGGCGACTCGGTCGATATCCTGCGCCATGCCGCCTCCCTGGGCGCGGATCCCGCCAGGGCCTACCGCGTCCTTTGGGGGGTCGACTTCGAGCGGTTCCGGTCCCGCGACGACCGCGCCTGGCGACGCGACCTCGGCTTCGCCGACGAGGACATCGTCTACTTCTCGCCCCGCTCGTTCACCCAGCCGTACTACAACGTCGATGTCGTCATCGAGGCGGCACGCGAGGTGCGCGAGCGGGTTCCCCGTGCCCGCTTCCTCTTCGCAGGCTACGAGGGTGACCCCGCCCCGTTCTGGGATCTCGCCCGCCGGGCCGGGATCGACGACATCAGTGTCTTCCGGGGACGCCTGCCGCACGACGAGTTCGCCCGCGCCCTGGCGGGGTGCGACGTCTTCATCTCCGTCCCCAGCGTCGACGCGACGGCGGTCAGCCTGCTCGAGGCACTGGCCAGCGGGTGCGCCGTCGTGGCCTCGTCGCTGGCCTCCTCGCTGGAATGGGTCCGCGACGGGGAGACCGGACTGGTCGTCCCGCCGCGCGACGAGGCGGCCCTCGTGGAGGTCCTGGTCCGCCTGGGCAAGGAGCCCGGGCTCAGGCGGCGGCTGGGCGAGGCGGCTGCCCGCGCGGTGCGTCCCGTGGCGGGGTTCGACCGCAACATGGCCTGGGCGGAGCAACTCGTCCTGCACCTGGTCGCCGGGGAGCCGGCCCCTGCCGAGATCTCCCTGCCGCGCCTCGAGGGGGGAGGGTAGGTGGAACTGTCGGTCGTCATCCCCACCCACGAGAAGGCCGACCTGCTGGCACGCACCCTCGCCGCACTGCGCCGGCAGCAGCTGCCGTCGGTCGCCTGGGAGGTCGTCGTCGTCGACGACGCCTCCGCCGATGGGACACCCGAGGTACTCGAGCGGGCCCGGCGGGAATGGAACGGCCGGTTGCAGGTCGTGCGGGCGGAGCGGAACGTCGGCAGGGCCGCGGCACGCAATCTCGGGGCCCGGCGGGCGGGGGGACGCTGGCTGCTGTTCCTGGACGACGACATCCTGGCGCCGGCAGGGCTGCTGGCGGCGCACCTGGACCTGCTGCGGGCGGGTCCGCATCTCGGCACGATCGGACCGGTGCTGACCGATCCGACCCTCGTCGACGCCCCCCATTTCCACTACATCGACACGCGGGGTGCGGCCAAGGTGACGGGCCCGGAAGTGCCCGAGCGCTATCTCGTCACGCAGAACTGCGCCGTCCCGGCCGACGATTTCGCCGCCGTGGGAGGGTTCGACGAGCACTTCGAGGGTTACGGTTTCGAGGACATGGACCTGGGCTTCCGCCTTGCGGACGAGCGCGGTGTCCGCTTCCGCCTGCTGCGAGAACCGGTCCCGCTCCACCTGCACCACCACACCCTGCAGCAGTACCTGGGGAAGAAGCGCCTGTGCGGCCATGGGGCCCTGCAGCGGATCGCGGCGGTCCATCCCGGGCGCCTGCGGGAGATGCGCCTGCACTGGGTCCTGGACCCGCCGGGTCGGTCCCCCGGCATCGCCGTGCGCCTGTTCCGGTTCCTGGTGTCGACCGGGTTGCCGCGCCTGTTGGTCCACCTGCTGGAGCACTGGCCCGTGAAGGGGAGAGCAGTACCGCGCCTCGCCCCCTTGCATCACCGATGCATGGATGTTGCCATCCTGGCGTCAATGTGTCAGGGCGTGTCAGAGTGGCGCCAAAGGCACGACGATGGCTGACGCTGTCATGACAGGATGACGTCTCGCCGCATCTCCCCGTTCCAGGCGATCTGACCTCCTTCGCAACCCATTGAATCCCGGTGTGTTGGAGAGCCAGCCCCAGCAAGGATCGTGGCACGGTCCTTGTATCTGGAGCAGGGGAAAAACGAACACACACCCACAGGAGGCAAGGACAATGGGCAAGATCATCGGTATCGACCTGGGAACGACCAACAGTGTCGTCGCCGTCATGGAGGGCGGTGAGCCCAAGGTCATCCAGAATAAAGAGGGCAACCGGACGACGCCGTCCGTCGTTGCCTGGAACAAGAACGGGGAGCGGCTGGTCGGCCTGCTGGCCAAGCGCCAGGCGGTGACCAACCCGGAGAACACGGTCTACTCGGTCAAGCGCTTCATGGGCCGCAAGTTCGACGAGGTCGCCAACGAGATCAGCGAGGTTCCCTACAAGGTCGTCAAGGGGCCCAACGGGGATGCCCGGATCAAGGCCAGTGCCGGCGAGTTCGCACCGCCGGAGATCTCGGCCATCATCCTGCAGGCCCTCAAGCAGACGGCCGAGGAGTACCTGGGAGAGCCGGTCACCGAGGCGGTCATCACCGTTCCCGCCTACTTCAACGACAGCCAGCGGCAGGCCACCAAGGACGCCGGCCGCATCGCGGGGCTGGAGGTCAAGCGGATCATCAACGAGCCGACCGCTGCCGCCCTGGCGTACGGGTTGGACAAGAAGAAGGACGAGACCGTGGCCGTCTTCGACCTCGGCGGCGGGACCTTCGACATCTCGATCCTCGAGATCGGCGACGAAGTCTTCTCCGTCCTGGCCACCAACGGCGATACCCACCTGGGCGGTGACGACTTCGACCAGCGGATCGTCGACCACCTGGTGGAGACCTTCCTGAAGGAGGAGGGGATCGACCTGAGCAAGGACCCCATGGCCCTGCAGCGTCTCAAGGAAGCCGCCGAGCGCGCCAAGTGCGAGCTGAGTTCCTCGAGCCAGACGGAGATCAACCTGCCGTTCATCACGGCCGACCAGTCCGGTCCCAAGCACCTGACGATGACCCTGACCCGCGCCAAGTTCGAGGCCCTGGTCGAGGACCTCATCGAGCGGACCGTCGAGCCGTGCCGCAAGTGCCTGGCCGACGCCGGCCTGAAGGCGACGGACATCGACGAGGTCATCCTCGTCGGCGGCTCGACCCGGATCCCGGCGGTCCAGGCCAAGGTCAAGGAGCTCTTCGGCAAGGAACCCAACAAGTCGGTCAACCCCGACGAGGTCGTCGCCATGGGCGCGGCCATCCAGGGCGGCGTGCTCGCCGGTGACGACCTGAACGTCGTCCTGCTGGACGTGACTCCCCTGAGCCTCGGCATCGAGACACTCGGCGGTGTCATGACCAGGCTCATCGAGCGCAACACGACGATCCCGACCAAGAAGAGCCAGATCTTCTCGACCGCCGCCGACAACCAGGACACCGTCGAGATCCATGTCCTGCAGGGCGAGCGGGAGATGGCCGCGGACAACAAGACGATCGGCCGCTTCCAGCTGACGGGCATCCCGCCGGCGCCGCGGGGCGTGCCGCAGATCGAGGTCACCTTCGACATCGACGCCAACGGGATCCTGTCGGTCAGCGCCAAGGACAAGGCCACCGGCAAGGAGCAGACCATCAAGATCCAGGCCTCCAGCGGGTTGACCGAGGAGGAGATCGAGAAGATGGTCCGCGACGCCGAGGCCCACGCCGAGGAGGACCGCAAGCGGCGCGAGCTGGTCGATGCCCGCAACCAGGCCGACGCCGCCATCCACCAGGTGCGCAAGACGCTGGACGAGGTGGGGGAGACCGACCCCGACCTCAAGCAGGAGGTCGAGACCAAGATCAGCGCCCTGGAGGAGACGCTGAAGGGCGATGACGCCGCCATCATCAAGACGGCCACCGACGCCCTGATGCAGAGCATGCAGAAGCTGGCGGCCAAGGCCTACGAGAAGGCGTCGAGCCAGCAGACCGGCCAGGCCGACGGTGCTGCGGGAGAGCAGGGCCCGGCGGGCGACGCCTCCGGGAACGAGCAGACCGTCGATGCCGACTACGAGGTCGTCGACGAATAACGTGCCCAGGGGCAAGTGACGGTGGAGCCGGCCCTCGAACGAGGGCCGGCTCGTGTCAACGACGAAAGGTCGGCTGACCTCCGATCTTCCTGTTTTGCAACGAGTTGCAAAGTGGGTCGTTCCCGTCATGTCGCCTGGAAGACGATGCGCGGAAATACCTGAAAAAGGATTTGACATGTCCCGAACCGGCCGATAAGATAGTTGACAATGATATCTGTTTTCCGAGTCATCCCGTTGACCACGGGAACCCCCCGTGACGGGAAGCGTTACATGGAAAGCCGGCATGTGGCCGGTCACGACGAGGGAACGGACCATGTCTGGGAGGAAGGATGTTCGAGATCGAACTGCGCAGCGATAGGCGCGAGGATTCCAGTCTGCAGCACTACCTGCAGACGATCGGTCAATACAAGCTGCTGACGAAAGAGGAGGAGTTCGAGCTGGCCCGCCGGATCCGGCAGGGGGACAAGGAAGCCCTCGACCAGCTCGTCAACGCGAACCTGCGCTTCGTCGTCAGCGTCGCCAAGCGGTTCCTGAACCAGGGACTCAGCTACATGGACCTGATCGCGGAGGGGAACGTCGGCTTGATCACCGCGGCGAAGCGGTTCGACGAGCGGCGGGACTTCCGTTTCATCTCCTACGCGGTCTGGTGGATCCGTCAGGCCATCCAGAAGGCCATCGCCGAGCAGACGAACACGGTGCGCCTGCCCATCAACCGGACCCAGCAGGCCCAGCGCATGAAGCGGGCCGCCAGGAAGATCGAGCAGCGGCACCATCGCAAGGCGACGGACGAGGAGATCGCGGCCGAGGTGGGTCTCTCCCAGCAGAAGATGGACCAGATCCGGGCCGCCTCGCGGCCGCTGGCCAGCCTCGACGACTCCCTCTACGACGAGGACGGCATCACCCTGGCCGAGACCCTGGCCGATCCCGAGGCGCAGACCCCCGAGGAGCGGTACGTCAACGAGGAGATGGTCCAGGAGATCCTCGGCGCCCTGGACACCCTCAGCGACCGTGAGCGGAGCATCCTGGTCCGCTACTACGGTCTCGGGGACGAGCAGCCCGCCTCGCTGGAGACGATCGGCCAGGACATCAACCTGAGCCGCGAGCGGGTGCGCCAGATCCGCAACCAGGCCCTGCGCAAGATCCGCCAGGCCGTGGCCGGCGGGCGGCTGGCGGACTACCTGCGCTGAGCGACATTCCCGGTTGACAACCGGCGACCTCATGGATAGCTTATCCGGCGTCCGGTGGGAGATTAGCTCAGCTGGTTAGAGTGCTTGCTCGACACGCAAGAGGTCACTGGTTCGAATCCAGTATCTCCCACCAGTCCAGGAACCACGAGACGAGGTGGACCCACCGGGTGGTTCGCCTCGTCTTTTCATGAGGGGCCCGTACCCCGGGCCGCCGCGCGGAGGAGCGAGATGGCCGACTTCACCCTGACCCTTCCCGATGCCAGCCGGATCTCCGTCCCCGAGGGCGCCACCTTCCGGGACGCGGTGGGGGCGATCGGCGCGGGGCTGCTGCGCAGCGCCCTGGCCGTCACCTTCGAGGGGACGCACTACACGCTGGAGGACCGGGTCCCCGGTGACGGTTCGCTGCAGGTCATCACCCGCGGGAGCGACGAGGGGCTGGACGCCCTGCGCCATTCCGCCGCGCACCTGCTGGCCTGGGCCGTCTCGGAGCTCTATCCCGGCACGAAGTTCGCCTTCGGCCCGCCCGTGGAGAACGGCTTCTACTACGACTTCGACCGCGACGAGCCGTTCACGGAGGACGACCTGGTGACCATCGAGGCCCGCATGCGCGAGCTGGCAGCCCGCAAGGTCCCGGTCGTCCGCGAGGAGATCACCGCGGCGCAGGGGAGGGAGATCTTCGCGGACCAGCCCTACAAGCTGGAGCAGATCGAAGCGCTGGGCGACGCGCAGCTCTCCATCTACCGCATGGGCGATTTCGTCGACCTCTGCGAGGGGCCCCACGTTCCCTCGACGGCCGACATCAAGGCCGTCAAGCTGCTGAGCGTCGCCGGCGCCTACTGGCGCGGCGACAGCAGCAACCGGCAGCTGCAGCGCATCTACGGGACCGCCTTCTTCAAGCAGAAGGACCTGGATGCCCATCTCGCCCTGCTGGAGGAGGCCCGCAAGCGCGACCATCGCAAGCTGGGGCGGGAGCTGGACCTGTTCGGGATCATGGACGAGGCCGGTCCCGGCCTGTCGTTCTGGTACCCCCGCGGCGACATCATCCGCGAGGAGATCATCGGTTTCTGGAAGGCGCTGCACCGGCGCGACGGCTACATGACCGTGACGACCCCGCACATCTCCCAGGCCGAGCTGTGGAATACCTCCGGGCACATGCAGTTCTACCGGGAGAACATGTACATCTTCGAGCAGGACGACCGCCCCTACGTCGTCAAGCCGATGAACTGCCCCGGGCACATCCTCATCTACAAGCGCCACAAGCGGAGCTACCGCGACCTGCCGGTCCGCTACGCCGAGCTGGGAACGGTCTACCGGGCCGAGCTGAAGGGGACCCTGCACGGGTTGATGCGCGTGCGCGGCTTCACCCAGGACGACGCCCACATCTTCTGCACCCCCGGGCAGCTGGAGGACGAGATCCACGGCGTCCTGGAACTGACCCGCGAGATCCTGGGGACCTTCGGCTTCAGGGAGTTCAAGGTGGAGCTCTCGGTCCGCGATCCCGGCAACAAGGAGAAGTACGCCGGCACGGACCAGGAGTGGGAGATGGCCGAGCGGAGCCTCGTGCGCGCCATCGAGCGCCAGGGATTCGACTACACGCGGGAGGAGGGGGAGGCCGTCTTCTACGGGCCCAAGATCGACATCAAGCTCATCGACGCCCTGGGCCGCAGGTGGCAGGCCAGCACCGTCCAGTTCGACTTCAACCTGCCCCGGCGCTTCGGGGTCACCTACGTCGACAGCGACGGCCAGGAGAAGTACGTCTACATGGTCCACCGGGCCATCATGGGCTCGCTGGAGCGGTTCATCGGGATCCTGACCGAGCACTACGCCGGCAATTTCCCCCTCTGGCTGGCGCCCGAGCAGTGCCGGGTCCTGTCGGTCAGCCGGGACCAGCACGACTATGCCGAGCAGGTGGCCCGCCGCCTGCGGGAGGACGGCCTGCGCGCCTCCGCCGACGTCCGCGACGAGAAGATCGGCTACAAGATCCGCGAGGCGGAGGCCATGCGCGTGCCCTACATGCTGGTCGTCGGCGGCAGGGAGCAGGAGGCGGGGACCGTCGCCGTGCGCGCCCGCCACAAGGGAGACCTGGGCAGCCGGGAGATCGCGGACCTGGCACGGGAGCTCCTTGACGAGATCGCCGCCAGGCGCTAGGTTATGAACTCGGTCGGCTGCGGCCGGCCGTTGACATCGCCGGATACAAGCAGGGCCGTCGGCCCTCACCGGTTCCGCGCAGCGCGCGGTGCGGTTCGCCTTCGAGGATACCAGGCGGACCGTTGTGTCCGCCTTCTTCGTTGGCGGACGTGGGTATCAACGTCTGGAGGTCACCGCGATCAAGACTGAGAGAACGCTTCGGGTCAACCGCATGATCCGCATCCCGCGGGTCCTGGTGGTCGACGAGGACGGGAAGCAGCTCGGTGTCATGGAGACCCGCGAGGCCCTGGCCCTGGCGGAGGAGAAGGGGCTCGACCTGGTCGAGGTGGCGCCCACGGCCCGGCCGCCGGTCTGCCGGATCATGGACTACGGGCGCTACAAGTACGAGCAGAGCAAGAAGGCCCGTCGCACGCGCCAGCAGGCGCACACCATCAAGGTCAAGACCGTCAAGTTTCGCCCGAAGACCGATGACCACGACTACAACTTCAAGAAGGAACACATCATCGGCTTCCTCAAGAAGGGCTTCCGCGTCAAGGTCATCATGCAGTTCCGTGGTCGCGAGATGACGCATCTGGAGATCGGGATCAACATCCTGAAGCAGCTCGTCGAGGAGGTGGCCGAGTACGGACGTCCCGAGGGCAAGCCGTCCCAGGAGGGACGGACCTTCTCCCTCGTCCTCGTCCCCGTGGCCAAGAAGGAGACGTGACGGTTCCGCCGGCTCGGTCGGTCCGTCAGCAGTGAGGACACGCCGCCGGCGCACCGGCAGACAGAAAGGTGGTGCCATGAAAGGCCCCAAGATGAAGACCAACCGTGCCGCCGCCAAGCGCTTCAAGCGCACCGGCTCGGGACGGGTCAAGCGCAACCACGCCTACCACGGGCATCTGTTCACCTCGAAGTCGGCCAAGCGCAAGAGGAACCTGCGCAAGGCGACGATGCTGGCAAGCGCCGACATGGCCCGCGTCGACAAGATGCTGGCCGGCCACTGAGATCCGACCGGGTAGACAGACGCCCATCCCATCAGGAGGCACCGACATGCCGAGAGCAACGAACAACCCGGCCGCCCACCACAAGCGTCACAAGGTCATGCGCCGGGCCAAGGGATACGTCGCCGGACGCCGGCGCCAGTTCCGCATGGCACGCGAGCAGGTCGAGCGCGCGCTGGTCAACCAGTACCGCGACCGCAAGCGCCGCAAGCGCGACTTCCGGCGCCTGTGGATCGTTCGCATCAACGCGGCAGCCCGCCTGCACGGTCTGAGCTACAGCCACCTGATCAACGGCCTGAAGAAGGCCCAGATCGAGATCGATCGCAAGCAGCTGGCCGATCTCGCCGTCCGCGACCAGGAGAGCTTCGCCAAGCTGGCAGAGGCCGCGCGCAACGCGCTCTGATCCCCGCCGGCTGGGGCATGCACCGTGGGAGGCGGATCGGATGCAGGAACGACTGGCTGAGTTGCGTGACCGCGCCCTGGCGGAGATCGCCGGGGCGCCTTCTCTGGAGGCCCTGGAGGCAACGCGGGTTTCCCTGCTGGGACGCAAGGGGGAGCTGACCGTCCTGCTGCGCGGTCTGAAGGATCTTCCCGCCGGGCAGCGGCCGGCGGCCGGTGCCGCCCTCAACGAGCTGCGTCGCGAGCTGGAGGCCGCCCTGGCGACACGTCGCGAGGAGCTGCTCGCCGCGGCGGACGCGGCACCAGCGGGTCTGGACCTGACGTTGCCTGGCAGGCCACTGGCCCCCCTGGGCGGACGCCACCCGCTGACGGTGGTCATCGAGGAGATCTGCGACATCTTCCGCGGCCTGGGTTACCGCGTCGCGGACGGGCCGGACGTGGAGCTGGACTACTACAACTTCACGGCCCTGAACTTCCCCGACGATCACCCGGCACGGGATATCCAGGACACGTTCTACATCGACCGGAAGGTCCTGCTGAGAACGCAGACCTCGCCCGTCCAGGTGCGGGTCATGGAACAGACGACGCCGCCGGTGGCGGTCATCGTCCCCGGCCGGGTCTACCGCAACGAGGCCGTCGACGCCTCCCATGCCGCGGAGTTCTACCAGGTCGAGGGTCTCTACGTCGACCGGAACGTCAGCCTTGCCGACCTGCGCGCCACGGTGACCTCCTTCCTGAACACCCTGTTCGGCAAGGAGATCGCCACCCGGTTCCGGCCCCACTACTTCCCGTTCACCGAGCCGTCGGTCGAGGTCGACATGGCCTGCTTCGTCTGCGACGGCAACGGTTGCAACGTCTGCGGACGCACCGGCTGGATCGAGATCATGGGGGCCGGCATGGTCCATCCCAACGTCCTGGCCGCCGCCGGCTACGAGCCCGACGCCTACACGGGCTTCGCCTTCGGCCTGGGGATCGACCGCATCGCCATGCTGCGCTACGGTATCGACGACATCCGTCTGCTCTACGAGAACGACCTGCGTTTCCTCCAGCAATTCCGGGGGATGCCGTGAAGATCAGTCTGGACTGGCTCACCGATTACGTGAAGTGGGAGGGTGATGTCGCCGAACTGGCGCACCGCCTGACGATGAGCGGACTGAACGTCGAGCAGGTCGAGGAGTTCGCCATCACCTTCCCGGGCGTCGTCGTCGCGCGGGTCCTGACCTGCGGACGTCACCCCGACGCCGACAAGCTGAGTCTCTGCACCGTCGACGACGGGACCGGCGACCCGGTCCAGGTCGTCTGCGGCGCTCCCAACGTGAGGGCCGGCCTGATGGTCCTGTTCGCCCGGGTCGGCGCCGTCCTGCCCGGCGGGCTGAAGATCAAGAAGACGAAGATCCGTGGTGTCGAGTCGCGGGGGATGATCTGCTCGGCGACGGAACTGGAGCTGGGCGACGCCGCCGACGGGATCATGGAGCTGGAGACGGAGTCGCCACCGGGGACCCCCGCCGACGAGCTGTTCGGCTACCGCGACACCGTCCTGGACATCGAGGTGACCCCCAACCGCCCGGACTGGCTCAGCCACCTGGGCGTGGCCAGGGAGGTGGCGGCCCTCTACGACCTGCTGCTGGAGACTCCGGAGACGTGGTCGCCGCCCAAGGGAGGCGGGGAGAGGATCGACTTCACGGTCGAGGTCGCCGACTTCAGGGACTGCCCGCGCTATACGGCCCACGCGGCGCGCGACCTGCGGGTCGGCCCCTCGCCGCGCTGGCTGCAGAACCGCCTGCGTGCCGTGGGCTCGCGGCCCATCAACAACGTCGTCGACATCACCAACTACGTCCTGCTGGAGACAGGCCAGCCGCTGCACGCCTTCGACATGCAGCGGCTGCGCGGGAACAGGATCCAGGTCCGCCGCGCCGAGCCCGGGACGTCCTTCGCGGCTCTCGACGGCAGCGTTCTGGAGCTGTCGGGCGACGACCTGGTCATCGCCGACAACGGCGGTCCCGTCGCCCTGGCCGGCGTCATGGGCGGTGCTGATTCCGAGGTGACGTCGTCGACGACGGAGGTCCTGCTCGAGAGCGCCTTCTTCCAGCCCGGGCTCGTGCGCCGGACCGCCCGCCGCCACCAGCTGACCACCGAGTCGTCGTACCGCTTCGAGCGCGGGGCCGACTGGGAGATGGTCGAGTTCGCCGCGCGTCGCGCCCTGCACCTGATGCAGGAGCTGGCCGGGGCCCACATCGTGACCGAGTTCATCGACCGCCAGGATCCGGACCGCAAGGAGCAGGAGCCGCTGACGCTCCGCATCGACCAGGTCCAGCGCCTGCTGGGCGATGAGGTCACCCTCACCGAGGCGGTCGAGGTCCTGCAGTCGATCGGCCTGAAGTGCCAGCCCCTGGGACAGGCCAGCGAGCGCGATCATGGCCGCGCCAAGCTGATGGTGACCGTCCCCTCCTTCCGGCGCGATCTCACCGACGAGGTCGATCTCATCGAGGAGGTGGCCAGGGTCCGCGGCTACGACAGGGTCAGCCCGTCCCCCCGGCCCCCGCAGGGTGTGCCGGAGCCGCCCTCGCCGAGGGAGCGGCTCGTCACGAACCTGCAGCGGCAGCTGACGGCGGTCGGGTTCCACGAGATCGTCACCTCCTCTTTCACCTCGCGCCGTGCCGTCCTGGATCTGGGGCTCGCCGGGGACGATCCGCGGCTGGAGATGCTGGCCGTCGACAACCCCCACCACGGGGGAGAGACCCTGCTGCGGACGACCCTCACACCGGCCCTGCTCGCGGCCCTGAGACACAATCTCAACGCGGACGCTCCCGTTCCCATCCGTCTCTTCCAGGTGGGCAAGGCCTTCCTGCCTGCCCTGTCCGGGCGGGAGGGACGCCATCCCGACGAGAAGCTCCTGCCTCACGAGACGCTGACGTTCCAGTGCGCCGTCGCTGGCCGCCGGGACACCGCCTGGGGCGACCTCCCCGGCGGCGTGGCCGAGCTGCGCGGGCTGGTGGACCAGCTCGCCGAGCGCCTGCGCCTGCCCCTGCAAGCGGAACCGGCAGACACCCAGCCCTACCTGCAGGCCGGTCTCCAGTGGCGGTTGCAGGTGGGGGAGAAGACCGTGGGCGCCATCGGCGCCGTGGCCGGGGCCGTGCTCCGTCGCTACGAGATCGACGAACCCGTCGCCCTGCTGGAGTGGGAGCTGCTGGAGACGCCACTGGAGCCAGAACCGCTGTCGTACAGACCGTTCCCGCGACACCCTGCCGCCAAGCGCGACCTTTCCCTGCTGGTCCCGCCGGGGGTCGTCTACGGGGATGTCATGGCCGTGATCGAGGAGGCAGCCGGGCCGTTGCTGGCCCACGCGGAGCTCTTCGACCACTACCAGGGAGATCCGCTCCCGGAGGGACGGACGGCCCTGGGAATTCGCTTGAAGTTCCAGTCGGCCAAGGGTACGTTGAAGGGGAAGGCTGTGGACAGGGCCGTGGCGCAGATCACGCAGCGGCTGGCCGACCGGCTGGGCGTCACGCTACGGTCCTGAGGTCCCGGTCCCTCTGGTGAAGCTTGAATGGAGTCATGCAACCGGAAGGGGGACGACAAGATGCAGGATGATGCCCTGCAGATCCTGGAACAGAAGGTCCTCTCCGCCATTGAGCGGATCAAGGAATTGCGGCAGGAGAACGATCGCCTGCTGACGCAGCGCTCGGCCCTCGAGGAGGAGATCGCCTCCTTGCGGGCGGAGGTCGACCGGGCCCATGCGGAGCTCGAGGCCGCCCGGTCGCAGATCGCACAGTTCGAGCAGATGGAACAGAAACGGAAGTTGATCGAGGAGAAAGTGGGAGGCCTGCTGGCGAAGCTGGAAGCCCTAGAGTAACACCGGATCGTGTCGCGGACACGGTCTGCGCTGTTTCGCCGTCACCAGGATGGGTCCAACGGATGCCGGGTCCCAAAAGTGTCAAGGTGACCATCTACGGTCGGGAATACACGCTCAGAGGTGATGCCTCGCCGGAGTATGTCCAGAAGGTGGCCGGTCTCGTCGACAGGAAGATGCGCGAGATCGCGTCGGAGTCGGACCTCGTCTCGGTCAGCAAGGTGGCCATCCTGGCCGCCGTCAACCTGGCCGACGAGCTGCTCCGCGAGCGCCAGCAGCACCAGCAGACCGTGGCCCTGCTGGAGGAACGCACCACCCAGATGGCGACACTGCTTGACCGGGAGATGGAACAGCTGTAGGATCTATGTGACGAAGGGATTCCCTGCTTGGCGCGTGATGTGTCGTTCGAGTTGAGCCAACACTCCTACACAGGGATTCCGGTGTTCCCGGGAGTGATGACAGGCCCGAAGGGGAAGTCAGAGCCCCGGGACAGGAAACCCACCTGAAGCAATTGGTTCAATTGCTTCCGGCCACACGGCCCGGCGGGGAATCCATCGCCCCCGGACACCCGCCCCCTTTCTCCTCCTTCCCCGGCGGAAGGAGAGGATCATGTCCCAGACCATGATGTGGCTGCCCGCTGTCGTGGCGGCCGTGGTCTGTTTCCTGCTGGGCTGGTTCCTGCAGAAGCAGCGCCTGGAGCGGCTGCTGGGGAACGCCAGGCAGGAGAAAGAGAGCATCCTGGCATCGGCGCGCCAGGAAGCCGAGAACATCGTCAAGACGGCGCGCCTGGAGGCCCGCGAGGAGCTGTTCCAGGCTCGCCGCCAATTCGAGGCCGAGACCGAGGCCACGCGACAGGAACTCCAGAAGCGCACCCAGTACCTGGACCAGCGGGATGCCAGCCTCGACCAGAAACTCTCCCACATCGACCGCAAGGAGGCCCGGCTGGAGAAGCTCGACGTCGAGCTCAAGCAGCGGCTGGGGGAGGTCAAGCAGCAACAGGAGGAGCTGGAGCGGCTGACCGCGGAGCAGATGCGCAAGCTGGAGCAGATCGCCGGGCTGAGCGCCGACAAGGCCAGGGAGATCCTCATGGACCGGATGATCTCCCAGGCCCGCATGTCGGCCGCCAAGCAGGTCCAGGAGATCCGCGAGGACGCGGAGCGCCGTGCCAGGCGCGAGGCCCAGCGGATCCTCAGCCTGGCCGTCCAGCGCTACGCGGCCGAGCACGTGGCCGAGACGACCGTCTCGGTCGTCGATCTGCCCAACGACGACATGAAGGGCCGGATCATCGGCCGGGAGGGGCGGAACATCCGCGCCTTCGAGATGGCCACCGGCGTGGACGTCATCATCGACGACACCCCCGAGGCCGTCATCATCTCCGGGTTCGATCCCGTCCGGCGGGAGATCGCCCGCCAGTCCCTGCAGACGCTGATCCGTGACGGCCGGATCCATCCCGGTCGCATCGAGGACGTCGTGGCCAAGACGACGGCCGAGATGCAGGAGACCATCCGCGAGATCGGGGAACAGGCCTGCCTGGAACTGGATCTCCAGAAGATCAATCCCCAGCTGCTGCCCTACATCGGCCGCCTGCAGTTCCGCTCCAGCTACGGGCAGAACCTCCTGCTGCACAGCAAGGAGGTGGCAGCCGTCGCCGCCTCCATCGCGGCGGAGCTGGGTCTCGATTCCCGGGTGGCCCGGCGCTGCGGTTTCCTCCACGACATCGGCAAGGCCGTCTCCCACGAGGTCGACGGCCCCCACGCCCTGGTCGGCGGGCAGCTCCTGCGCAAGATGGGGGAGCACCCGGTCATCATCAACGCCGTCGAGGGACATCACCAGGACGTCGAGGCCATCTCGCCCTACACCTTCATCACCGCCGCCGCGGACGCCGTCTCGGCCTCCCGTCCGGGAGCCCGGCGCGAGAGCATCGACAAGTACGTCAAGCGGCTCGAGAACCTCGAGCGGATCGCCGAGAGCTTCGAGGGCGTCGTCAAGTCGTTCGCCATCCAGGCCGGGCGCGAGGTTCGGATCCTGGTCGACCACAAGAAGATCTCCGACGCCGAGGCCAGCCTGCTGGCCGAGGAGATCTCCCGTCGCGTCGAGGGCGAGCTGGAGTATCCCGGCCAGATCAAGGTGATGGTCCTGCGGGAGACGCGTGCCGTGGCGTACGCGCGATGAGCCGGCCGCCTCAGGGGAGAGAGTGGATCATGACCAACGCGACGACGAAGCTGCTGGAGGCGAAACCGCTGCGCGAGGAGCTGTTCGCCACCCTCGCCGCG
Source organism: uncultured Fibrobacteraceae bacterium (assembly GCA_964436825.1). GTDB lineage: Bacteria > Krumholzibacteriota > Krumholzibacteriia > LZORAL124-64-63 > LZORAL124-64-63 > CAYTEO01. The sequence goes on along the minus strand of CAYTEO010000002.1, from coordinate 78,301 downwards.
GCGGTGGCGACACGGGACCGCAAGCCGGGGCTGGCCGTCGTGCTGGTGGGGGACGACCCCGCCTCCCGGGTCTACGTCGCCGGCAAGGAGAAGGCCTGCGCGCGCGTCGGTTTCCGGCAGGTCACCCACAAGCTCCCGGCCACGACGTCGCAGCAGGAGCTGCTGGAACTCATCGCGGCGCTGAACGCCGATCCCGCCTGGGACGGGATCCTCGTGCAGATGCCGTTGCCGCCCCACCTGGATGCGGCCGTCGTCCAGGCCGCCGTCGACCCCGCCAAGGACGTGGACGGTTTCCATCCCGAGAACCTGGGCCTGCTGGCCGCCGGTCGGCCCCGCTTCGTTCCCTGCACCCCCCGCGGGATCGTGGCCCTGCTGCGCCACCACGGGATCCCGGTCCGGGGCCGGCGGGTCGCCATCGTCGGCCGCAGCCTGATCGTCGGCAAACCGCTGGCGCTGCTGCTGGCCCGCAAGGGCGAGTCGGGTGACGCGACCGTCACCATCTGCCACTCGGCCACCCGGGACCTGGCGGCGGTGACCAGGGAGGCGGAGATCGTCGTGGCCGCGCTGGGACGCCCGGCGAGCCTGACCCGGGAGCACATCGCACCCGGCGCCGTGGTCGTCGACGTGGGGATCAACCGCGTCGACGATCCCGGCGCGAAGCGGGGCTACCGCCTGGTGGGAGACGTGGCCGGAGAGGCCCTCGACGGCTGGGCAGGGGCCTACACGCCGGTACCGGGCGGCGTGGGACCGATGACGATCGCCATGCTCCTGCAGAACACCTGGGAGGCGGCCTTCCCGGAGGAGAGGGAGTGACCGTCGACAGGGAGATGGAGAAGTGGCGCCGGGACCTGGACTCGACCCGCCGCGCCGTCGACACCGAGCTCCGGCGCCAGCTGGCCGCCGTGCAAGGCATGCCGGCCCGCCTCCGCCGGGCCATGGGTCATTCCCTGTTCGGCGGCGGCAAGCGGCTGCGACCGATCCTGCTGCTGTGGACCTGGGCCGCCTGTCGATCCGGAACACGGGAACCGCGCCCTGGCCGTTCCGTCCTGGCGGCGGCCGCCGCCCTGGAGATGATCCATACCTACTCGCTGATCCACGACGACCTGCCCGCCATGGACGACGACGTCCTGCGCCGCGGCCGGCCCACCTGCCACGTCGCCTTCGACGAGGCGACGGCCATCCTGGCCGGCGACGCCCTGCAGGCCCTGGCCTTCGAGATCCTGGCGGGGATCAGGCGCCACGGTGCCGAACTGGTGCGTATCGTGGCCCGCGCCGCCGGACCGGCCGGGATGGTGGGCGGACAGATGCGGGACATGGAGGCCGACCGCGCCGACGCCGTGGGTGCGACCGCGGTCCGCCGGATCCACCTCGACAAGACGGGGCGCCTGATCGCCGCGCCGCTGGTCTGCGGGGCGCTGCTGGCGGACGTCCCGGCAGCGGCTCGCCGCGAGCTGGAGCGGGCCGGTCTCGACCTGGGGCTGGCCTTCCAGGCCCGGGACGACCTGCTGGATGCCACGGCGACGACCGCGCAGCTCGGCAAGACGGCGGGCAAGGATGCCGCGTCGGGCAAGGCGACACTGGTGACGACCGGCGGACTGGAGTATGCTGCACGGCAGGCGCAGCGACGCGGCCGGTCCGGGATCCGGCGCCTGGAACGGACCCTGCCGGCAGGCCCACGCACGGAACGCCTGCTCCGGCTGGCGCACCTGTTGTGGACACGTGGCGCCTGAACGAGAGGGAACCATGGACAGCTTGCTGGAGCGACTGCGAGGGCCCGAGGACCTGGCCCGACTGACACCGACCGAGCTCGAACGACTCTGCACCGAGTTGCGCGAGGCGATCATCACGACCGTGGCCAGCACGGGCGGCCACCTTGGCGCCAGCCTCGGAGTCGTCGAGTTGACCGTCGCCCTCCACCATGTCTTCCGCTCCCCCCGGGACAAGATCGTCTGGGACGTCGGTCACCAGGCCTACGGCCACAAGCTGTTGACCGGCCGCCGCGACCGGTTCCACACCCTCCGGCAGGCGGGAGGGATCAGCGGCTTCCCCAAGCGCAGCGAGAGCCCCCACGACATGTTCGGGGTGGGCCACGCCAGCACGTCCATCAGCGCCGCGCTGGGGTTCGCCAAGGCGCGGGACCTGCGGGGGGAGGACCACGCCGTCGTGGCCGTCATCGGCGACGGAGCCCTGACCGGCGGCATCGCCTACGAGGGACTCAACAACGCCGGCCAGTCGGGCACCGACCTGATCGTCGTGCTCAACGACAACGCCATGAGCATCTCGCCCAACGTGGGTGCCATCGCCAAGTACCTGACCCGGATCACCAGCGGCCAGCTCTACAACCGGTTCGAGGCGGACCTGTGGAAGCTGCTGGGCAGGCTCCCCAAGGGCGCCCGCGCCCAGGAGCTGGCCAGCCGCGTCAAGGAGGGGCTCAAGCAGCTCGTCGTGCCGACCATCCTGTTCGAGGAGCTCGGCTTCCGGTACTTCGGCCCCATCGACGGTCACGACCTGCCGCTGGTCATCAGGACACTCCGCGCCGTGCGCCGGATCCGGGGGCCGGTCCTGGTCCACGTCATGACCCGCAAGGGGAAGGGCTACGGCCCGGCGGAGAAGGAGCGCACCCGCTACCACGGCGTGGGCAAGTTCGACCCGGCCGTGGGTGTCCAGCCCGCGCCGCAACCGCAGCCCACCTGGACGGCGGCGTTCGGCGAGTCCCTGGTCCGGGCCGCCAGGCGGGACGGGCGGATCGTCGCCATCACGGCCGCCATGCCGGCCGGCACGGGGCTCGACCGCTTCCGGGACGAGTTCCCCGACCGTTTCTTCGACGTCGGGATCGCCGAGCAGCACGCCGTCACCTTCGCGGGCGGGCTGGCCTGCGAGGGGATGCGGCCCGTCGTCGCCATCTACTCGACCTTCCTGCAACGGGCCTACGACCAGGTCATCCACGATATCGCCCTGCAGAGGCTGCCTGTCGTGCTGGCCCTGGACCGGGGCGGCCTGGTGGGGGAGGACGGACCGACCCACCACGGCGCCTTCGACCTGAGCTACCTGCGGGTGGTGCCCGACCTGGTCCTGATGGCCCCGCGCGACGAGCAGCAGCTGCAGGCGATGCTGGCCACGGCCCTGCAGCGTGAGGACGGGCCGTCGGCGCTGCGCTATCCCCGCGGCGCCTCGCCGGGCGTCGCACTGCTGGACGAGGTGCAACCCCTGCCGATCGGACGGGCGGAGATCCTGCGCCGGGGAGAAGGGGTCGCCCTGCTGGCGGCCGGCAGCATGGTCGCCGTCGCCACCGAAGCGGCGGAACTCCTGGCCGCGGGCGGCATCGCCCCGACGGTTGTCGACATGCGCTTCCTGAAGCCGCTGGACGACGAGCTGCTGACCGAGGTGTTCGACACCCACCGGTTCGTCGTCACCCTCGAGGAGAACAGCATCGTCGGGGGGCTGGGGGCTGCCGTCCTGGAGTGGCAGAGCACCCGCGTTGAAGAACCGCTGGTCCCCGTCCGGATCCTGGGTCTGCCGGATCACTTCGTGGAGCACGGCAATCGCGACGACCTGCTGCGGGAGCTGGGGTTGCAGGCCCGATCCGTCGCCGAGACCGTCCGGCGGACGTGGCTGCGGATCGCGAACGCGAGCGACCGGGCCGCGGCCCGGGGCTGACCCTCCGAGGAGCCGCCATGAGCGAACCAGTGCGCACGCTCGGCCTGTTCGGCAACCCGGACAAGCCGGAGATCGACGACGCCATCGCGAACCTGCGCGAGCTGTGCGCCGAGCAGGGTGTCGGGTTGCTGGCCACCGAGGACCTGGCCAATGGCGGGCCCGCCGCCGGACTGCCCGTCGCAGCGACGGAGCAGCTCGGCCGACGCTGCGATGTCGTCATCGTCTACGGCGGCGACGGCACGATGCTGCGGGCCGCCCGGCTGCTGGGCGACACGGGGGTCCCCCTGCTGGGCATCAACCTCGGCTCCCTGGGCTACCTGACCGATGTCCCCGTGACGGAGCAGGCCGACGCCGTCCGGCAGCTCGTGGCCGGGGAGTTCCAGGTCGTGGAGCGCTCCCGGGTGTCGGCGGTCGTCAGGCGCGACGGCCGGGAGGTGACCCGCACCGAGGCGCTCAACGACATCGTCGTCAACATGGGCTCCCTGCCGCGGGCCCTGACGATGCAGGTCCGCGTCAACCAGGCGACCCTGGGCCAGTTCATCGGCGACGGCCTGATCGTCAGCACGCCCACCGGCTCGACGGCCTACAACCTGTCCGCCGGCGGTCCCATCGTCCACCCGGCCGTCCAGGGGCTGCTGGTCACTCCCATCTGTCCCCACAGCCTGGCCATCCGCCCCCTGCTGGTCCCCGAGGAGAAGCGGATCGAGCTGCGCCTGCTGGAGGTTGGGCAGGGGGCGACCCTGACGGCCGACGGACAGATCGCCTTCAGCCTCGAGCGGGACGACAGGATCGTCTACCGCAAGGCGCGACGCCCTGTCCTCCTGGTGAAGTTCCCGCGCAGCGACTTCCTGCGTGCCATGCGTCACAAGCTCCAGTGGGGCGCCATCAAGCGCCGCCGGCGCCGGACCTGAGATGCTGCTCGAGCTGCGCATCCACGACCTGGGACTGGTGGAGGATCTCGTCCTGCCCGTCAGCCGGGGCCTGACCGTCCTGACGGGGGAGACCGGCGCCGGCAAGTCGATGCTCGCGGGCGCGATCGCGGCCCTCGGCGGCCGGGAGGTCGACAAGGGACTGGTCCGCACCGGTGCCGGCGAGGCCCGGGTCGAGGGCGTCTTCGACCTCTCCGACCGGCCAGACATCGCCGGTGCCGTGGCCAGGACCGGGGCGCCGCTGGCCGAGGACGGCCTGCTGGTCGTCCGGCGGGAGATCCGGCGCGAGGGGCGCAACAGGGTCCTGTTGAACGGGCTGACGACCTCCCTGGCCGTCCTGCGACAGATCGGTCCCCTGCTCGTCTCCGTCCAGAGCCAGGACCAGCAGCGCGAGCTGGAGCGCCCCGGCTTCTTCAGGGACCTGCTGGACGAACTGGGCGACGCCCTGCCGCTGCGCCGGGAGGTGGCCGACGCCTGGCAACGCTGGCGCGAGAGCGAACAGGAGCTGGCGGCCGCGCGCGAGGAGCTGGCCTTGGCGCGCCAGCAGCTCGACCTGTGGCGCTACCAGTACGAGGAGCTCAGCGGCGCGGCCCTGGATCCCGGGGAGGAGGGCAGGCTGCGGGAGCGGATCGCCCTGAAGCGCGACGCCGTCAACGTGGCCGAGACCCTGGCCGCGGTCTGGGACCGCCTGGGTGGGGAGGAAGCGGCGGTCTCCGGCCTGGACGGCGGCGCGGCTGACCTGCTGGAACGGATCGCGGCCCAGAGTCCGCGCCTGCAGGCCATCGCCGGCCTGCTGCGGGACGCCGAGGCCAGGCTCCAGGAGGCGGTCCTCGAGCTGGACCGCCTGCGGGAGAGCTGGGACGCCGACCCGACCGGACTGGACGAGCTGGAGGAGCGCCTGGCCCTCTACCAGGAGCTGCAGCGGAAATACAGGCGGGACACGACGCAGCTGCTGGCCTTGACCGAGGAACTGGCCCGGAAACTGGAGCGCTACCGCGACTCCGACGCCGAGCTGGCGCGCCTGGAGCGGGAGAGGGAGGAGGCGGCGACCGTGCTGTGCGAGGCGGCCCTGCGCCTGCGCCGGCGGCGGCAGGAGGCGTCCGGCCGCGTGGCCGCCAGGCTCCAGGAAACCCTGCGGCCCCTGGCCCTGCCCCACCTCGAGCTCCGGTTCGAGGTCACGCCCGAGGAGGCGACCGGCAACGAGGGACTGGTCGTGGGCGACGTGGCCTGCAGGATCGCCCGTCACGGAGCCGATCGGGTGGACCTGCTGGTGGGGATGAATCCCGGCGAGGCACCCGGCCCGGCGGGACGCATCGCCTCGGGCGGGGAACGCTCACGCCTCCTGCTCGGGATCACGGCCGAGCGGACAGAGCGGGTCGCGCCCGTCCTGCAGCTGTTCGACGAGATCGACGCCGGCGTGGGCATGGACACTGCCCCGGCCATCGGGGAACTCCTGCGGAGGCTGGCCGGGGACGGGCAGGTGATCTGCATCACCCACCTGGCCACCCTGGCCGTCCGCGGCGATCGCCACTGGTGCGCCCGCAAGACGACGCGCAGGGGCCGGACCGTCCTGCGGATCGTCCCGGTCGACGGGGAGGAGCGGGTCCGGGAGGTCGCCCGCCTGCTGGGTGGCGAGGAGGGGGGCGATGCGACGCTGGCCCACGCGCGCCGCCTGCTGGCCGGACGCACCCGTGTCGCCGCCGGCGACGGCAATGGGAGTTGACAACCCGGGCGATGCGGACATACTTTGCGTGTCCCGGGTGCGCCCGTAGCTCAGCTGGATAGAGCGCTTGCCTCCGGAGCAAGAGGTCACAGGTTCGAATCCTGTCGGGCGTACCACCTTTTCCAACCTCACCCCGCAGGACCATGTGGCGATTTCTGTTCTGGCTCCTGATCGGCTGGTGGCTCTGGCGGCTGGTCCGTCCGGGGCGACGTGTGCCGCCGCCACCCCGGGAAAGCGAGGAGCGGGACGACCCGACGGCTCGCGATCCCTCCCTGGATAGGCTCACCCAGCAGGAGATCACCGATGCTGATTACGAGGAGATCCCGCCGCACGAGGCAGGGTGACCACCCGTTCCGCCCTCGATTCGACGGAGACTCGGACGCCTTCATCCTGCGCCAGTACCTGCGTTGCCGCGAGGAGATCGTCCGGCTCGGCATCACCCTGGTCCTGCAGGCCGGCCTGCTCGTCGCCTTCGCCCTGTTCGCCCGCACGATGCACCAGCTCTTCCAGGTCCACGGCCAGCGACTGGCCGGCTGGGTGGAACCGGCGGTCCTGGGATTCATCGCCGTGGCCATCCTGCTGGCCGCCCGCCGCCTCTGGCGGCTGATCGGCGAGTTGCGGGAGGCCCGGCAGGATCTGCGGCGCTATCGCCGGGAGCTATCGAACCTGAAACTGCCGTCTTGAAGGCGGATCGCTCTCATGCCATGTTAGCGACTACCGACAATGGCATGCGCGGCGGTAGCGACAACATCACGGAGTATGACATGGAGCTCAGCGAGAAATTCAGGAGCAGGGAGGCCTTTCTGGGGGTCATCGGTCTTGGCTACGTCGGCCTGCCTCTGGCCATGGAGTACGTCCGGGCCGGTTTCGATGTCGTCGGGATCGACCTCTCCGAACAGAAGGTGGAGGCCCTCAACGCCGGCCGCAGCTACATCCTGGACGTTCCGCAGGAGACCGTCGCTGCCGCCGTCGCCGAAGGCCACTTCCGGGCCACGACCGACGCTTCCGTCCTGGCCGGGTGCGACAGCGTCAACATCTGCGTCCCGACGCCCCTGAGCAAGACGCAGGATCCGGACATCTCCTACATCACCTCCGCCCTGGAGGCCATCGCTCCCAACCTGCACCCCGGGATGCTGATCGTCCTCGAGAGCACGACGTATCCGGGGACCTGCGAGGAGGTCATTCTCCCGCGCCTCGAGGCGACGGGCCTGCGCGTGGGGGAGGACTTCCACCTGGCCTTCTCGCCCGAACGGGTCGATCCGGGCAACCCGGTCTACCAGACGCGGAACATCCCCAAGGTCGTCGGCGGTGTCACGCCGCGCTGCACCGAGGCCGCCACCACCCTCTACGAGCAGGTGATGGACACGGTCGTCCCGGTCAGCAATGCCCGGATCGCGGAGACCGTCAAGCTCCTCGAGAACACCTTCCGCAGCGTCAACATCGCGCTGGTCAACGAGATCGCCCTGATGTGCAGCGCCCTGGACATCGACGTCTGGGAGGTCATCCGCGCCGCCAGCACCAAGCCCTTCGGCTTCATGCCGTTCTATCCGGGACCGGGGCTGGGAGGCCACTGCATCCCCATCGATCCCTTCTATCTCTCCTGGAAGGCCAAGCAGGTGGGTGCCGAGGCGCGCTTCATCGAGCTGGCCGGCAGGATCAACGGCTTCATGCCGCGACACGTGGTCACCCTGGTCACCGAGGCCCTCAACGACCGCTCCCTGCCCGTGCGCGGCAGCCGGATCCTGGTGGTGGGCGTGGCCTACAAGCCGGACATCGACGACGTGCGGGAGTCCCCGGCCCTGGATATCATGGCCCTGCTGGCGGCCCGCGGCGCCGAGGTCCACTGGTACGATCCCCACGTCGGCCCCGACGCGGCTGATATCAGCTACCAGCGTCTGGACCGCTGGGACGTGGAGGTCCTGTCCGGCTACACCGCGGCGGTCATCGTCACCCCGCACAGGGTGGTGGACCACACGTTGCTGCTGGAGACGGGGATCTCCGTCATCGATACTCGCAACGCCCTGGCGGGTCACGACAGCGAACGCCTGGTCAGGCTCTGACCGCGCGGGGGGAAAGGAACGGCATGCGTACCTGTCTGGTCACCGGCGGTGCCGGCTTCATCGGTTCCCACATCGTCCACGCCCTGGTCGCAAGAGGGGACAGGGTCATCGTCCTGGACAACCTCTCGACCGGCAAGCTGGAGAACCTGGATGCCGTCCGGGACGCCATCACCTTCGTCGAGGGGTCGATCACCGATCCGCAGACCGCCCGTGAATGCTGCGATGGTGTCGACGTCGTCTTCCACGAGGCCGCCCTCGCCTCGGTCCCGCGCAGCGTCGACGATCCGGTCACCTCCCACCGGCACAATGTCGACGGCACGCTGACGATGCTCGAGGCGGCCCGGGCGGCCGGTGTCGCCCGCTTCGTCTACGCCGCCAGCAGCTCGGCCTACGGGGACTCGCCGGCGCTACCCAAGCGGGAGTCGATGCGCTGCGAACCCATGTCCCCCTATGCCGTCCAGAAATACGTCGGGGAGCTCTACCTGAAGGTCTACGACGAGCTGTTCGGCCTCAGTTGCGTGGGCCTGCGCTACTTCAACGTCTTCGGCCCCCGCCAGGATCCCCGCTCCCAGTACGCCGCGGTCATCCCCATCTTCATCACGAGCCTGCTGGCGGGGGAGCCCCCGACGATCAACGGGGACGGGACCTTCTCCCGCGATTTCACCTACGTCGACAACGTCGTCCACGCCAACCTGCTGGCCGCCGAGGCGGACTCGCCGGGCGGCGTCACCGTCAACATCGCCTGCGGGGATCGCATCTCCCTCAACGAGCTCTACGCGACGATCCAGCGCTTCGCCGGCACCGACATCGAACCGATCCACGGACAGCCGCGGCCCGGCGACGTTCCGCACTCCCAGGCCGACATCTCCCTGGCCCGGGAAGTGCTCGGCTTCGAGCCCGTCGTCGGATTTGCCGAGGGGCTGAAGAAGACGGTTGCCTGGTACAGGGAGCAGCTGGCCAGGGCGAAAGACGAAGGAGTGCGTCCATGAACAGGAAGCTGATCCTGCCGTTGCTCTTCGTTCTGCTGTCGGCTTGCGGCTCCCTGGCCCAGACGACGCTGCCGTCCGCGGAGTCGGCTTACCGGCTGGGCCCCGGGGACGTGCTCCAGCTGAACGTTTTGCAGCAGCCGTCCCTGGACCAGCAGTTGACGGTCCGGCCGGACAGCACGGCCGTCGTTCCCCTGGTCGGGGAGGTGACCATCGGGGGCCTGACCCTCCGTGAGGCCGAGAAGCTCCTGCGCCAGAAGCTGAGCCTGTTCAACCCGAGCATCCGCGACCTGACCCTGACGATCGTCGAGTACAACGCCCTGCGAGTCTACGTCATGGGGGCGATCGTCCAGCCCGGCAGCTACACCTTCAGCCGGCCACCGACACTCTGGGACGTGCTGCGCGAGGCTGGCGGTCCCCAGCCAGACGCCCGTCTCGAGGCTGTTCGCGTCGTGCGGGTGGTCGGCGGAAGAAGCACGACCGAGGTCCACGATCTCACCGGTTTTCTCTCGGGCACAGCGGACCAGGAGACAGCGGTCACCCTCAAACCAGGCGATACCGTCATCGTACCCGGTGAGGCGCCCATGCACGTCACGCCGGAGGCAGGTGTCCAGGTCCTGGGCAGTGTCCGTACGCCGGGTACCTACTTGCTGAAGGAGCCGACCCCGTTGTTGTCGGTCCTGATGCTGGCCGGCGCTCCCCTCGAGGACGGCAACCTGAAGAAGATCTGGTGGGTCCATGTGGACCCCGCCGGGGGCTACCAGGCCAAGCGGGTCGACCTGACCATGTTCCTGCAGCAGGGGGACCCCCAGGGGAACCCCCTGGTCCATCCGGGGGACACGGTCAAGGTGGAACGGAGTGGTCCAGGCTTCTTCCGGACGGCCTACCCCATCATCCTGGGGACGCTGACGACAGCGGCCACGGTGGCCTTCGCCCTCGATCGTCTCTCCAGACCGTGAAAGCAGGCCACCGGCCCGGCGCGCCTCTCTACCGGCAACCGGGGGCCTGATCTGTACGCATCCGAACAGGGTCAACGCGCGTGTTTGTCCCAAAGGCACTTGATCTTCCGCTCAGTTTGCTGTAAACTCGTGGGCGTCGGTTATTGAGTATGACTATATGCAAACGTACCGGTCGGGGGGAAACGGGGGCGACGGTGGTATCGATCCCAGGTCAGCTGCGTCAGCAGCGCCGACAGTACATCCAGCCAAGTATCGTAAGGATCCCGAAACAGCGCGTCGACCCGGGCGATGACCTGCTGACCGAGCGGCATCTGCGCTACATGCGCTGGCCGAAGCGCCTGCTGGACATCGTCATCGCGCTGGCGGGACTGTCGGTCTTCCTCGTCCTGCTGCCGCTGCTGGCGGTGGCGATCAAGCTCGATTCGCCCGGACCGGTCTTCTTCTCCCAGGTTCGCATCGGGATCGATCGCCGGCGCCGCCGGTCCCACGACTGCACCGTCGCCAGGGACCGCCGCCGGATCGTCTACCCGGGACGGCCGTTCCGCATCCACAAGCTGCGGACCATGCGCATCGACGCCGAGCAGGATGGACCCCGCTGGGCCACTCCCGACGACGCCCGCGTCACCCGGGTGGGCCGGTTCCTGCGGCGGACGCGGCTGGACGAGTTCCCCCAGTTCTGGAACGTCCTGAAGGGGGAGATGAGCGTCATCGGTCCCCGCCCGGAACGCCTCTGCTTCATCCGTCAGCTGGAGAAGCAGGTGCCCCATTACCGTGACCGGCTCGTCGTGCTGCCCGGCATCACGGGACTGGCCCAGGTCGTCAACGGCTACGACACGGACATGGGATCGGTGCGCCGCAAGGTGGCCCTGGACCGGCTCTACATCAGGAGGCTCGGCCTGCGCGAGGATCTGCGGGTCCTGCTGCTGACGCTGCGGGTCGTCGTCACCGGCCGCGGCGCCCACTGACGATTCCTCCCACCGGTCGCACACCCGCTTGCGCCCCGCTGCGCTCTGGCCCATAATGCCGGCTGTCGAACCGCGAGGCGATCACCCGTCCGGGAGAACCAGAACCCATGCCGTCCGTGCTCGTTATCGACGATCAGCCCGCCGTCACCTCGTTCCTGGCGACGCTGCTGTCCGGGGAGGGATACGCGGTCACGACGGCGGGAACAGCCCACGACGGCCTGGCGGCGGCCGGGCGGGAGGCGCCCGACGCCATCCTGCTCGATCTCGTCCTGCCCGACGGCAACGGTCTCGATCTGTTGCGGGAATTGCGGGGATCGCTGCCCGGGACGGTCGTCATCGTCATGACGGCCCACGGCGAGATCGACACGGCGGTCCGCTGCATGCGCGCCGGGGCCACCGACTTCCTTCCCAAGCCGTTCCATCCCCAGCAGCTGTTGCTGGCCCTGGAACGCGCCCTGGCACAGCACCGCCAGCAGCGCGACCTGGCCCGGCTGCGCTTGCAACAGGGGTCGCTGCCCGGCGCCGCGGGGTTCGTGCTCAGCAGCGCGCCCGCCATGCAGTCCGTCTACGAGACGATCCGGCGGCTGGGGGACAGCGACCGCACGACGGTCCTGATCGAGGGCGAATCCGGAGTGGGGAAGGACGTCCTGGCGCACATGATCCACGCCGTCTCCCCGCGCAGCGATGCCCCCATGCTGGAACTGAACTGCGCCGCCTTGCCCGAGAACCTCCTCGAGAGCGAGCTGTTCGGCCACGAGAGGGGCGCTTTCACCGACGCGCACCAGGCCAAGCCGGGACTGCTGGAGCTCGCCAGCGGGGGGACCCTCTTCCTGGACGAGATCGGGGAGATGGCCTTGCCCCTGCAGGCCAAGCTGCTGTCCGTCATGGAGAAGCAGACCTTCCGCCGCGTGGGCGGTGTCAGGGACGTGCGGGTCGACGTCCGGCTCATCGCCGCCACGAACCGGGACCTGCGCGCCATGGTCGCGGCGGGCCGCTTCCGCGAGGATCTCTATTACCGGCTCCAGGTGGTGACGCTCCAGGTGCCGCCGCTGCGCGAACGCCCGGAGGACATCGAACCGCTGGCCACCCACTTCCTGACGATCTTCAACGCACAGTTCAACCGTGCGATCGCCGGGTTCACCGCCGAAGGCCTGGAGCTGCTGCGTGCCCACTCCTGGCCGGGCAACGTCCGCGAACTGCGGAACGTCCTGGAGCGGGCGGTGTTGCTCAGTGACGTCGACCGGCTGGGACCGGCGGAGCTCCGCCTGGGCGACGGTCCGTCGCCGCGCACGGACGACCCGCTCCTGCTGCGCCTGCAGAGGGCCCTGGCGGGGGAGTGGAGCGAGGGATGCGATCTCGAGGACCTGCTGGTCGACCTCGAGATCCGGCTGATACGCGAAGCGCTGGCCCGCACAGGCGGCAACAAGTCCGCCGCGGCGCGCCTGCTCGGCCTCAACCGGGACAAGCTGCGCTACCGTCTCAAGGAGTACCGGATCGATGCATGACCTCCGACCGCGTCCGACGCTGCTGGCGACCGTCCTGCTCTCGCTGCTGATCACCGGTTGCGGCGTCTACTCCACCCGTTCCGGACGGATCGACCAGTCCATCCGCCGTGTCGCGGTGCCCTACCTGGAGAACCGCTCCAACGAACCGGACATCGAGATCGAGTTGACCGAGGCCATCATCGCCTCCCTCCAGGACGACAACACCCTGAAGGTCGTCGATCTGGACGACGCCCAGTCCGAGCTGAGCGGCGCCGTCATCGGGTATCGCCGTCGCCCGGTCTTCACGACCTCGGAGCTGCAGGTCGACGAGTACCAGGTCCAGATCGCCGTCCAGCTGACCTTCCGCAACCTGGCCACCGGCGAGGCGCTGTTCGAGAGGAAGCGTTTCACCGGCACCGGCAACTTCATCCTCGACGACCCCAACGGGACGACGGAGCAGACGGCCCGCGAGGAGGCCGCCGCGCAGATCGTCCGCGACATCGTCGCCGCCGTCGTGGAGGACTGGTGATGGCCCGGCCTCGCGGGCGCGGCACCGACGACGTCGCCAGACTGCGCGACGAGCTGAAGGGCGGGCAGGTCAGGCCCTTCTACCTGCTCCACGGCGACGACGCGCATCGCAAGGAGGGGATCGTCGCGACGATCTGCCGGATCGTGCTGGGTGAACAGGGGGAGGGGCTGGGGCTCCAGAGGTTCGACGGACAGCAGCACGACCTGGCCGCCGTCCTGCAGCAGGCGCTGTCGCTGCCCATGTTCGTCTCCCGGCAGGTGATCGTGGTCCGCCACGCCCAGGACCTGGTCGGGGACGCTGCGGGCCAGGAGCGGCTCGTCGCCTACGCAGGCGCTCCGGCGCCGGGCACGACCCTCGTCCTCGATGCCGACCAGATCGACGGTCGACGCACGTGGGTCAAGCAGCTCAAGCAGATGGGGGTCGTCTATGCCGTCGATTCCCCCCAGGAGCGGGAACTGGGCGACTGGGTCGCCCGGTTCTCCAGGCAGGCCAAGGTAACGTTAACTGGCGAACAGGTCGATCGGCTCATCGAGCTCGTCGGTGACGACCTCCAGCAGCTCAAGCACGAGATCGACAAGCTGGCCCTGCTCCAGGACGAGGATGCGGACCTCAAGCAGGCCTCACTCGACGTCCTGCTTGCGCGGCGGTCGGTCGATGTCTTCGAGCTGATCCGCAGCCTGGAACCGGGTCGGACCCCGGCCAGCCTGCTCCTGTTGCACCGGTTCCTGGCCGAGGGTCGCGACGTCAACGAGCTGGCGCCACTGCTGGCCTGGCGGATCAGGCAGGTCTTTGCCGTGGGAATCCTGCTGGAGGAAGGCCTGTCACAGCAGCAGATCGCCTCGACGCTGGGAATCACGGCCTACGCCGTCCGCCAGACCGTCGAGGTCGCGCGACGCTGGGGAGATCGTCGACGCGCGAGCGCCCTGAACGCGTGTGTGGACCTGGAGCGGGACATCAAGCTCTCGCGGATGCCACCGACGCAGGCCATCGAGAGATTCATCGTATCCATCACCGCATGACATGATCGTGGCGAGAGTGTGGTTTCGAGCGGGGTCAACTTGACATAATATACATTATGCGCAGTTCTCGAGGCGCGCGCCACATCCCCTTTCCTGGCAAGAAGTTGCGCCTATTCGCGGGGTTCCTGCGCTTCGGGAACGTTCGCTGTGACGGGGATGCGATCGGCCAGGTCGTCCAGGATCTGCATGTGCCACGACTCTCCCGACAGTCCCCTGACGAATCCCAGGATCGACAGGACGAGGGCGACCAGCCCGACCAGCAGGTGCAGGACGAGCGAGACGATGAATCCCAGGACGGGGATCTTGCCGATGGTGGTGTCCAGCAGGATCAGCAGCAGCCAGGCGATGAACTCGGCGAACAGCAGGGCGAATCCCTGCTGGCAATGTCGCGCCAGGAAGGGGCTCTTCCGACGCTCGGTCAGCAGCGGCCACAGGACCAGGGGACCCAGGTAGCAGACCGCCGCCAGCCAGCGTTCCCTTGCATCGTATCCCGTAGCTCTTGTCATGGCCTTGCCCTCCTTTGGGGCACGATAAACGATCCGGTGACGACCTGACAACACCCATGTTGAGCCCCCTGACACCCCGTGGTAGTCTCTCCTGTCCGAACGCGTTCCGCCTACAGGTTCAAGGGAAGGAGCATGAGCATGAGCGGTGATGCCGAGCTGGGCGGTCGGAAGTACGACTACGAACCGTTCGTCCCCGCCGACCAGTCCCCTACCGAGTTCACCCTGCGCGCGGTCCTGCTGGGTGTCGTCATGGCGGTCGTCCTTGGCGCGGCCAACGCCTACATCGGCCTGAAGGCCGGGTTGACCGTGGCGGCCACCTTTCCCGCCGCGGTCATCGGGATGGCGGCCCTCAGGGTCATGCGGGGATCGATCCTGGAGGAGAACCTGACCCGGACGATCGCCTCGGTCGGCGAGGCGCTGGTGGCCGGCGCCATCTTCACGATCCCCGCCTTCAAGATCGCCGGCGTCTGGGAGGAGTTCGACTACTTCGACTCGACGGCCATCATGCTCGTCGGCGGTGTCCTGGGCGTCCTGTTCGTCGTGCTGCTGCGCAGGATCCTGGTGGAGGAATCCGGCCTGCCGTTCCCCGAGTCGGTGGCCTGCGCCGAGATCCACAAGGCCGGCCAGGAGGGCGGCGCCGGGGCGCGGATGGTCCTGCAGAGCGGGCTGATCGGCGCCTTCGTGCTGGCCCTGGGCGAGTTCGGTGTCATGCGGACCGGCTGGAGCACCTTCATCCGCTTCGGCCACAGCGCCGTCAGCTTCATCGAGCGCAAGACGAGCTTCTTCACCCACCAGGGCCAGGGCGGCCTCGTGCTGACCAGTCCCGGTATCTCGGGCGCCCTGTTCGGCGTGGGCTACATCATCGGGCCGCAGCTGGCGGCCATCACCTTCTGCGGCGCCCTGCTGGCCTGGGGACTGCTCGTGCCCCTGATCATGTACCTCGACCCCTCCGGAATGCAGAAGATCGTGGCGACCGATCCCCAGGTTCCCGATGCGATCGCCCTCGCGAAGTACGTGTTCGCCAGCTACGTGAAACCGATCGCCGTGGGCGGGATGCTCGTCGGCGCCGTGAGCACGCTGTGGAAGATGAAGGACCAGCTCATCGGCGGGATCCGCCGCGCCTTCTCGGACATCAGTACCGGGAAATCCGGCGACGCCGTCCCCCGCACCGGCCGTGACATCGACTTCAAGCTGATCTTCATCGGCGTCGGGATCGGGATGATCGCCATGTTCTTCCTCTACTTCTACTTCATCCACAGCGGCGCCCAGAGCGACCTGGGACTGACCAGGCAGATCATCGGGGCACTGGTCTCGACCCTGGTGATGGGATTCGCGGGGTTCGTCTTCGCAGCCATCGCCGGCTACCTGGTGGGTCTGATCGGGTCGTCCAACAACCCCATCTCCGGCCTGACCCTCTCCACCCTGATCGTCGCGGCGTTGCTGCTGCTGGTGGTGGGCGTCAAGGGCGATCCCGGGGTGACGGCCGTCCTGGGAGTCGCCGCCGTCGTCTGCTGTGCCTGCGGCGTGGCCGGCGACATGATGCAGGACCTGAAGGTGGGACACATCCTGGGCGGCACGCCGCGCTCAATGGAGATCGGCGAGATGATCGGCGTCGTCACGGCGGCGTCGGTGATGATCATCCCGATCATGCTGCTGGACCGCTACGGCGGCGGCATCGGGTCGGATGCCCTGCCGGCCCCCCAGGCCGGCCTGATGGCCATGCTGGCCAAGGGGATCGTCGGGGGCGACATGGCCTGGCCCCTGGTCATCGTCGGGATCTTCATGGGGCTCGCCCTGCTGCTGATCCGGGCGCCGGCGCCCATGCTGATCGCCGTCGGGATGTACCTGCCGTTCTATTCGACGGCGGCCATCTTCGTCGGCGGCATCGCCAAGGCGATCACCCAGGCCCTGCGCAGCCGCCGCGACCTCTCCCCCGCCGAGCAGATCGAGAGCGACAACAAGGGGATCCTGCTGGCCAGCGGCCTGGTGGCCGGCGAGGCGCTGATGGCGCTCGTGCTGACCGGGGTCAAGGCGGCCCGTCCCGCGGCCGGCAATACCCTGCCCTCGCTGGACACGGGGATCCCGCTGGTCTCCAACGGACTCGGCCTGCTGGCGCTGGTGGTGCTGCTCTGGTACATGATCACGACACCGCTGCGAGGGATCGGTCGTCGATGAGCCTGCTGTCGCGCCTGTTGCCGTCGCGGAGGCGTTCTTCCCCCTGGGCGGGGAAGGACGTCTCCGCCCTCGTCCCCGTGCGCCTTGTGGACAGCCGCGCGACGGAGGATCCCGACCGGGACGAACTGCTCGTCCCCCGTTTCCGCGGCGGGCTGGCGGCGCGCTGGCTGCAGCCCCGCCTGCCGGAAGAGCGGGCCCACGTCCGGGTCCGGCTCGACCCCCGCGGGACCTTCCTCTGGCGCCGTGTCGACGGCCGCACCTGCATCGGGGAACTGGTCGGCGCCTTCGTCGCCGCCTTCCCCGACGATGCCCGGGACGCGGCCGACAGGGTCTGGCTCTTCCTGGTGACGCTGCAGCGCAACGGCTTCATCGCCTTCGCGGGCAGGGCGGACGATCCGGTGTGAGGCGGGGAACGCTGGTGCCCCAGACAGGACTCGAACCTGTGACTCCTGGTTTAGGAAACCAGTGCTCTATCCAACTGAGCTACTGGGGCACCTCCAGCGGGGATGTGATCCGGCGGAAAGCTACGGTCAGCCCGGCAGGTTGACAAGGGAAATCACCGGCGCGTCTGTCAGCTTCTCCCTCCCCCCCAGGCCCTCGAGCTCGACCAGGAAGAGGTAGGCGGCGACCTCGGCGCCCAGACTCCGTATCAGCTCCCCCGCCGCCGCCGCCGTCCCGCCCGTGGCCAGCAGGTCGTCGACGACCAGGACCTTCTGGCCGGACGCCAGGGCGTCGGTGTGGATCTCCAGGCCGGCGGTGCCGTACTCCAGGGCGTAGTCGACCGAGGCGACCTCCCGCGGCAGCTTGCCCGGCTTGCGGCACAGGACCAGGCCCCGGTCGAAGTGCAGGGCCAGGGGGGCGCCGAACAGGAAACCGCGCGCTTCCAGGGCGGCCACGCGATCCCACTGGAGCGTGGCCACACGGGAGGCCATCTCCGCTACGGCAGCGGCGAAGGCGACCGGGTCCTCGAGCACCGGCGTGATGTCCCGGAACATGATGCCGGGCTTGGGAAAGTCGGGGACGGCGCGGATGCGCTGGCGCCAGGGCATGGTCTACCTCCTGGTCGGTGTCGCGGTCAGGGCAGCAGCGGGCCCGGATCGACGGCCTCGTTGTCGCGTCGCAGTTCCACGTGCAGGTACGGCTCGTTGCCGTCGGCGGGCGGTCCCGTCTCCCCCAGCGGATCACCCCGCAGGACCACCTGTCCGGTCTCGACCTTCAGGCTCCCGGGGTCGAACGGCCCCAGGACCGTCGCGTAGCCGGCCCCGTGTTCCAGGATGAGGATCAGCCCGTACCCGTCCTGCTCGCCCAGGTAGCGGACGACGCCCGTCTCCGGTGCACGGACGGCGGTGCCCGCAGGGACGGCCAGGTCGGTGCCCGTGCGACGGATGGCCAGGCGCTCGCGGCGCTGGGTCCCGAAGCGGCGCAGGATGCGGTGGTGGCTGCCCCGGACCGGGGTGAGCCAGCGGAGGTCGCGCCGCCGACGGCGGTGCAGGGGGTTGTCGAGGCGCAGCTTCTGGCCGGGATAGATGATGTCGCCGCGCAGCCCGTTGTCGCGCTTCAGTTCCCTGACCGTCGTGCCGGTCCGCTCGGCGATCCGGCCGAGGTAGTCCCCCTTGCGCACGACGTACCACGCGGAGCTCGCGGCCGAGGCGCTCACGGCGGTGATCAGCAGGAGGATCGACAGCAACAGCAGAGAGGGGATCCGTGGTCGGGGCGAGAGGATTTGAACCTCCGACCCCCTGCTCCCGAAGCAGGTGCGCTGACCGGACTGCGCTACGCCCCGACCGGAACCGAGAACGGGATCCTGCGGTGCGGTCCTCATGCCACGGACCAGAGGTGCAGGACCCCCATCGAGACGAGCGTCACGACGACGCCCGCCAAAGCGATGCCCAAGATGATACATGGCACGGCGAATCGCAAGGGCAGTCTGAACATATAGGCCGCGATGGCCCCGGTCCAGGCGCCGGTCATCGGCGCCGGGATCGCCACGAACAGGATCAGGCCGATCGACTCGTACCGCCGGATCAGGGCGCTGCGGCTCTCGGTCCGCCGGAACAACCAGTCCAGGGTCCGATCGATCCAGCGGAACCGGCGCAGGTTCCGCTCCACTGGCCCCAGCAGCAGCAGCAGAGGGACGACCGGCACGAAGTTCCCGGCCACCGCCACCAGCCAGGTCTGCAGCGGGTGGAGACTTCCCCAGTGGCCGGCCAGGGGAGAATACGCGTACGGGATGGCCCCCCGCAACTCGAAAACGGGCAGGGTGGCGATGAGGAAGACGGCCAGCGGCGGCGGCAGGGTCTGCGCCCACTGGAGGATGGCCTCACGCATCGTCGTCCTCCCGCACGACGCCGGACAGCAGCGGGACGAACCGCACCGGCAGCGAGCGCTCGATGACGGGCTCACCCTCCCGCTTGTGGTAGCGGTAGAGGATCTGGGAGTCGGGAGGGCCGATGGGAATGACCAGGCGGCCACCCTCGGCGAGCTGGTGGAACAGCTCGGACGGCAGCTGCTCCGGGCTGGCCGTGACCATGATGGCGTCGAAGGGGGCCTCCTCGGGGATGCCCAGGGTTCCGTCGCTGGTCAGCACGTCGACGTTGTCGATCCCCAGTTTCGCGAGCAGACGGGCGGCACGCAGGGCCAACGGCTCGATCCGTTCCACCGTGACGACGCGGTCGGCCAGGCGCGACAGGATCGCGGCCTGGTACCCCGAGCCGGTCCCCACCTCCAGGACCTTCTCGTCGCCCCGCAGCTCCAGCAGCATGCTCATCAGGCCCACGATCAGAGGCTGGCTGATCGTCTGGCCGTAACCGATGGGCAGGGCACAGGACTCGTAGGCGCGGGGGCGCAGCAGCCGCGGGACGAACAGGTGGCGGGGGATCTCGGCCATCACCGACAGGATGCGCTCGTCGGTCACGCCGGCCGGGACGAGCTGCTGCTGGACCATGCGACGGCGGGCGACGGCGTAGTCTTTCACGTCCGCTCCTCCCGCGGAGTCGCGGCGACGGGACGGTCACGGTCGAGGCCGGCCAGCTCGGGCAGCACGTCGCGGTCGGTCAGGTCGACCCGCAGGGGCGTGACGACGACGTAGCCCTGGCGGCAGAGGATGGCGTCGCTGCCGGGAATCTCCTCCCAGTCAGGCCCGTCGCCGGCGATCCACAGGACGGGCCGCCCGCGGGGATCCTGCTGCTCGGTGATGACATCGTGGTAGCGCCTGCTCCCCAGGGGAGCGACGCGCAGGCCGCGGATCCCGGACCAGGGCAGATCGGGGATGTTGACGTTCAGGACCGCGGGACGCGGGAAGCGGACCTCCATCAGGTCCGGCAGCCAGTGGCGGAGCACCTCGGCCACCCCGTCCTCCCAGTGGACTGGATGGTGGCTGGTGCAGGAGAGCGCGATGCTCGGCAGCCCGAGGATGGCCCCCTCCAGCGCGGCCGCCACGGTGCCGCTGTAGGTGACGTCCTCCCCCATGTTGGAGCCGTGGTTGACACCGCTGAGCACCAGGTCCGGCGGGTCGTCGCGCAGCAGGTGCTCCACGCCCACCAGGACGGCATCGGTGGGGGTGCCGGTGACGGCATAGCGTCCCTCGGCGACCTTGCTGTAGCGCAAGGGGTCGCGCAGGGTCAGCGCGTGGCTGGTGGCGCTCTGCTGGTGGGCCGGGGCGACGACGGTGACGCGGATCCCGTCCATCTCGGACAGGATCGTGGCCAGCAGTTCGATGCCCCGGGCGGAGATGCCGTCGTCGTTGGTGACCAGGATGTGTCTGCTGTCCATGGGGGATCACCCGTCGCCGTGGTGGCACTGGGAGGAAGAGGTGGTGCTGGTCGGGGCGGCCGGATTTGAACCGGCGACCCCTTGCCCCCCATGCAAGTGCGCTACCGGACTGCGCCACGCCCCGACCAGTCGGGCGTCCGGGGAGCGGGTCCCCGGACGCGGGCCCAATCTAATACGCCCGGCCCCGTGCGACAAGGGTGTTTTCACCGCTCGCGGGACGGCTGCACACCATCCGGGGTGGCCGTCCCCGTGACACCGGGAGGGGCCATCTCCCGCAACAGCTCCAGGATCTCCCGTACCTCCTCGCGAATCCGGTCCAGCCGGTCGGCGTGGCCCAGTTCCGCGAACGGGAGGCTCTGCTGGCGGGGCGGCTGGGGGGATCGCCGGTGGCGCTCGCGCAGGACGCGTCGGGCCCCCTCGATACGGTACCCCTGCTCGTAGAGCAGTTCCTTGATCTCGGCGATCAGCTCGATGTCGCGCCGGCGGTAGGCACGGCTGCCGCTGCGTGTCCTCCTGGGACGCAGCAGGGGGAACTCGGTCTCCCAGTAGCGCAGGACATGGGGCTCGACGCCGCAGTGCTCGGCGACCTCGCGGATCGTGTAGTAGAGCTTGTCCGGCAGCTCGGCCATCGGCTACTCCATCTCCGAGCGAAGGGCGCGTTCCATCAGGTTGGCGACCGCCTCACGGGGATCCTTGCCGGAGAATAGCACATCGTGAACCTCGCGTGTGATGGGAAGTTCGATGGCGTGCTTCTCGCTCAACTTCAACGCGGCCCTGGTCATCGGGACTCCCTCGACGACCTGGGCACTGTGGTCGGCCAGGTACTGGGGATCGTGCTCGCCGCGGGCGACGGCCTCGCCGAAGTTGCGGTTGCGGGAGTGGTGGCTCGTGCAGGTCGTCACCATGTCCCCCAGGCCGGCCAGCCCGTAGAAGGTCTCGAAGTGCCCGCCCATGGCGATTCCCAGGCGGGCCAGCTCGCGCATGCCGCGCGTCATCAGGGCGCCGCGGGTGTTGTCGCCGCAGCCGAGGCCGTCGCAGATCCCCACGGCGATGGCGATGACGTTCTTGAAGGCGGACGAGAACTCGACGCCGACCAGGTCGGGGTTGGTGTAGATGCGGAACCTGGGACCGCTGAGCAGCTGCTGCCAGCGCAGCCACCCCTCTCCCCGCCCGGCCAGGACGACGGCCGTGGGCTGCTCCGCGATGACCTCCTCGGCATGGCTGGGACCTAGCAGGACCCCGACGGGATGGCGGCCGCCGGACGCGTCGACGGCGGCCTCCTCCTCCAGGACCACGCTCAGGCGCGAGAGGGTGGCCAGCTCCAGTCCCTTGCTCAGGCAGATCAGGGGAACACCGTCGGGCGGCGACGCCTGCGCGAGCCGGCGGGCCGTCTCCCGGACGACCTGGCTGGGAACGACGACGAAGACGGCGTCGGCGCCGGCGACGGCCTCCGCCAGGTCGAGGGTCGCGCGCATCCTCTCCGGCAGGACGATCCCGGGGAAGTAGGCCGGATTGACGTGCTGCTCGTTGATGGCGGTGACCTGGGAGGGCTCGATCCCCCACAGGACGACCTCGTCCCAACGGGCGCACAGGTGCCGGCCGAAGGCCGTGCCCCAGCTGCCGGTGCCCAGGATGGCGGCTTTCACGACTCCTCCTCCTCCTCCTCCCCTTCCCGTGCGGGGGGCTCCGCGCCGGGCGGAGCGGCGGTGGTCAGCGGCGCCTCCTGGTTGGAGAGCAGCCGCAGGATGTTGGCCCGGTGCTTGACGATGACCCAGGCGCTGATGGCCAGGGTGAACCAGAAGATGGTCCAGGAGAAGTCCTCGCTGCGCAGCTCGAACCAGAAGACCGCCAGCGGCAGGATCGAGGCGGCACTCAGGCTGGCCAGGGAGACGATCCGCGTCGTCGCCACGACGACGGTGAAGATGATGAAGGCCACGAGCATGGGATACGGCGCCAGGAAGAAGAAGGAGCCTGCCGTGGTCGCCACCCCCTTGCCGCCCCGGAAGCCGACGAACGGCGAGAGCGTGTGACCCAGCGCCGCGATGAACCCGGCCAGGATCCGCCAGACGTCGGGCGGCAGGTGCAGCGGGGTGGGTTGCCCGGCCGGCCAGGAGGCGGTGACGCTCGTCATCAGGGCCACCGCCGCCGCACCCTTGGCCATGTCCAACAGCAGGACGAGGATGCCCCAGACCGGGCCCAGGGTCCTGAACACGTTGGTGGCGCCCAGGTTACCGCTGCCGTGACGGGTCAGGTCGATCCCCCGGACCCGGCGGGCGACGATGAGGCTGAAGGGGACCGCTCCCAGCAGGTAGGCCACGATGAGCACGGCGATCAGCAGCATGGACCCCTCCTAGTGCTGTTTGAGCTTCAGGAAGATCCGGGTACCGGCGAAGCCGTACCTCTCCCGGATCCGGTTGTTCAGGAAGCGGACGTAGCTGCGGTCGAAGAAACGGGGCTGGTTGACCGACAGGACGATCGTCGGCGGCGCGACACCGATCTGGGCGGCATAGTAGATCTTGCCGGTGCCCCCCGCGTGGAAACGGGGTGGCTGGCGGTCGACGACCGACTGGAGGAAGTCGTTCAGCTCGCTGGTCTCGACGCGCTGCAGTCGCTGCTGGTGGACGTCCCAGATCATCTCCAGCAGCCGGCCGGCCCGTTGCCGGGTCAGTGCCGAGATGGTCAGCCAGCGGGCGTATCCCAGGAAGGGGACCTCGTCCAGGAAGGTCTCCCAGGCCCTCAGGTGGGTGTTGGCGTCCTTGTCGGGGACCAGGTCCCACTTGTTGAAGGCGACGACGATCCCCTTGCCCGCGTCGTGGGCCAGGGCGGCGATCTTGGCGTCCTGGGTCACCGGGCCGTCGGCGGCGTCGACCATCAGGACGGCCACGTCGCACTGCTCGACCGCCCGCAGCGTCCGCATGTTGCTGAAGAACTCGACCGCCTCCTTGACCCGCGACTTGCGCCGCAGGCCGGCCGTGTCGATCAGCCGCAGGGTCCGCCCGCGCCAGCGCAGGTCGGTGTGGACGGCGTCGCGGGTCGTGCCGGCGATCTCGCTGACCAGCGCCTCGCGCTTGCCCACCAGCAGGTTCAGCAGGCTCGACTTGCCGACGTTGGGCCGGCCGACGATGGCGACGTGGCAGTCGCAGGGGCGCCCCGGCGTCTCCGCGGCGGGGAAGCCGGCGACGACCCGGTCCAGCAGGTCGCCGATGTCATGACCGTGGAGGGCGCTGATGCCGATCGGGTCGCCCAGGCCGAGGGAGTAGAACTCGGCGACCCCGATCCGGTCGATCTCCTTCTCGACCTTGTTGACGGCCAGCACGACCGGCTTGCCGCTGCGGCGCAGGTGTTCGGCGATGGCGTCGTCCCAGGTGGACAGCCCGCCCGATCCGTCGACCATGAAGATGACGACGTCGGCCTCGGCGATGGCCTGGTGGGCCACCTCGGTCACCAGGCGGTCGAACTGGCCCAGTTCCTCGCCGAACGGGACGATGCCGCCGGTGTCGACGAGCCAGAAGGGGTGACCCGCCCAGTCGGTCAGCTCCACGATCCGGTCCCGGGTGACCCCCGGCGTCTCGTGCACGACGGCGCGCCGGTGCCCCACGATCCGGTTGAATAGCGTGGACTTGCCGACGTTGGGCCTGCCGACGATGACCACGGTGCGGGTCGCCATGTCGTACCTCGTGCGGAGCTTGCAGTGCCGGCTCTAACTGACCGGATACGATGAAGTTGACGCGATAGCGATACGTCGCGGCGTCCAACCTAGGCGATCGCGGCCCAGAAGTCAACGAGCCCTTCCTCGTCCGGGACGTGCAGCCGGCGTGACTGGCCGCTGGCGATGTCCTCGAGGGTCAGGTCGTCGAGGGTCACCCCGTCGCTGTTGAACATCCGCGGCGGCAGCAGGACATCCGGAGGGGCGGTGTCGGGCAGCTCGGACAGGGCCCGGCGGACGTCGCCGCCGGTCAGCAGGCCCGCCACCGTCACCGACGCGCCGTGGAAGGTGTTCTCGATCCCCCGGACGAAGACCGGCGGCACTCCGGGACCTTCCAGCGCCTCCAGCAGATGGCGCCGGAAGGCCTCCTCCCCCAGCCGGCCCGTCAGGATCGTCACGGGGCGCCGGGGCAGCGCTCCCTCCTCGCGCAGGGCGGCCAGGGCGTCGGCCCAGGCCTCCCGCAGCAGGGCCGTCTGGCCGATCCCGTTGTCCAGCTGGGCCAGGTCGTCGTACTGCTCCAGGGGCGGCAGCGGGCGGCCGGCCAGCAGGTAGAACTCGTCGCTGAGGTGGACGAAGGTCGCCCCGTGTTCCCGCCGCATCCGCTCCTGCCAGGGAACGACCTGGTCGATGGTCGCGGCGGCGATCGCCGGCGTCACCGGCTCCAGGCGGGTCAGCCCTTCCCGGTGGGCGGACAGGCCGACCGGGACGATCGCCAGCGACGCGACTCCCGGGTGGAGGGCCGCCAGCTCGCGGATCGACTTCTCCAGGACCCCGCCGTCGTTCCAGCCGGGGCAGAGGACGATCTGGGTGTGGACCTCGATCCCGCCGTCGACGAGCCGGCCCAGGATCTCCAGGACGTCGATCCGCCGCTTGATGCCCAGCATCCGGGTGCGGACGTCGACGTCGGTGGCGTGGACCGAGACGTAGAGGGGCGACATCCTCTGGCGCAGGATCCGCTCGATCCCGCGACGGCCCAGCGAGGTCAGGGTGATGTAGTTGCCGTAGAGGAAGCTGAGGCGGTAGTCCTCGTCCTTGACGTAGATGCTCTGGCGCATCCCGGCGGGGTTCTGGTCGACGAAGCAGAAGACGCAGTTGCAGGCGCAGGTCTTGAACTCCATGGCCGCGAAGCAGCTGGTGACCTGGTCCAGGGCCCACGGCTCCAGGTCGACCCGGACCCGGCTGCCGTCGCGCCGGGCGATCGTCAGGGTCATCACGTCGCCCCGCGGCATGTAGTAGTAGAGGTCGAGCATGTCCTCGACCGGCTGGTCGTCGACGGCGACGACGGCGTCGCCGGGCTGCCACGCGTGGCGGCGGTCCAGGGGGCTCGGAAAGGGCTGGACGAGCTCGATCAACGGGTCGACCTCCGGTCGTGTCGCGCTTGCCTGGCGACAAGGAAACAGCGGGTCGCCGCATCGGCAACCCGCTGGGGAGGTGCGTCGCTGGAGCGGGCTACGAGACTCGAACTCGCGACCCTCAGCTTGGGAAGCTGATGCTCTACCAACTGAGCTAAGCCCGCTCCCTGCGGTGCGCAATGTAGTGCGGCCGCCGCGGTGCTGTCAACCTTCGAGTGCCTCCTCCAGCAGACGCGACAGGGTGCGGACGACGGTCGGCGCCTCCGGCGGACCGGCGGCGACAACCGCCAGGCGCCGGAACCAGGTCCGCTGGCGCTTGGCGTACTGCCGGGTCCGCAGGACGATCTCCCCGCGGGCCTCCTCCAGGGAGAGTTCCCCCCGCAGGTGGGCGACGAGCTGGGCGTAGCCGAGGGTCCGCAGGCCGGGACAGTCGGGGGGATACCGCTGCAGGAGGTGCCGTGTCTCCTCCAGCCAGCCGGCGCGGAGCATCGCGCCGGTGCGGGCGGCGATCCGCGCGTCCAGCTCGGCCACCGGCCTCTCGAGCCGGACGACGGGAAAGCGGAGACCGAGCACGGGCCGGGGTCGCTGCTCCCGGCGCCACGCCGAGAGGGGGCGGCCGGTCAGCAGGGCGATCTCCACGGCCCGCTGGCTGCGGTAGCGGTCCGCCGGCGCGATCCGCTGGTGGCTCTCGGGATCGAGCCGGCGAAGCCGCTCCCTGATCTCCCGGTCCGGCAGGGGGTCCAGTTCGGCGCGCAGGGCCACGAGCGCCCCTTCGGGAATCTCCACCGGCAGCAGGCCTTCCTGCAGGGCGTGCAGGTAGAAGCCGGTCCCCCCCACCAGCAACGGCACCCGCCCGGCCCGCCGCTCCCGGCGCCAGACGCGGGCGAAGGCGCGCCGGAACTGCTGGGCCGAGTAGGTCCGCAGCGGCGAAAGGAAATCGACCAGCCGGTGCGGGCACGCCGCCCGTTCCGCGGGCGTCGGCTGGGCGGTGCCGATGCGCAGCCCGCGGTAGATCTGCCGGCTGTCCAGGGAGACGACCGTCAAGGGGAACCGGCGCGCGAGCTGCAGGACCAGCTCCGTCTTGCCCGCCGCGGTGGGACCGACCAGGACCGGGCAGCTCCGGGGCTGGTTGCCGGGTGCCGGGACCATCTCAGCGGCGGCCGAACCTCTGTTCCAGCTCCGCCAGGGAGAACTGGATCAGCGTCGGTCGGCCGTGGGGGCAGGAGAAGGGGGTGTCGGTCGCGAAGAGCTTGTCCACCAGGTGCTGCATCTCAGGGACCGTCAGCAGCGTGCCGGCCTTGATGGCACCGTGACACGAGAAGCTGGCCAGCAGCGCGTCGGTGTCGGCGTTGCCGGCCGTACCGGCATCGGCCAGCTCGTCCAGGATGTCCAGCAGCAGCTGGCCGTCGTTCCAGTTCTTCAGGGCCGAGGGGATTCCCTGCACGAGGAT
Organism: uncultured Fibrobacteraceae bacterium; assembly: GCA_964436825.1. Lineage (GTDB taxonomy): Bacteria > Krumholzibacteriota > Krumholzibacteriia > LZORAL124-64-63 > LZORAL124-64-63 > CAYTEO01. The sequence continues at coordinate 51,030 of CAYTEO010000002.1, read as the reverse complement.
GGACTGGCCCCCGAACGGCTGGACCAGGAAGCCCAGCCGCTCCAGGTGTCCGGCGTGTTCCTGGAAGACCTGGACCTGCTGGGGCGTCAGCTCCAGGTGGACGGGGAACAGGAGCTGCTGCACGGGCAGCCGGAACTCGCCGCCGGCCAGGGCGCGCTTCGCCTCGTTGTAGAGGATCCGCTCGTGGCTGTTGTGCTGGTCGATGATCAGCAGGCCGCCCCGTGTCTGGGTGCAGATGTAGGTCCGGTGGAGCTGCCAGAACGGCGCGCCGTGCAGGGCCGGGGATGCGGGCGCCGCCGGCGACTCCGGCTCCTGTTCGGCGGGTGCGGGAACGGCGGGATCCGGTCCGAACAGGGAGGCCTGGGCGCCGGCCTTCGAACCACCGCCGCCGAACCGTTCCCGCAACTCCTGCTGCCAGGCCTCGGCCCGCGACTGCAGCGGACCGGGGATCCCGGTCCCGGCCGGCAGCTCCGGTGCGCGCTGGAAGGAGGGATCGGCCCGCAGGTCGAGCCCCTCGCGCAGGGCGGTGACGATCATCCCGAAGATGTGCCGCTCGAGCATGAGGCGGACCTCCGTCTTGGCCGGGTGGACGTTGACGTCCACCTCCCCCGGCGGCACCTGGACGAACAGGATGACGACGGGATGGCGACCGGGCGGGATGACGTCGCGGTAGGCCTGCTGGACGGCCTGGGCCAGCGTCCGGTTGCTGACGGGCCGGCGGTTGACGTAGAGGAACTGCTGCCCGCGGTTGTTGCGGGTCAGGGTGGGACGCGAGGCCAGCCCCCCGATGACGATCCCCCCCTCCTCGCGGGAGAAGCGTGCCAGGTGCTCGCTGACCTGGGCGCCGAGCAGGTCCCGGGCACGGATCGGCAGGGAGTCCACCGGCAGCAGGTCGAAGACGACCGTGCCGTCGCAGACCAGGGTCCAGCGCAGTTCGGGGTAGGCCAGGGCGAATCCGGTCACCAGCTGGACGATGGCGCGTTTCTCGGCCTGGGTCGACTTGAGGTACTTGCGCCGGGCCGGCGTGTTGAAGAAGAGGTCCTCGACGGTGACCGTCGTGCCGCGGTTGCGGGGGGCCGGTTCGCGCCGCTCCATCTCGCCGCCGGTGATCCGGATCGACGCCCCCACCGGCTCGTCCTCGGTGCGGGACAGCAGGGTCGTCCGGCTGACCGAGCCGATGCTGGCCATGGCCTCGCCACGGAAGCCGAACGAGTCGATGTGCAGGATGTCGGCGGCGGAGACGATCTTGCTCGTGGCGTGGCGCTCGAAGACCAGCGGCAGCTCGTCGGCGGGCACACCGTGGCCGTCGTCCTCGACGACGATCGACGCCGTGCCCCCCGCCGTCACGGAGATCCTGAGGTTGCGGGCGCCGGCATCGAGGGCGTTCTCGACGAGCTCCTTGACGACGGAGGCGGGCCTCTCGATGACCTCGCCGGCGGCGATGCGGTCGATGGAGGCGCTGTCGAGGATCCGGATGGGCGTGCGCTGCTTCGTCGTCATGGTCGTCCAGGTTCGGGTGGAGCGATCGGAAGCGACACGATAACGAACCGGGGGGGCCCGCGTCAACCTTGCGGCCCCACCTCGGGATCGGTGGCGGACAGGACGTGCTGCAGCAGGGCGGAGGCGTCGGCGAATCGGCCGGGGTGGACGGCGCGGGCGTTGCGGGGCGTCTCGGGCAATCCCAGCCGCTCCCGGATCACGGCGGCCAGGCGACGGGCGACCCGGTCGGTCTGCTGGCCTTCCTCCGGGGTGACGACGACGATCCGGCCGTCCGGCCATACGGCCAGCAGGTCGGTCGACCGGAGGGTCGCCGCCAGCAACGGCGCCAGTGCGTCGGCGGCCGGTCCGGCCTGCAGGGCGATGACACCGCAACCCACATGATAACGCCGACAGCGATCCAGCTCCCGTTGCAGGCGGGCGGCCAGCTCGCCGGGCGGCAGGATCTCGGCGCCGGCCTCGTCCGGACGCTCCCCGTCGTCGGGAGCCGCGGTCTCAGGGCGCTCCGTCGTCCGGGCGTCTCCGGCCGGTGGTGCTGGCGGGACGATCGGCCGCGGCGAGGTGGCCAGCAGCAGGGCCAGCTGATCTTCGAGCAGCGTCAGCAGCGGCTCCGCTCCCAGCCGGAACCGGTGGGCCGAGGCGGGATCGGCGAACGTCAGCGCCACCGCCGCCCGCCGGCCGTCGGGATCCAGGGGCAGGTAGACCAGGGTGAGCCGGCCGTCCTCGTCGGCGTGGAACGTGGAGCACGGCTTGCCGGCCAGGGGATCCTCCCAGCCGGATCCCTCCGGCGGCAGCTGGACGGCCCGGATCCTGCCGTCGGCATCGCCCTCGGCCACCAGCAGCTGCGTGTCGCCCTGGATGGCGAAGGCCGCCTGCTCGCACCCGGCGGCCACGGCTAGCAGGCCGGCCCAGGCGGCCAGGGTCTCGGCCACGTCGCCCGTGGCCCGCCGCAGCTCCCTCATCTCGTCGCGCAGGAGGTCCAGGGAGAGGCCGGGCAGATGTGTCTGTCCGGCGACGGCCGCCAGCGCCTCGGCCAGGGCCACCTCCCGTTCGGCGACGGCGGCCACCGGGTCCAGGCGCCAGGCGGGGTCTCCCTCGTGCCGGGCCAGGTTGACGACGCCGACGACCCTCTCCTGCCGGCGGATCGGGTGGCAGATCGCCTCGGCGAGGGCGGGGTCGTTGCGTCCGCCGGGATGGGGCCCGGTCACCCGCAGGACGCTGCCTGTGGCCGCGGCACGGCCGGCCAGCCCCTGCCCCAGGGGCAGGCAGGTCCGCTGGACGATCCGGTCGGGAACGCCCACGGCGCCGGCGACCAGCAGGACGCCGAGCCGCGGCTGCAGGAGCATGACCGACGCGCTGCCGGCGCCGGTGGCCGCGGCCAGCTCGGCGATGAGCGCCTCCACCTCCAGCGGGAAGCCGTCGACGTGGGACCGGGGCCGGGGCGACTGCTCCTCGCCACCGGCCAGTTCCGTAGCCAGGAAGGCGTCGGCGGTCGTCACGGCGCAGCCCGAGGCCGTCGCCAGCAGGGCTGCGGCCGCGTCGTCCCGCCACTGCTCGGGGACGATGCAGACGGTGCCGGGCGGCGGATCCAGCTCCTGGAGGGTCATCGCCACGGGCAGCTCCAGGATGCGGGCGATCGTCGCGGCCGTCGTCTCGCCGCGCGGTTCGACGATGCCGAGCACGCGCAGGTCCTCCCGCGGCAGGACGCGGGAGAGCAGCGCGAGTTCGGACTCGCCCGGCAGCAGCAGCACGAGGTGTCGCGTGGGCACCGGTGTGACCTCCTTCGTCACATGATAGCATCGGCAGGATGGCGCGTCGCTGCAGCGGAAAGAGGCAGCTCACTCCCCGCGGTCGAGGGAGCGGCGGATCCGGACCAGCCAGAGGAAGGCGTCCAGGGGACTGAGGGATTCCAGGTCGACGCTGCGCAGCTGCTCCAGGGCATCCCGCTCGGGTTCACTGAACAGGGAGAGCTGGGCGGCGTGACCGGCGCCGCCGTCGGCGGCCAGCGACCAGCCGCCGTCCGGAGCGGGATCAAGGAAGTGCTCGTCCTGGTCGGTCAGCTCGGCCAGGATCTGCTCGGCGCGGCGCAGGACCGGTTCGGGGACGCCCGCCAGGCGGGCCACGTGGATCCCGTAGCTGCGGTCCCCCGCCCCCGGCTGGACCGTGTGGAGGAAGACGATCCGGCCCTCCCACTCCCGGACCCCCACCTGGTAGTTGCGCAGACGGGGCAGCTTCTCCGCCAGCCGGGTCAGCTCGTGGTAGTGGGTGGCGAAGATCGTCCTGGGGCGCGGGCCGTCGTCGTGGTGGAGGTACTCGGTCATGGCCCAGGCCAGCGAGAGGCCGTCGTAGGTGGCCGTCCCGCGGCCCACCTCGTCGAGGATGACCAGGCTGCGGCGGGTCATCTGGTGGAGGATGCGGGCCGCCTCGCTCATCTCGGCGAAGAAGGTCGACTGGCCCCGGGCGACGTTGTCGCTGGCCCCGACGCGGGTGAAGATCCGGTCGGCGATCCCGATGCGGGCCCGCTGCGCGGGGACGAAGCTGCCGGCCTGGGCCAGCAGGGTGATCAGGGCCACCTGCCGCAGGTACGTGGACTTGCCGCCCATGTTGGGGCCCGTCAGCAGGACGATCTGTTCCCGGTCGGCGTCCAGGGCCGTGTCGTTGGGGATGAAGTCGTGGTCCAGCAGGGCCTCGACGACCGGGTGCCGGCCGGCGGTGATCTCCAGGACCAGTGAATCGTCGCAGACGGGGCGGCACCAGCGGCGGATCTCGGCGATCTCCGCGAAGGCGAACAGCAGGTCGATCCTGCCGACCAGGTCGGCCGCACGGCGGATCTCCTCCAGGTGGTCGGTGACGCCCTGGAGCAGCTCCCGGTAGATGGCGGTCTCGCGCTCCTCGATCGTCTGCTCCGCCGTCAGGATCGTCTGCTCGGCCCGCTTGAGCTCGTCGCTGTGGAAGCGAGCGGCGTTGACCAGGGTCTGCTTCTGGACGTAGTCGGCGGGGACCTTGTCCAGGTGCCGGTTCGTCACCTCGATGTAGTAGCCGAAGACCTTGTTGAAGCCGATCTTCAGGGTCGGGATGCCGGTCCGCTCCCTCTCGCGGACCTGCAACTGCGCCAGGTAGCCGCGGGTGTCGCTGGCGACGGCGCGCGCCTCGTCCAGGGCCGCGTCGATGCCGGGACGGATCATCTCCCCCGGCTTGAGCGTGGCCGGGGGCTGCTCGGCGAGGGTTCCCACGATCCGGCCGGCCAGCGGCCGCAGGTCCGGCAGCTCGCGGGCCCACGCGACGGCGGGATGGGCGGTCCGGTCCTCCTCCCCGACGGCGGCTGCGATCCCGTGCAGACGGTCCAGGGCCAGGCCCAGCTCGCGCAGGCGCGCCGGCCCCAGCCGCCCCGCCGCCGCGCGGACGGCCGCCCGTTCCACGTCGCCCAGACCGGTCAGCAGTTCCCGGACCTTGCGGCGCCACTCGCGGTCGTCGACGGCGGCGGCGACGCCGCGGTGCCATGCCGCCAGGTCCTGCAGGTCGGTCGACGGTTCGGCCAGCCTGCGTTCCAGCAGGCGCCGGCCCATGGGGGTCAGCGTCGCGTCGACGTGGTGGACGAGTGTCCCCTCCCCCGTCTCGCCGCGGAAGGTGCGGAAGATCTCCAGGTTGCGCAGGGTTTCCTCGTCCAGGACCAGCCGCCTGCCAGTCTCGGCGAGGCGCAGGGTCGTCACCTGGTCCGGCCGGCGCCGCGACAGGGACGACAGGTAGCGCAGCACCGCCCCCGCGGCGGCGATGGGCCGATCGTGCCGCTCCGGCTCGAGGCCGAAGGGGTCGAGGGTCCGGACACCGAAGTGCCGGGTGAGGGTCTCGGCGGCGAAGGCGGGGTGGAACCAGGCGGCGCTGACGGGATGGACGACCAGGCCGGGCAGCTGCTGGCGCCAGCGGACCAGGTCGTCCTCCGCCACCGTCTCCGGGACGATGACCTCGCGCACGGGGTGCCGCTCGCAGAGGGAGGCCAGGGTCACCGGTTCTGCCCCGCAGCGGAAGTCGCCGGTCGAGGCGTCCAGGAGGGCCCAGCCGGCCTCCTCCCCCTCCGCGGCCGGCAGGAAGGCCAGGCAGTAGCGGCCGGAATCGTCCTTCAGCAGCTCCGGTGCGGTGGCCGTCCCGGGGCTGACGACCTCGACGACCTCGCGCCGGACCAGACCCTTGGCCGTCGCAGGGTCCTCGACCTGTTCGCAGATGGCGACCGTCAGGCCGGCCTCGAGAAGACGGGCCAGGTAGGTGTCCAGGGCGTGGTACGGCACGCCAGCCAGGGGGACGGGATGGTCGCTGTTGCGGTCGCGGGTCGTCAGGGTCACCTGGCAGACCTCGGCCAGGACCTTCGCGTCGTCGAAGAAGGTCTCGTAGAAGTCCCCCATGCGGAACAGCAGCAGCGCGTCGGGATGCTGTCCCTTGATCTCCAGGTACTGGGCCAGCATCGGTGTCAGGCGGGCGGGCTTGGCGCGGCGTGCGGTCATGGCTGCTCGTTGACGATGATGGGCGCGAGGCCGAAACGTTCCCGCCAGAGACGGGCCGTCTCCGCTGCCTCGCGCCGATCGGCGAACAGGGGCGAGCGGACCCGGTAGACGACGTCGCCCGCCTCGTCCCGTCCGGTGACCAGGCGCAGCGCGCCCAGCTCCGGCGCCCAGCGGTGACGGAAGGCGATGGCCCGGCCGCGGTCCCGGAAGGCGGCCAGCTGCACCGCGACACCGGCGACGGTCGGGCGGGATTCGACCGCCGGCCCCCGGTCCTCCGCGGCGGCCGGCGGCGCGACGGCGGGGACGGCCGGGGGCGGCAACCTGAGCAGGGCCAGGGAGCCCGGGTGGTCGCGCCGCAGGCGGGAGGCGAGGCGGTCGGCGGCGGCCGGATCGGCCAGGCGCTCCAGCTCGTGGAGGGAGGCCAGGATCTCCGGCGTGCAGGGGGGCCGGCCGTGGCGGGTGACGCTCTCCCAGTAGTGGCGGGCGAGGGCGAGGTCACCCTCCTCCCGGGCCAGGTCTCCCAGAAGCCAGCGGGCCCAGCAGAAGTCCGCCTCCCCGGGGGTGACGGCAGCCAGGGCGTCGCGGGCGGCCTCGCGATCGCCGGCGGCGACGTGGGCGAGGCCGGCCAGCAGTCCGTGCCCCGGGGAGAGCGCGGTGCCCGTGTCGTGGAGCAGGTCCAGCATGTCCAGGCAGAGGGAGGGATCGCCCGTGGCGAGGGCCTGCCGGGCCTGGTCCAGCAGGAGATCCTGCCGGCGAGCGAGAGCCAGGTCCTGGCGGTCGAGCAGCTCGAGAGCCAGCCGCCGGGCCGCGTCGGGATGTGTCGCCAGGCGGTACCGCCACCACAGCAGTTCCGTGCCACGGTCGCCGGCGCCGGCGAGACTGTCCGCCACGGCGACGGCCTCGTCGTAGCGGCCGGCGGCGAACAGGCGTGGCAGGTCGTGGACGGTCCGCGCCGCCCTGACCATGGCGGCGGACAGCAGGGACACCAGCATCACGAACACGAAGACGCGACCTGCCGCCGACCCTTGCCCCTGACCATTCGCTCGCCGGTTCATGGTGCGGGAACCGCCTCCCCCGTGACCGGGACGATCTCGCCGACGGCCTGGCAGCGCGGGCAGAACAGGCGGACCTGGTCGTAGCGCGCGTCGCAGGCGCGACAGCGCCAGACGTGGAGTGCCTCGGGCAGGTGCAGCGCGGACCAGACCCGCGTGAAGTCGCAGTCCGGCAGGTCCTGGACGAGGATCCGCAGCAGGGGGGCCGCGAGGGCCGGTGTCAGGCGCGGATCGGCTGCCTTCTCCTCCAGGAGTCGCACCGCCAGCTCGCGCTGGCCCACCTTCTCGTGGAGCATCGCCTGGGCGATCCAGAGCGACGGCGGCGCGTCGGGCGCCCGGGAGGCCGACTCGAGGATGGGGACGACCCTCTCGTAGCGGCCGGTCGCCAGCAGGGCCGACTGGAGGATCGGCAGGTAGAGATCGGACCAGGCGGGCGCGTCGTGCATTCCCGTCGTCGCCGCCGCCACCGCCTTCTCGTGGTCGCCCATCTGCTCGGCGGCCAGGGCCTCGGCGTAGAGGGCCCAGGGGCGGACGTCGGCGTCGTCCCGGAAGGGACGGACCAGCCGGCGGGCCAGGCCGGCGTCGCCGGCACGGGCGGCGCGCAGGGCGCGGTCCATCTGGAACAGGGCATGGCGGCGCCGGAAGGTCTGCTGGTGTTCACGCGGTCCCCGCGCGGCGGCCTCCTGCAGGACGCGCGCGGCGCCCTCCTCCTCTCCCGCCCCGACGCGTTGCCTGAACAGGAGGATCCAGTAGCGCTCCGAGCGCCCGCGCAGCGACCGGAGCTGCTCCAGGACGGACGCCGCCTCCTGCCACTGCCCTGCGGCCACCAGGTCCTCGGCCAGGGCCAGCTGGACGGTCAGCCGCTGGGAGACGGTCAGGTCGCGGCGCAGGGAGAGGCCGCGGTGGAGTGCGGCGGCCCGGCCGGGGTCGTCCAGCGCGCGCAGCAGGTTGCCCAGCTGCAGGAACGGCTCGTAGGCCTGGGGATGTCGCTGGACGATCCGCTGCAGGAGTGCGCGCGCCTCCTCGAGATCACCGGCCAGCCAGCGCTCCAGGGCCTGGGCGTACTCGTCCTCGGCGACGGGGTCGGGACGCCGGCGCAGCAGCAGCCAGGCCACGACTCCGCCCAGCAGCAGGGCCGCCGCGAGGACGGCGATGGTGACGGTCGACATGCCTCACGCCCCCTGCTCGTCCTGGCCCATGTCCCGCAGCGGCAGGGTGCGCAGGTCGGCGATCTCGCTGTCCTTCTCCCGCAGGGTCCGCTCCAGCCGGCGCAGCCGCGCCCGCAGACGCAGTTCCCGGACGGCACACAGCAGCAGCGCCACGAGCATCCCCGCCAGGCACGACACCAGCAGGACCAGGTAGAGGGGCAGTCCAAGCCCCTCCCAGCCCAGGAAGCGCAGGTCGACGGACTGGCCGCTGTTCTGCGTGAAGAAGATCGTCAGGACCAGGACGATCAGCAGGGTCAGGATCGCTCGCACCAGCCACATGTCGTCACCTCCCTGTCCCGACCGGCTCGGCGGTGAAGGTCGTCCCCTCCCAGCCGGTCACCCGGACCTCCAGCACGTCGCCGACCCGGTGGTCGCCGTCGTGGAGCAGGACCTTGCGATTGTTGGCGGTCCTCGCCTGCCAGGCGCCTGCCGGGCGGCGCGCCGGCTCCTCGACGACGACCCGCCAGCGCGCGCCGACCTGGGCGGAGGCGATCCCGCGCCAGACCTCCTCCTGGACGGCCATCAGCCTCGCCAGCCGTTCCTTCTTGACCGGCAACGGGACGTCGTCGACGAGCCGCGCGGCCGGGGTCCCGGGACGGGGCGAGTACTTGAAGCTGAAGATCTGATCGTAGCGGACCTCCCGGACCAGCTCAAGGGTCAGCTGGAAATCGTCCTCGCCCTCGCCGGGAAACCCGACGATGAAATCGCCGCTGAAGGTCACCTCGGGGATGAGCTCCCGGGCGGTGCGGACCATCTCCAGGTACTGACCCGCGGTGTAGAGGCGCTTCATGCGGCGCAGGACGCGATCGCTGCCGCTCTGGGCGGGGACGTGGAGCCAGGGGCAGACCTTCGGCTCGGCGGCGATCGTCTCCAGCAGCGCGCGGTCCATGTCGCGGGGATGGCCGGTCAGGAAGCGGATCCTCTCCAGGCCGTCGATCCCAGCCAGCAGGCGCAGCAGCCCCGCGAAGTCCAGGTCGGGCGCGCGGTAGGCGGTGACGTTCTGCCCCAGCAGTGTCACCTCGCGGCCGCCGGCGGCGACGATCCTCTCGATCTCCTCGACGATGACACCGGGCGACTTCTCCCGCTGGGGGCCACGGGTCTCCGGCACGATGCAGTAGGTGCAGCGGTAGTCGCATCCCTTGTGGATCGTCACCAGGTGCGAGTTGTGGGTGGGGTAGGCCTCGGGCGGTGCCACGTAGTGGACGTCCCCGCGGTGTCCCACCGCCACGGCGCTCGCCCGCTCGGCCAGGGCGCGCTCCAGCAGCTGCGGCAGCTCGTCGTAGTGGTCGACGCCGACGACCAGGTCGGCCCCCTTCTCCCCGGTCGTCAGGGACTCGCGCATCCGTTCGGCCATGCAGCCGCAGACGCCCAGGATCGCGGCCCGCGCCAGGCCTCGCCGTCGGCGGCTGCGCAGCTCACCGAGGCGGCTGAGGACCTTGTGCTCGGCGTGCTCCCGTACCGAGCAGGTGTTCAGCAGGACGACGTCGGCCTGGTCGGGGTCGTCGACACGGCGATAGCCGTGGGCGTCGAGGATCCCGCCGATGGCCGCGCTGTCGTAGACGTTCATCTGGCAGCCGTAGGTCTCGATGTAGACGGCGGGCCGGCGTTCGGATGCGGTCACGCGGAAGCCTCCTGTCTCGGTGTCGGTTCAGCCTGGGCCTCGACCTCGTCCGCCACGAGGAAGCCCTGTTCGCGGCGATCGGGCACCACCCGCACCAGCGCGCCGGTGGGCCAGGTGTCGGGAACGAGGACCGTCGCGTAGTTGCCGGTCGTCGCCTGGACCAGCCCCGGGCGCGGATGTTCCGTCTCGACGACGGCCTCCAGCGCGACGCCGACCAGGCTCCGCTCGAAGCGGTCGCGCAGGCGGCGACTGAGGGCACGGAGGGCGCGGGAGCGTTCCGTCACGGTCTCGGTGTGGACCGGAGGCAGGTCTGCGGCGGGCGTTCCCGGGCGGGGCGAGTAGCGGAAGACGTGCAGGTAGGCCAGCGGCGAGGCGGCGATCATGTCGTACGTCGCCCGGAAATCCTCGTCCGTCTCGCCGGGGAAACCGACGATGACGTCGGCTCCCAGGCCGAAGTGCGGCGCCACCGCGGCCGCACGCTCCAGCGCCTCGGCGACCTGCGCGGCCGCGTACGGCCGGCGCATCGCCCTCAGGACGCGATCGGACCCACTCTGCATCGACAGATGCAGATACGGCCTCACGTTCGAGTACTGCCTGAAGACCTCGAGGAGTCGCTCCGTCACGTCGTTGGGATGGAGACTGCTGAGCCGGAACCGCAGGTCGGGGAAGGTGCCCGCGGCGCGGGACAACAGTCCGGGCAGGGCACGCCCCTCCCCCAGGTCGATCCCGTAGCTCCCCAGGTGGACGCCGGCCAGGACGACCTCCCGGAACCCCCGTTGCTGCAGCAGGGTGAGCTGATCCCGGACATCGGGCCACCGGCGCGAGCGGCCGGGACCACGGGCGACGCGGATCAGGCAGTAGCTGCACTTCAGGTCGCAGCCGTCCTGGACCTTGACGAAGGCCCGGGTGCGACCGTCGAAGTCGTCGATGGCCCGGGTCGTGAACTCGAGGCGGCGGGAGTATTCGCTGACCTCGACGAGCGGTCCCTCCTTGGCGAGGACCTCGGGCAACCACCGGTCGATCCGCTCGCGTTCCTGGATGCCCAGGACGGCGTCGATCTCGCCGATGGCTGCCAGGTCGTCCGGCTGGGTCTGTGCGTAGCAGCCGGTGACGACGACCCGGGAGTCGGGATGGCGGCGCTTGACCTGCCGCGCCAGTTGCCGGCACTTCTGGTCCGCCTTGAGGGTGACGGTGCAGCTGTTCAGGACGTAGACGTCCGCCGGTTCGTCCCAGGCCACGATGCGGCAGTCCCAGCCGGCGGGCAGGGCTGCCTTCATCGCCTCGGTGTCGTACTGGTTCAGCCGGCAGCCGAGGGTGTGGAAGGCGATCCGCACCGTCCGACCCGCGTTACCCTCGCGTCCCATCGTCTCCTCCAAAAAGGGAGGGGCGGTCCCGGGACCACCCCTCCCCGAACAACCGTCCTGTCCGGGGCGATCAGGAGGCGTCCTCGGCCTTCGACGCGTCCTTGTCGTCGCCTTCGTCCGCCTCGGTGGCGTCCACGGGCTCGGACGGGGCTTCCTCCGCCTCGGCGGCAGGAGCTTCCTCCGTCTCGGCGGACGGGACTTCCTCGGCTTCGGTGGTCGGGGCCACCTCGTCGGCAGCCTTCTCCTGCTCCGCCTCGGGAACCGGGGCGGCGGCCTCCTCCTCGACGTACTCCCGGCCGGTCCCTTCCTCGGACGCGGCGTCCTCGGTCTTGATCTCCCGGCGCGGGTGCTCCTCGATGAAGGCCTGCAGGTCCTCGGCCGGCCGGTCCTTGAAGTAGTCGACGACCGACAGGACGATCCGCCGGTTCTCGGCATCCATCTTGATGACGACCAGCGGCAGGCGCTCCCCTTCCTGGAAGTAGTGCTGCGGCTTGTCGATCTTCGGGATGGCCAGGTGGCCGACGGGGACGAAGCCCTCCAGGTCGTCGTCGATCTCGACGACCAGGCCGTGGTCGAGCATCCGGGTCACCGTGCCCTCCACCTGGCGCCCGGAGGGGTACTCCTCGGCCAGGCGCGGCCACGGGTTCTCCTGGAGCTGCTTGATGCCCAGGCTGATCCGGCGCTTCTCGGCGTCGATGTCCAGGATCTGGACCTGGACCATGTCACCCTTGCGGACGACCTCCTTGGGGTGACGGACCCGCTTGGTCCACGACATGTCCGAGATGTGGACCAGGCCGTCGATCCCTTCCTCGACCTCGACGAAGGCGCCGAAGTCGGTCAGGTTGCGGACGCGCCCCTCGATGATCGTGCCGACCGGGTAGCGCTCGCTGAGGGTCAGCCAGGGGTCCTCCTCGGTCTGCTTCAGGCCGAGGGAGATCTTCTCGTGCTCCTTGTCGACCTTCAGGACCATCACCTCGACGATGTCGCCGATCGACAGGATCTTGCTCGGGTGCTTGATGTGGCGGGTCCAGGACATCTCGCTGATGTGGATCAGGCCCTCGATCCCCTGCTCCAGCTCCACGAAGGCGCCGTAGTTGGTGATCGAGACGACCTTGCCGCGCACGATCGAGCCCTCGGGGTACTTCTGCTCCACGTTCTCCCACGGGTACGGCTGCAGCTGCTTCAGGCCCAGGGAGATGCGCTCGCGCTCGCGGTCGAAGTCCAGGACCTTGACCTCGATCTCGTCCCCGATGTTGACGACCTCGCTGGGGTGCTTGACGCGGCCCCAGGAGAGGTCGGTGATGTGCAGCAGTCCGTCGATGCCGCCCAGGTCGACGAAGGCGCCGAAGTCGGTGATGTTCTTGACGACGCCCTTGCGGACCTGCCCCTTGTCCAGCTCGGCCATCAGCTGCTTCTTCTTCTCCTCGCGCTCCCGCTCGAGGACGATCCGGCGGCTGACGACCACGTTGCGGCGACGCTTGTTCTTCTTGATGATCTGGCACTCGATCTCCTGGCCGATCATCTGGTCCAGGTCCGGGACCTGGCGCAGGGCCACCTGGGAGCCGGGCAGGAACGTGTCGACGCCCCAGAGCTTGACGACCAGGCCTCCCTTGATGCGCCGGTCGACGACGCCGTGGACGACCTCGCCGTTCTCGTGGGCGGTCTTGATCTTGTCCCAGACCTTCAGGAAGTCGGCCCGCTCCTTGGAGAGGACGACCAGGCCGTCCTGGTCCTCCAGGTGCTCCAGGAAGACGTCGTACTCGTCACCGACCTTGACCTCGGCCCCACCGAACTCCTCGAGCGGGATGACGCCCTCGCTCTTGAAACCGATGTTCAGCAGGACCTCGTTGTCGCGGACCTCGATGACGGTGCCGCGGAGGATCTGCCCCTCCTGGATCTCGTTGAGGGTCTCCTCGTACTGGTGGAGCAGCTCCAGCATCTGCTCCTGGTCGAGCTCCTCGTCCTCGCTGAAGTCGCGATTGACGATGGTGTTCGGATCGAACGTCGCCGTCAGCTTGGGCTTCGGCGTCTCGGTCAGGACGGAGCTCCGCTCGCTGGTGCCCTTCTCGGCGGCGCCGAGGGGACGGTCGGGGGTGACGGAAGGATTCGGCGCCTCGGGCGTCGCATCCCCCGCGGTGGGATTGGGATTCATGGTGATGGTGCCTCCTCTAACATGGATTCACCCGACGGCTAGCGTCGGGCGTGGCGGAGAATATACACCAGGTCGGTCCGGGGATCAAGGGGGATCGAGCGGTATTTGGTCCCACGCGCCCGTCGGGATTCGTCGCGGGCCAGGGGGACGACGGTCGCGCTGGCGCCTCTCCCCCACACCCCGGCGGAACCTCGCCATCCGTGTCCGCCACATGGTACAGTCAAGTCGCTGCTTCCGCCTCCCGGCGACGGCGCCGTTCCCCGAACGTCCGCTCCTCCTTGCGCCGGACCCTCTCGACCTGGGCGGCGGCCAGTTCCCGCTCCCGGTCGGTCATGGGGTTCCGGGCGAAGGAGCGCTCCTGCATCTCCCGGTAGATGGCCTCGAAGAGGCGGGCGACGCGGCGGTTCACCTCGCGCTCGTCGATCTCCCGCAGCAGGGCCGGCAGGGCGAAGAGACGGACCGGCGGGGCGAACCAGACCTCCAGGGGAGCCCTGGGATTGCCGCCCGGCAACGGCTCGATCGTCCCGCGGAACCAGACCGGGACGGCCGGCGCGCCCGTCCGCTGCATGATCATCCCCAGGCCGTTGCGGACCGGGCCGGGGCTGCCGAAGACGCGGCGCATCCCCTCGGGGAAGAACAGGATGTTCGAGCCGGAGCGCAGGAACCGGGCGGCGCGGTCGAAGGCCGCCTTGTCGTAGATGGAGCGCTTGATGGGGACGGCGTCCAGGAAGGTGTAGAAGGCCCTCGACAGCGGGTTGCGGAACAGCTCCTCCTTGGCCACCGAGCGGACCGCTCCCATGTTCCCGAGGGCCGCTCCCAGCATGGGCGGATCCCAGTTGCTGACGTGGTTCGGGGCGATGATGACCCCGACCGGCTGGTCCAGGTGGTGACGACCGTAGATCTTCAGCCCGTGGAACCTGCCCGCGGCCTTCATGACCGCATAGGCGAAGCGGTAGCGCGGCCCCAGCCGGCGCGTCGGGCTGTCCGGCGGGGAGGGGCGCGGGGTCTTGTCGGCGACGACGCGACCGACCGCGGCCAGGACACGGTCCACCTGCTCGGCGACGGTCAGCTCGCTGTTGTCGATGACGACGGCGTCCGGGGCGATCTGCAGCGGGCTCTCGCTGCGCTCCCGGTCCAGGCGGTCGCGGGTCTCCATCTCGGCGATCAGGGTCGCCAGGTCGGCGTCCTGCCTCCCCAGCTGGCGCTGCTGCCGGAGCCGCCGGCGGGCCCGGGCCTCCAGGGAGGCGTCCAGGTAGATCTTGGCCGTCGCCAGGGGAAAGACGACCGTCCCGATGTCACGCCCCTCCATGACGACGCCGCGGTCCCGTCCCAGGGCCCGCTGCCGGGCAACCATGAGTCGGCGGACACCGGCGTGGGAGGAGACGGCCGAGACGTGCTGTTCCACCTCGGCGGCCCGGATCTCCTGGGTGACGTCGCGACCGTTCCAGCGGACCCGCGTCCCCTGGCGGTCGGGCGCGAGAGCGAGCTCGGACCGCGACAGCAGGTCCTCCAGGGCGCCGGCGTCTTGCGGAGCGATCCCCGCCGCGAGGGCCGCGAGGGTGAGGGCGCGGTACATGGCGCCGGTGTCGATGTAGAGCAGGCCGAGCCGCTGGGCCACCTCGCGGGCCGTCGTCGACTTGCCGCTGCCGGCCGGCCCGTCGATGGCGATGACGCTGTCGGGCGGGATGTCGATCCCGGCACGGCGGTCCTGGGTGGGGCGGCTCATAGCGACCTTCCCAGCGCCGCCGCCACGGCCCGGCACTCGGCGACGACGGAGGCGAAGACCCGCGGGGAGATGGTCTGCCGGCCGTCGCTCCAGGCGGCGGCGGGATCCTCGTGAACCTCCAGCAGCAGCCCGTCGGCGCCGGCGGCGACGGCGGCGCGGCTGAGGGGCGGCACCAGCTCGGCCAGGCCGCAGCCGTGGCTCGGATCGACCAGGACGGGCCAGCGGGTCAGCCGCTGCAGGTAGACGACGCCGCTCAGGTCCAGGGTGTTGCGGGTGGCGTGCTCGAAGGTGCGGATTCCCCGCTCGCAGAAGACGATGCCGGGCGCACCGGCCTGCAGGACGTACTCCGCTGCGCCGAGCCACTCCTCGAGGGTCGTCATCAGCCCGCGCTTCAACAGGACGGGCCGGCCGCTGGCCCCGGCCTCGCGCAGCAGCGGGATGTTCTGGATGCTGCGGCTGCCGATCTGGAGCAGGTCGGCCACGGCGGCCACCTTTTCCACGTCGCGCGGATCGAGGACCTCGGTGACGACCGGCAGGCCGGTCTCGGCACGCGCCTCGGCCAGCAGGCGCAGGCCCTCCTCCCCCAGGCCCTGGAAATCGTACGGCGAGGTGCGCGGCTTGTAGGCGCCGCCGCGCAGCAGGGAGGCCCCGGCCTTCCGCACCTCCCGGGCCGTCCGCAGCAGCGAGCCGGTCGGCTCCACGGCACAGGGACCGGCGGCGGCGACGATCCGCTCGCCGCCGACGGTGACGGCGCCCACGGCGACCGTCGTGGTCGCCTGGCCCGCCTCCCGCCGGGTCAGGGGGAAGCGGTCGGCCGACAGCGGCCGGAGCGGGGACGGCAGCGGGGCGGGCTGGGGACTACCGGTCACGACAGGATCTCCGCGAGTGCATCCAGGCAGCGCCGGTTCTCCTCGGGCAGCCCGACGCTGATGCGCAGGGCGCCGTCCCCCAGGCCGAACTGGTGCATCGGCCGGACGATGACCCCGCGGCGCAGGAGCGCGTCGGTGATCTCGGCCGCCGAACCGGGACAGCGGACCAGGACGAAGTTCGTCTGCGAGGGCGTCACCCGCAGTCCCAGCCGCTCCAGGCCGGCCACCAGCTCGGACCGCCGCTCGGCGTTGCGTTCGCGGCGGCGGCGTGTCTCGTCGGGGTCGGCCAGGACGGCCAGGGCCGCCGCCTGGGCCAGGCTGTTGACGTTGAACGGCTCGCGGGTCTTGTGCAGCTCGGCGACCAGGTCGGGGTGCCCCACCCCGTAGCCGACGCGCAGGCCGGCCAGGGAGTGGATCTTGGAGAAGGTCCGCAGGACGACCAGGTTCGGGTGGTCCTGCAGCCAGGGGATCGTCTGCGGGTAGTCGTCGGCGGTGACGAACTCGTAGTAGGCCTCGTCGATCGCCACGATGACCCGCTCGGGGACCGCGGCCAGCAGCTGCTGCAGCTCGGCCGCCGTGTTGTAGGTCCCGGTGGGGTTGTTGGGGTTGCAGACGATCAGCAGCTTCGTCCGCTCGTCCACGGCGTCGGCCATGGCCGCCAGGTCGTGGCGGTCGTCGCCGGTCAGCGGGACGGGGCGACCGCACTCGAAATGGACCCCGCAGGTCAGCGGGTAGACGATGAAGCTGGGCCAGCCGTAGACGACGTTCTCCCCGGGCGAGACGAGGGCCCGGATGAGGATGTCGATGACCTCGTTGGAGCCGTTGCCGAAGATCAGGGCCCCGGGCGCGACACCGAGACGCTCCGCCAGCACGTGGGTGAGCCGGTAGCAGGCGGCGTCGGGGTAGCGGTTCAGCTCGCGGGCCGCCTGGCAGACTGCGTCGAGGACCGCCTGGGTCGGTCCCTCGGGGTTCTCGTTGCTGGCCAGCTTGACGATGTCCGCCAGGCCCAGCTCCCGCTGGACCTCGCTGATCGGCTTGCCCGGCACGTAGGGGCGGGTCTCGAGGATCCCGCGGCGGAACAGGGTGCGGAAGTCCACGCTCTTCCTCCTGGTCAGGTCGTCCCGGTCAGCTCGTCTTGCGGCGCCGGACGGCAGCGCGCAGGGCGGTGATCTCGTCGTCGCTCAGCTCGCGGAACCGTCCGGGTGCCAGCTTGCCGAGCCGGATCGGCCCGTAGGCCACCCGGTGCAGGTGCAGCACGCGGCGGCCGATGGCCTCGAACATGCGGCGGACCTGGCGGTTGCGTCCCTCCCGCAGGGCGATCTCCCAGCGCAACGGGTCGGGACCGCGGCGGAGCCTGGCCGGCAGGCAGGGCCTTCCGTCCAGCTCGATGCCGCCGCCGCGCAGCAGTTCCACCGACGAGCGGTCGAGGGCGGCGTCCAGCAGCACCCGGTAGACCTTCCACACGTGGCTGCGGGGCCGGCTCAGGTCCTGCTGCAGCTGGCCATCGTCCGTCCAAAGGAGCAGCCCCGTCGTGTCGACGTCAAGGCGTCCGACCGGGACCAGACCGGCCGGCAGGCCGGCGCGGCGGCGGTACTCCAGCAGACAGGGCCGGTCCCCCTGCGGGCGCAGCGAACTGACGACGCCCCGCGGCTTGTGGAAGGCCATGACGCGCCAGCGTTGCGGCAGGGCCACCGGCCTTCCGTCCAGGGTCACCCGCTGGCGGGCGGGATCGACGCCCCGGGCAGGATCGGTCACCGTCTCGCCGTCGACGTTCACCCGGCCCGCGCGGATCAACTCCTCCACCGAGCGTCGCGAGCCGCAGCCGGCCCGTGCCAGGAAGCGGTTCAGGCGCATGGGCGGTCGCTCAGGCGTCGCCATGGGCCTCGGCCGGGGGCTCCGGGTCGGCGGTCGCCGCGGAACCCGTCCCCGTGTCCTTCCCCCCGCCGTCGCCCTCGGCTGCCGCCTCCGGTTCCTGCCCCGTCTCCTCCCCGCTGTCGGCGTTTGGACCGGGTTCGTCCTCCGGGGCTGCCTTTTCCGGCTCCTTCTCCACCAGGACGATCTCGTCGCCCCGGACGGCGACGGCCTCGAAGGCCTCCTCGTCGATCGGCTCGCCCAGGCGCGCCGCGAACTCCTTGATCGCCTCGCGGTCGCCGATGATCCCCTCCAGCTCGGGCAGGGGCGGAAGCTGGTGCAGCCCCTTCAGGCCCAGGTGGTTGAGGAACTCGCGGGTGGTGCCGTAGAGCAGCGGGTTGCCGACGGCGTCGCTGCGTCCGACGACGGTCACGAGGTTGCGCTCCTGGAGGGTCGCCAGGACGCCGCTGACCTGGACACCGCGGATCTCCTCGATCTCCATGCGGGTGACCGGCTGGCGGTAGGCGATGATCGCCAGGACCTCCAGCGCCGCCTGGGAGAGGCGGATGAAGCGGCGGCCGCGGTAGAGCCTGCGGATCAGGGGCGCGTACTCCGGCCGGGAGGCCAGCTGCCAGCCGCCGCCGAACTCGACGATGGTGAAGGCCCGTCCCTGCTCCGCGTACTCCTGCTCGAGCTCGGCCATGGCGGCGCGGATCTCCTTGCCGCCGGCCTCGGGGAAGAGCGACTTCAGGCGGGACAGCGACAGCGGCGTGTCGGTGGCGAACAGGAGCGCCTCGAGGGCCTGCTTCATCCCTCACCTCCCGCCGCGGCCGCCGCCTGCCGCCGGGCCTGGACCCAGATGGCGCCGCCGGGCTCGTTCTGGACGATCAGGATCTCCCCGCTGCGGGCCAGCTCCAGGACGGCGATGAAGGTGACGATGACCTCCATGCGGATGCTGTCGCGGGCGAACAGCTCGTCGAAGCGCAGCGTCGGTTCCTCGGCCAGGCGACGGCGCAGCAGCCCGATCTTGTCCTCGACCGTGTAGACCTCCCGGTCCACGTGGTGGACCGGTTCCTTGGCGACGCGGTCGAAGATCTCGCCCAGGGCCGACAGCAGCTCGAACATGTTCAGCCGCAGCCGGGGCGGCTCCTCGTTCTCCTGCAGCAGGGGCCAGCGCTGCTGGCGGACGTGGTAGTGGCGCCGCTGCTCGCTGAGCTCGCGGAACCGCTCGGCCATCTCCTTGAAGCGCTTGTACTCCAGCAGGCGGCGCACCAGCTCCGCGCGCGGGTCCTCCTCGTCCAGCTCCTCGTCGGTCTCGGCGTGGCGGGGCAGCAGCATGCGGGCCTTGATCCGCATCAGGGTGGCGGCCATGACGATGAACTCGCCGGCGTTGTCCAGGGACAGGGCCTGGATGACCTCCAGGTACTGCAGATACTGCTCGGTGATCCGCGCGATGGGGATGTCGTAGATGTCGATCTCGTCCTTCTGGATCAGGTGGAGCAGCAGGTCCAGCGGCCCGTAGAACTCGGGCAGCTCGACCCGGTAGGCGTCGCTGGTGCGGAAGTAGTCCAGCTCCGGCGGCAGCTCCCAGGAGGTGATCTCCTGCGGGGCATCCGGTGTCGTCTCGGCTGGGCTGGTGGTCGGGGCCGGATCCGTCATCTTCTCTCCTCAGCCGATGCCCATGGCGTCGTGGACCCGCTCCATCGTCTCGGTGGCCCGCCGCCGCGCCCGCGCGCAGCCCTCGGCGACGATCTCGTCGACCAGCTCCGGCTTCTGCTCGTACCGGGCGCGCCGCTCCCGCAGGGGGGCGAAGTACTCGATGACGCCCTCGGCCAGGCGCTTCTTGCAGTCGACGCAGCCCCGGGCGGCGCTGCGGCACTCGGTGGCGGTCTGCTCGGCCTCGTCGGGCAGGAACTTCTGGTACCAGGTGTAGACGGCGCAGATCTCGGGACGGCCGGGGTCGCTGCGCCGCAGCCGCTGGGGATCGGTGTAGGCGGTCCTCAGCTTCGCGCGGATCTCGTCGGGCGAGGCGGCGATCTCGATCGTGTTGCCCAGCGACTTGCTCATGCGCTTGCCGTCGGTGCCCGGGAAGCGGGCAAACCTCGTCACCAGGGCCTCCGGCTCCGGGAAGAGCTGCCCGAAGTGGTGGTTGAAGCGCCTGGCGATCTCGCGGGTCAGCTCCAGGTGCGGGAGCTGGTCCTCCCCCACCGGCACGGCGTGGGCCCGGTAGGCCAGGATGTCGGCCGCCTGCAGGACCGGGTAGCCCAGGTGGCCGAAGCTGATCTCGCCGCCCAGGTTCAGGTCCCGGACCTGCTCCTTGAAGGTGGGGTTCCTCTCGAGGCGGCCCAGGGAGATCATCATGCAGAACAGCAGGAACAGCTCGGCGTGCTCCTTGACGTGCGACTGGACGAACAGGACCGAGCGCTCGGGATCGAGGCCCGCGCCGAGCCAGTCCAGGATCATCTCCCGGGTGTTGGCGGCCACCTCGGGGGCCTTGCCCAGGGCCGTCGTCAGGACGTGCCAGTCGGCCACCATGAAGTAGCAGTCGTAGTCGTCCTGGAGCCGGATCCAGTTCTCCAGGGCGCCGGTGTAGTTGCCCCAGTGGAGGCGGCCCGTGGGTCGGTTGCCGCTGAGGATGATCTTGCGGGTCAAGGTTCCGTCCTTCGCTCTCGGGAGTACCGGTGCCCCTGCGGCGGGGCGATGTCGAACCGGTACGGTATCACCGCTTACCGCCGGTGTCAAAGCCGCGCCGGCGCCCTGCCCGCGGGTGGGCGGAACGGTAGGTCTCCCACAGGTAGCGCCGGTCGACGTGGGTGTAGATCTCGGTCGTGCTCAGCGCGGCGTGTCCCAGCAGCTCCTGGACGACGCGCAGGTCGGCCCCGCCCTCCAGCAGGTGGGTGGCGTAGCTGTGCCGCAGCGTGTGGGGGCTGGTGTCTGGCGGCAGGGCCGCTTCCGCGGCGGCCCGCTTGACCAGCGACCAGACCGAGGCGCGGGTGAGCCGCCCCCCCCGGTGGTTCAGCAGCAGGGCCGGGCAGTCGCGCCGGCCGCGCAGGGCCGGACGTCCGCGTTCCAGGTAGGCCTCGACGGCGTCCAGGGCCGGACCGCCCACCGGGACGAGCCGCTGCTTGGACCCCTTGCCCCGCACCAGCAGGGACGCCTCGGTCCGGTCGACGTCCGGCAGGTCCAGCCCGCACAGCTCCCCCACCCGCAGCCCGCAGCCGTAGAGCAGCTCCAGCGCCGCCGCGTCGCGCAGTCCGCGGGGCAGGGAGCGGTCGGGGACGGCCAGCAGCCGCAGGACCTGTTCCGGGGTCAGGACGCCCGGCAGGCGCCGCGGGGTGCGCGGCGACAGGAGGGTCAGGGTCGGGTCGGCACCGACGAGCCCCTCGCGGGCGAGGAAGCGGAAGAACGAGCGGAGGGTCGACAGCAGCCTCGCCCGGGAGCGGGGCGCCAGGTCGACGGCCGTCGTGGCCAGGAACTCGCGCAGCTCGGCCGGTCCGACGGCCGCCGGGCCGGCGTGGCCGGTCTGCATGGCCCAGCGGACGAGCCGCTGCAGGTCCCGGCCGTAGGCGGCCAGGGTGTTGGCCGCCAGTCCCCGGTCGGCGGTGGCGTGGAGCAGGAAGCGGTCGCAGGCCTGGTCCCAGGTCGGGTTCAAGTCTCCCGCCTCCCTTCCGCGGCGAAGAAGGCGAGGATCCGCTCGGCGTCGGCCCGCCCGATTCCGCGCACGGCGCACAGCTGCTCGGCACCGGCGCGCCGGATGGCCTCGACGCTGTCGAAGTGGTGGAGCAGGGCCATCTTCTTGACCGGGCCGATCCCCGGGATCCGGTCCAGGACCGAGGCCTGCATCGACCGCCCCCGCAGCCGGCGGTGGTAGTTGATGGCGAAGCGGTGCGCCTCGTCCCGGATCCGCTGCAGCAGCTGCAGCGCCGGATCGTGGCGCGAGAGGCGCAGCGGCGGACCATCCTCGCGGACGATCAGCTCCTCGCGCTTGGCCAGGCCGATCAGCTCGGTCTCGTGCAGGCCCAGCTCGGTCAGGGCCTGGCGGGCCGCCGCGACCTGTCCGGCACCGCCGTCGATGACGACCAGGTCGGCGGGCGGTCCCTCCCGCTCGCCGAGGCGACGGTAGTGGCGACCGACGACCTCGCGCAGCGAGGCGAAGTCGTCCGTCCCCTCGACGGTGCGGACACGGAAGCGGCGGTAGCGGGTCTTCCACGGCTTGCCGTCCCGGAAGGTGACCAGGGCGGCGACGGTCTCGCGGCCCTGGAAGGTCGAGATGTCGAAGCACTCGATGACCAGGGGCTGGCGGCGCAGGCCGAGCCGCTCCTGGAGCGCCCGCAGCACCTCCTCCCCGACCCGGCGATCGGTCCCGCGGCCCTGGAGCTGGCGCTCGTTCAGCTTGACCGCGGCGTTGCTCGCGGCCATGGCGACGGCGTCGCGCCGGGGCCCGCGGCGGGGGACGACCAGGCGGACCGGCCGCCCCCGGCGTTCGGCGAGAACGATCTCCCAGTGCGCCGTGTCCGGGATCGCCTCCGGCAGCAGGATCGTGGCCGGGATGTCGTCGGACCGGCCGTAGTACTCGCGCAGCAGCTGGGCCAGCAGCGCCGGCGGGCCCTCGGCGAGACGGTCCTCCAGCAGGAAGTGGTGGGTGGTCAGGACGGCACCGCCGCGGATCCGCAGGACGACCCCGCAGGCGTCGTCCCCGTCGCGGGCCAGGCCGCACGCGTCCACGTCGCCCCGCAGGCCGGCGATGCGGAACCGCCGGGCCAGGGTCCGCTCCAGCAGCCGCAGCCGGTCCCGCGCCCGGGCCGCCGTCTCGAAATCGTACGCCGCGGCCGCCGCCTGCATCTCGTCCCGCAGGCGGCGCAGGGCGTCGCGATCCCGTCCTTCCAGGAAGCGGATCAGGTCGCGGACCTTCCGGCGGTAGCCGCGCCGGTCGTCCAGGCCGACGCAGGGGGCGCTGCAGCGGCCGATCTGGTGGTCGAGGCAGGCCCGCGGCACCTTCTGCTGCGGCAGGGCGAGCCGGCAGGTGCGGACCGGGAAGATCTGCAGGGCGTAGCGCAGGGTCTCCCGCATCTCCCCCGCGTTGGTGAAGGGACCGAAGTAGCGGGCCCCGTCGTCGGCCACCCGCCGGACGACCTCGATGCGGGGAAACGGCTCCTGGACGGTAATCCGCAGGTACGGGTAGCGCTTGTCGTCCTTGAGCCGGATGTTGTACGGGGGCCGGTACTCCTTGATGAGGCGGTCCTCGAGGACGAGGGCGGTCGTCTCGTCGGGGGTGACGATGACGTCCAGGTCCCGGATGCGACGGACGAGCTCCCGCGTCTTGGGATCGAGCCGCGAGGGGTCCTGGAAGTAGGAGCGGACCCGCTGGTTGAGCCGGACGGCCTTGCCCACGTAGAGGACCCGCCCGCGGGCGTCCTTGTGCAGGTAGACGCCCGGACGGGCGGGCAGCAACCGGAGCTTGCGTGCCAGGCGCCTGCTTTCCGCAGCCGTTTCCCGTTTCCGGTCTCTTGACACCGCTGCCCGTCCCTGTTAGCTTTCCGCGGTTGACGCCAAGGAGGTTGAACGTTGCCGCATCACAAGAGTTGCAAGAAGCGGATGAAGACCAGCGCCCTGCGCCGCGAGTCCAATCGCCGGAACCGCAGTGCCATGCGGACGGCCATCAAGAAGTTCCGCGCCCAGTGCGCCAGCGGCGAGAAGTCGCCCGAGGCGCTGGCGAGCATCTACAGCGTGCTGGACGTCCAGGCGCGCAAGGGGGTCATCCCCAAGCAGCGTGCCTCGCGGCTGAAGTCGCGTCTGGCCGCCCTGATGGCCAAGTAGGCCGCTGACGTCGCGACCTGTCACGGGCCGTCGTCGGACGGCCCGTTTCCTGTGCCCGCCGTCAGCCGGCGGCGAGCACGTCCTCCATCCCGTAGAGCCCCGGCGCGGCCGCCGCCGCGAAGCGGATCGCGGGCACGACACCCCGCAGGAACGCCCGGCGCGACAGGGCCGTGTGCCGGATCTCCAGGACCTCCTCGTCGTCGCCCAGGATCCAGTGGTGCTGCCCCGTCACGCCGCCCAGGCGCAGGCTGTGGATCGGCGTCTCCCCCCGGTCCAGGCCGCGTGCCTCCTCCCAGGTCCGCGCCAGGGCCAGGGCCGTCCCGCTGGGCCGGTCCAGCTTGTGGCGGTGGTGGGTCTCCACCTCCTCCGCCCGGAACTCCGGCGGCAGCAGCCCGGCGAGACGCCGCAGCAGGGAGTGCAGGACCGGGATCCCGACGCTGAAGTTGGCGGCATGGACGACCGGTCGCCGCTCGGCGTGGGCGGCGATGGCTGCCTGCTGCCGCTCGTCGTAGCCGGTGGTGCCGATGACCAGGGCGGCGTCGGTGGCGGCGGCCCCGGCCAGCAGCCCGTCGAGGGCCGTGGCCAGGGAGAAGTCGACGATGACCCCGCCGCGGGGATGCACCTCCGCCAGGCGGTCCTGACCGGTCACCGGCAGCCCGGGGTGCAGCGCGCCGGCCGGCAGCTCCCGGCCCGGTTCGCTGACCAGGGCTGCCAGTTGCAGCCCCTCGCTGCGGTCGACGAGCTCGGTGACGAGCCGTCCCATCCTCCCCTCGGCGCCGTGGACGGTGACCGCGATCATGTCGTCTCCCCCTCCTGGAGCAGCTTCAGGGTCGTCTTGACGAACTCCCGCAGCCAGTCCCGGTTCTCCGGCAACGGCGGCACCAGCGGCAACCGCGGGTCCGGCGCGCAGAGCCCCAGTTCGGCCAGCATGTACTTGACCGGCACCGGGTTCGTCTCCCGGAAGCAGGCGGCGACGACCGGCTCCAGGGCGGCGGCGATCCGCTCGGCTGTCGCCGTGTCGCCCGCCTTCCAGGCACGCCATTGACGCACGAGGACTCCGGGCAGGAGGTTGCTCACGACCGAGATGGCCCCGTGGGCACCCAGCCGGAAGATCTCCAGGTTCAGCCCGTCGTCCCCCGAGAACACCTGCAGGTCGCAGCCGCCGACGATGCGGCCGATCTGCTCCAGGTTGCCGCTGGCCTCCTTGACCGCGGCGATCGACGGCACCTCGGCCAGGGCGAACACCGTCTCGGGCAGCATGTTGACCCCCGTCCGTCCCGGCACGTTGTAGAGGACGAGGGGGATGTCGACCGCCTCGGCGACGGCCCGGTAGTGGGCCACCAGGCCGTGCTGCTGCGGCTTGTTGTAGTACGGCGTGATCAGCATGGCAGCCGTGGCGCCCCAGGAGGCGACGGCGCGGGTCAGCTCGATCGTCGTGGCCGTCACGTTCGTCCCGCTGCCGGCCACGACGGCGCAGCGCCCGTCCGCGATGGCGACGGCCTCGCGGACGAGCCACTCCCGCTCCGTGTCCGTGAGGGCGGCCGCCTCGCCGGTGCAGCCGGCCGGGACGATCCCCGCCACGCCGGCGTCGACCTGGCGGGCGACGAGCCGCCGCCACGCCTCGCGGTCCAGCTCGCCGTCGCGGAAGGGGGTGACCAGGGCCGTGTAGACCCCTTCTGGCAATCGGAAGCGCTCACTCATCGATCGTGACCTCCCCGCTGAAGACGACGGCCGTGGGGCCGGTCAATGTCAGGTACCTCCAGTCACCGTCGGCGGCGACGTCGATCGTCAGGCGGAACCCCCCGCGCGTCAACAGGGTGACCGGTGGGCGGCTCAGACCCAGCTCGACCAGGACCAGTGCCGCGGCGGCGGCGCCGGTGCCGCAGGCCAGAGTCTCCTCCTCGACGCCCCGCTCGTACGTGCGGATCAGGACCGGCGCGTCGGGGGCGACGACCTGGACCCAGTCGACGTTGGCGCCGGCGGGTCCGAGGGCGGGATCGCGGCGCAGGCGCGGACCCCAGCGTGGCACGTCGACCGCCTCGACGTTGGGGACCGGCAGGACGACGTGCGGCACGCCGGTGTCGACCAGGTGGGCGGCGCCGAACGGATGGTCGGTCTCCAGCGGCACGTCCCTGGTCAAGGGCCCCGGCGGCGCCAGCTCGACGGCGACCCCGTCGTCGCGGACCTCCCCGCGGACGATCCCGGCCCTGGTCCGGCAGGCGCCTGCCCGGTCGATCAGGCCGCGCTCCCGGGCGAAGGCGAAGCTGCAGCGGGCGCCGTTGCCGCACATCGTCGCCTCCAGGCCGTCGGCATTGTAGTAGGTCATCCGGAAATCGGCCTCGTCGTCGGGGGCGACGACGATCAGCCCGTCGGCCCCGATGCCCAGCCGTCGCGTGCACCAGCGGGCGATCCTGTCGCGGTCCAGCGCGAGGCCGGTCGCGGCCAGGTCGCGCCCGTCGATCATGATGAAGTCGTTGCCGGCGCCGTGCATCTTCCGGAAGGGAACCCGCATGCTCATCGCTCCTCCTGTTCTCCATCCCGGGCTGTCGTGTCGACAGCGGCCGAGAGCGTGTCCGTGCCCGTGGCCGCCGTCGTCTCCGGCGCGGCGGGCGCCGGGGCGGGAGGCCGTTGCCACGGCAGCGGCGGCAGCGTCCCGAAGGTCGCTCCGCCCGGTTCCACTGCCAGCGAGTCGGCGACGCCCAGCGGTTCCCAGCGCCAGGCGACGGTGTCGCTCGCGGTGTCGACCGCGACGGCCGACAGGAGGGAGTCGCCGTCCAGGTCGACGAATGCGATCAGGCGGACCAGGCCCGGGCCGACCCCCTCCCACCGGGTCGTCTCCCCCGGCGCGATGGCCAACAGGCCCCGCGGCGGGCGGGTGACGGGGACAGGAACGAACCCCGTGTCCGACTCGGCGATCTGCTCGGGCCAGCCCAGCAGGGGGCCGCCGTCCGGCACCCGCCGCGGACAGGCCACCAGGAGGGTTCCCGGGTCGCTCGGGGCGAACAGGATGCGCCGCCCGACCTGCAACCTGGACATCTGCGCCGTCAGCCGCAGCGTGTCGGTGAAGGTCCGCTGGGGCTCCCGCTCGTCGGCGCGGCCGTCGTGGTTGTGGTCGGCGAAGGCCCGCAACAGCCACGGTCCCCCCGGGACCGGCAACCACGGCAGCCGGAAGACGCCCTGGGAGTCCGTCTCGGCCCGGCGCAGCACCAGGGGTCCCGGCGAGGTGGTGTCGGGCCAGGCGGCCAGCAGCTCGACGACCCCGTCGGGGACCGGTTCTCCGTGCAGGGCCAGCGAACCGGTGACGAATCCCGCGGGCAGGGAGTCCGCCGTGGCCAGGGGCCAGCGCCAGCCGCGCGGGCTGCGGACCCGGTGGACGTCGGTCAGACCGGGCCGGACCTCCACGACGACGACGGTGTCACCCGGCAGGGTATCGGACAGCTCGACGGTCACCGCCTGGCGGTGGTGCCAGCGGGTCTTGCGGAACTCCAGGGGCGGATAGGTCCGCAGGAAGCTGCGGGCGGGCGACGGGTTGACCTTCTCGGAGAAGACCAGTTCCAGCTTCCGCACGCCCCGCAGTCCGACGCTGGCCGAACCGGGCGCCGCCGCCGCCAGCCGCGGCGGCGTGCGGTCGATCGGGCCGCCCGTCGGCGCCTCGATGGTGGCGCAGGCGGCCGTCAGCAGGAGCGCCGCGGCCAAGACCAGCCAGGGCCTGGCCGCGGCGATGCCGGGACGGTGGTGCCGCGCCGTCGCCATCCTCAGTCCATCAGCAGGGCCAGGATCGCCCGCTGGATGTGGAGCCGGTTCTCGGCCTGGTCGAAGACGGCCGAGTGGGGACCGTCCATCACCGCGTCGGTGATCTCCTCGCCCCGGTGGGCCGGCAGGCAGTGCAGGACGATGTGGTCGGGGTCGGCGTCGGCCAGCAGCTGCTCGTTGATCTGGAAGCCCTGGAAGTCCCGCAGCCGCTTCTCCTTCTCGGCCTCCTGCCCCATGCTCGTCCAGACGTCGCCGTAGACGACGTGGGCACCCTGGACCGCCTCGCGGGGATCGTGGGTGATGGCGAAGGACGCGCCCTCGGCCTCGGCCCGGTCCATGATCCCGGCGTCGGGCTCGTACCCCTCGGGGCAGGCCAGGATGAAGGTGAACGGGAAGCGCGTGGCGGCGTTGAGCCAGCTGTTGGCCAGGTTGTTGCCGTCGCCGATCATGACCACGGTCTTGCCCTCGATCGTCCCCAGGCGCTCCTCGACGGTCAGGATGTCGCCCATGACCTGGCAGGGATGGAGCAGGTCGGTCAGGCCGTTGACGACCGGCACCTCGGCGTGCGCGGCCAGTTCGTCGACCTCGCCCTGGTCGTACCAGCGGATCATGATGGCGTCGACGAAGCGGCTCATCACCTTGGCGACGTCGTGGATCGACTCGCGCTTGCCGATGCCGATCTCCTTGTCGGTGATGAACAGGCTGTTGCCGCCCAGCTGGCGCATGGCCACCTCGAAGCTGATCCGGGTCCGCAGGCTCGGCTTGGCGAAGACGCAGGCCAGGGTCCGGTTGGGGTGCGAGTGCGGCAGCTCGTGGCGGCGGGCCAGCGGCTTCTGCTCCTTGGCCAGGTCCAGGATGCGGCGCAGGTCCTCGCGCGTGTGCTGGGCGATGGAGAGGAAGTCCTTCTGTCCGAGTGCCATCTTGCCTCCTTGCCGCCATCGGGCGGCGCGTCGTGGTGTCACAGGATGTAGCGGCTGGCGTCCTCGTCGACGACCAGCGCGTCGAGCCGGGCGTGGACGTCCGGCGCATCGATGACGATCCGACCGCTGCGCGCGTCGGGGGCCTCGAAGAGGTCGTCGTCCAGCAGCTGTGCCAGGATCGTCTGCAGCCGCCGGGCGCCGATGTTCTCCAGCTTGCGGTTCAGCGCCATCGTCAGCTCGGCCAGGGCCTCGACGGCGGCGTCGGTGAACTCCAGCTGGACCCCGTCGACCGACAGCAGGGCCTGGTACTGCTTCAGCAGGGAGCTGTCGGTGTCGCGCAGGATCCGCAGGTAGTGCTCCTGCTCCAGGTGCTCCAGCTCCACGCGGATGGGGAAGCGTCCCTGCAGCTCCGGGATCAGGTCGCTCGGCTTGCTCATGTGGAAGGCGCCGGCGGCGATGAACAGGATGTGTTCGGTGCGCACCGGGCCGTACTTCGTCGAGACGGTCGATCCCTCGACGACCGGCAGCAGGTCGCGCTGGACCCCCTCGCGGCTGACGTCGGGACCGCTGCCGCCCTGCTTGCCGGCGATCTTGTCGATCTCGTCGATGAAGATGATCCCGCCCTGCTCGACCAGCTCGATGGCCTGCTGGACGAGCTGGTCCATGTCGATCCGCTTCTCCAGCTCCTGCTCCCGCAGCACATCGCGGGCGCGGGAGACGGGCAGGAGCGTCTCCTTCGTCTTCTGGGGGAACAGGGAGCCGAGGCTGTCGCTCAGGGTCGCGTCCAGCTCCTCCCCCGCGGCGGTGAAGATGTTGGCCAGGGGGACCCGCTGCTGGCGGGTCGTGATGGTGACGTCGCGCTCCTCCAGGACGCCGTCGCGCAGCTGCTGCCGGATCTTCTCGCGGCTGCGCTGCCACCGCTGCTGGCGCTCGGGATCGTCGCCGACGGCCAGGGGCGGGAACAGGGCGTCGATGAGCCGCTCCTCGACGGCCCGTTCGATCTCCTCGTCCAGTTCCTGCTCCCGGCGTCGCTTCAGCAGGGAGATCCCGTTCTCGACCAGGTCGCGGACCATGGCGTCGACGTCGCGGCCCACGTAGCCCTTCTCGGTGAACTTCGTCGCCTCGACCTTGATGAACGGCAGACCGGCGATCTGGCTCAGCCGGCGCGCGATCTCCGTCTTCCCCACGCCCGTCGGCCCGATCATGATGATGTTGTTGGGCGTGACCTCCCGGCGCAGCTCTTCGGGCAGGCGGAGCCGCCGCCAACGGTTGCGCAGGGCGATGGCGACGGCCCGCTTGGCTGCGTCCTGGCCGATGATGTAGCGGTCCAGCTGGGCGACGATCGTCCGGCAGGACCAGCCGGCAGCATCGGTGGTGGCCAGGATGCTCATGACGCATCCTCCCGGTGTTCCAGTTCCAGCAGGGTCTGCCGGTCGTTGGTGTAGATGCAGATCTCCGCGGTCAGGTCCATGGCGGCGCGGCAGATCTCGACCGCGGGCAGGTCGGTGTGGCGCCTCAGTGCCCGCGCCGCCGCCAGGGCATAGGGGGCGCCGGAGCCGACGGCGGCGATGCCGTCCTCCCCCTCGATGACGTCCCCCTGGCCGGAGATCGTGTAGACGCTGCCGGCGTCCATCACCAGCAGCATCGCCTCCAGACGCCGCAGGATCTTGTCGCTGCGCCACTGGCGGGCCAGCTCGACCGCGGCCCGCTGGAGGTTGCCACGGAACCGCTCCAGGTGGGCCTCGAAGTGCTCGAAGAGGGTCAGGGCGTCGGCGACGCCACCGGCGAAGCCGGCCAGGACCTTCCCGTCGTGGAGGGTGCGGACCTTGACGGCCGTCTGCTTGACGACCGTCTGGCCCAGGGTGATCTGTCCGTCGCTGGCCATGGCGCCACGACCGTCGCGCAGGACGGCCAGGACGGTGGTGGCGTGTCGCTCCATCATCGTCTACTCCTGATCCCGCCCGCCTCTGCGGGCGCGGGGATGGGCCTTGAGGAACTCCTCCCGCAGCCGGGCGCGGGAAAGGTGCGTATAGATCCTGGTCGTGTCCAGATGCGCGTGCCCCAGCAGCTCCTGGACGACGCGGATCCCGGCGCCGCCGTCCAGCAGGTGGGTCGCGAACGAGTGGCGCAGGGTGTGCGGCGAGACGCCGCTCAGGCCCGCCAGCTCGGAGGCATAACGGTGGACCCGGAGCTGGACGGTCCGGGGACTGATCCGGCGCCCCGGTCGTCCCTCGAACACGGGACGCCGACGGTCGGTTCCGACCAGGCGGCCGTCGCGCAGCGCCAGCAGGGTCGTCCCGTCGAGCCGCACGGCCAGGTAGTCGAGCAGGGCGTCGGCCACGGGCCCCAGCAGCGGCAGGAGGCGCTCCCGGTCCCCCTTGCCCACGACGCGGACCTGCTCACCCGGCAGGTCGAGCGACCCCAGGTCCAGGCCGACGACCTCGCCCAGCCGCAGCCCCAGCCCGTAGATCATCTCCAGCAGGGCCCGGTCGCGCTTGCCGCGGCGGGTCGACGTGTCGGGCAGCTCCAGCAGCGCCAGGACGGTCTGCACCGGCAGCTGACGGGGCAGCTTGCGCTCCCGTCCCGGCACGCTGCCGCCGGTCAGGTGGGCCGGCAGGACCGGCAGGACACCGGTGAGCTGGAGATAGCGGGCGAAGGCCCGCAGGCCCGACAGGCGGCGGGCGATGCTGCTGCGGGCCGCTCCGGCGCGTCGCGCCTCGGCCAGGCAGCGCCGCAAGGCCTCCGGATCCTCCAGGAGCAGCCGCCACTGGTCGGCGGTCAGCCGTTCCGGCGGCAGGTCCGTCCCGGAGGCCGCGGCCAGGCCGGCCACGTCCCGCAGGTAGGCGGATACCGTGCGGGGGCTGGCCCCCCTCTCGATCTGCAGGTGCTGGCGGAAACCGGTCAGGACATCCATCACCCCTCCCGGGCGCACCGTAGCATCAGGGCGTGCGTGCGGCAAGGGAGGCCGCCCCGGGGGACGACAGCCAGCGGTGCAGGGCGGCGAGGGAGCGCTCGGCGAGGGCGGCCCGCCTCTCGCGCCGCCCACGGCGCCCCCCCGGCCCGCCGGGCAGCGGGGGTAGCAGGCCGAAATGGACGTTCATGGGCGAGAGGCGCGGTGCCGTCGTGTCGAACAGGAAGCCGTGGTACAGGGCCCCCAGCAGCGTCTCCGGGGGCAGCGGCGGCAGGTCGACGCCGAACAGCTCGGCCGCCAGCAGCCACGCGGTCAGCAGGCCCCCGGCGATGGACTCGACATAGCCCTCGACACCGGTCATCTGGCCGGCGAAGCGGACGTGGGGGGCCGACGGCAGGGCGAACGACCTGGTCAGGACCCGCGGGGTGTCCAGGTAGAAGTTGCGGTGCAGCTGTCCGTAGCGGACGAACTCGGCCCTCTCCAGGCCGGGGATGAGCCGGAAGACGCGCCGCTGCTCGCCGTGGCGGAGCCGTGTCTGGAAGCCGACCAGTCCGTAGAGCGTCCCCGCGCGGTTCTCCTGGCGGAGCTGGACGACGGCGTAGGGACGGCGGCCGGTGCGGGGGTCGACCAGCCCGACCGGCCGCAGCGGTCCGAAGGCGAGCGAGCGCGGTCCCCCGGCGGCGATCTCCTCGATGGGCAGGCAGCCGCTGAACAGCTCCCCGCGGTCCAGCTCGTGGAGGTCGGCGCGGCGGGCGGCAAGCAGCTCGGCGACGAAACGGTCGTACCGGTCGCGGTCGAGGGGGGCGTTGAGGTAGTCGGCCTCCCCCCGGTCGTAGCGCGCCGCCCGGTAGAGGATGTCCATGTCCAGGGAGTCGGCCGTGACCGTCGGCGCGATGGCATCGTAGAAGTGCAGCCCCCGTGCTCCGGTGGCGCGTTCGAGGGCGGCCACCAGCGGCGGGGAGGTCAACGGTCCGGTGGCGACGATCCACGGCTCCGGCGGCGGCGGCAGGTCGGCCAGCTCCTCCCGGACGACGGTGATCCGTCCGCTGGCGGCGATCCGCTCCTCGACCAGCCGGGAGAAGAGCTCCCGGTCGACGGCCAGGGCCGCCCCGGCGGGCACGGCCGCCTCGCGGGCCGTGGCCAGCAGGACGCAGCCCAGGGCATCGAGCTCGGCCTTCAGCAGGCCCGAGGCCGTGCCGGGATCGGTGCTCTTGAGGGAGTTGCTGCAGACGATCTCGGCCAGCCCGCCGGTCGTGTGGGCCGGGGTGCGACCGCGGGGCCGCATCTCGTGCAGGACGACCCTGCAGCCGAGGCGGGCCAGCTGGAGGGCGGCCTCGCAACCGGCCAGCCCGCCGCCGGCGACGTGGACGAGGGGTCCGGCGGTCACGACGCGTCGCCGCTCCCGTCCCGCCCCTCCGCGGAGGCGGTCTTCCGGGCGGCGGCGGTCCGTCCGGACGCCTTCTGCGTGGTCTTCTTCGCCGCCTTCTCCTTCGTCGCCTTCTTGGCCGACTTCTTGGAGGTCTTCTTCCTGGCTGCCTTCTTCGCGGACTTGACCTTCCGGCCGGCGCCGCTGCGCTTGCGCTCGGCCGCGGCGCGCAGCAGGGCGACCGCCTCGTCGAGGGTCACCTCGGCGGGCTCGGTCCCGCGCGGCAGCGAGGCGTTCAGCTCACCGTCGGTGACGTAGGGACCGTAGCGCCCCTTGAGGACTTGCAGCGTTGCGCCGGTCTCGGGATGGGTCCCCAGCTCGGCCAGGACCGTCCTGCGGTTGCGGTTGGCGATCCGCTGCAGCGCCTCGTCGAGGGTCACGGTCAGCAGCTGGTCGATGTCGTCGAGGCTGGCGTAGGTCCGGCCGCGGACGACGTAGGGGCCGAAGCGCCCCAGGCCGGCCTTGACCGCCTCCCCGGTCTCCGGATCCTCGCCCAGCACGCGGGGCAGCGCCAGCAGCCGCAGCGCCTTCTCCAGGTCGATGCCCTCGGTGTCCGCTCCCCGTCCCAGGCCGACCCGCTTGGGCTTGCCGCCGCGGGGACCGTTCTCCCCCAGCTGGAGGTACGGCCCGTAGGGGCCGTTGTGGAGGGTGACCGGCAGGCCGGTCTCGGGATCGGTGCCCAGCTGACGCGGTCCTTCCTCGCCGGCGGCCAGCAGCTCGGCGATCTTCTCCGGCGTCAGCTCGTCGATGAACAGGTCGGCCGGCAGGACCGCCCGCCGGGAGTCGTCCCCCTCGCCCGCCTGGAGATAGACCGAGCGGCGACCGATCCGGACGGTCACCGGCTCGCCGGTCTCCGGATCGTTCCCGACGGGAATGGCCGGGTAGTCGATCCTCGGCAGGACCTGCTCGATCAGCTCGGCCAGTCCGGGCTGGTCCCCCTCCCCCTTCCAGAACCGGTCCAGGAAGCGCACGCGCGCCTCGCGGCCGGCGGCGATCTCGTCGAGGGAATCCTCGAGTCGGGCCGTGAAGCCGACGTCGATGTAGTGGTCGAAGTGCTCCCGCAGCAGCAGGACGACGGCCCAGCCGACGTAGGTGGGCACCAGGGCCCGGCCCTTCCTGACCACGTAGCCCCGCTGCAGGATCGTGGCGATCGTCGGCGCGTAGGTGGACGGGCGGCCGATCCCCAGCTCCTCGAGCTTGCGGACCAGGGATCCCTCGTTGTAGCGGGCCGGCGGGGAGGTCTCGTGGCGCACGGGCGCGCAGCCTGCCAGGACGGCGTGGGCATGCTCCTGGGTCCCGGCCCCGGCCCCCGGCGAGATCTCCTCGCCCTCCGTCAGCTCCGGCAGGACCGTCTCCTCCTCGGGCGTGCCGGCGATGGCCAGGAAGCCGGGGAAGCGGACGACGCTGCCGGTGGCCCGCAGGACGTGCTGCTGCCCGTCGATCCGGGCGGCCAGGTCGACGGTCGTGCGGTCGAGGATCGCCGGGACCATCTGGGAGGCGATCGTGCGGCGCCAGATCAGCTCGTACAGGGCCAGCTGGTCACGGTCAAGGTAGGGTGCCACCTGCTCGGGCGTCCGCGCGGGATGGGTGGGACGGATCGCCTCGTGGGCCTCCTGGGCCGTCTTGGACCGCGTCCGGTAGCGACGGGGCCCGGTCGTGTACCGCTCGCCGAGCTGGCCCCTGATATAGTCCTGGATCTCCGCCAGGGCCTGCTCGCTCAGGTTCAGCGAGTCGGTCCGCATGTAGGTGATCAGTCCCTCGCGCTCGCCGCCGCCCAGGTCGATCCCCTCGTAGAGCGTCTGGGCGATCTGCATCGTCCGGCGCGGCGAGAAGCCCAGCCGCGAGGCCGCCGCCTGCTGCAGGGTCGAGGTGATCAGGGGCGGCTGGGGCTGCTTGCGGGTCTCCTTCCTCTCGATGGCGGCCACGCGCCAGGTCTGCCGCGTGGCGGCCTGGGCGATGTCCCGGGCCCGCTGCTCGTCCAGCAGCAGGACGTTCCGTCCGGCCAGCCCGCCCGTCTCGGGGTCGAAGTCCTTGCCCGTGGCGATGCGCTTGCCGTCGACGGTCACCAGGCGGGCGGTGAACTCGCCGCCGGGGTGGGTGATCCTCGCCTCGACGTCCCACCAGGCCGATACCTTGAAGCGGAGACGCTGCTCCTCGCGCTCGACGATCAGCCGCAGGGCGACGCTCTGGACCCGCCCGGCACTGAGCTTCGTGCGGATCTTCTTCCAGAGGACGGGCGAGAGGGAATAGCCGAACAAACGGTCCAGGATACGTCGGGCCTCCTGGGCCTCGACGAGGTTGCGGTCCACGTCGCGGGGGTTGGCCAGGGCCTCGCTGACGGCCTGCCTGGTGATCTCGTGGAAGGCGATCCGCTTGACCGGGACCCTGGGCTGCAGCACGTCGAGGATGTGCCAGGAGATGGCCTCCCCCTCGCGGTCCTCGTCGGTGGCCAGGACCAGCTCGTCGGCCTCGCGCAGCGCCCGCTTCAGCTCCTGGACCCGCTGGCGGCTCTCCTTCCCCACGACGTAGAGGGGCTTGTAGCCGTTCTCGACGTCGACGCCGAGACGGGCCCACTCCTTCCCGCGCAGCTCGGGCGGGATCTCCGCCGCCGAGGCCGGCAGGTCGCGGATGTGGCCGTAGCTGGCGGTGACCCTGTACTCGCCACCCAGGAAACGTTCGATCGTCCGCGCCTTGGCGGGGGACTCCACGACGATGAGTTTCAAGCCTCGCTCCTCGGCTGTCACTGCCAGGGGACCGGCGGTGGTCAGTGGGCGCGGTCGAACGGGGAGGCCGGCGGGAGATCCGTCCCCATCGTACCGAGCAGCAGGTGGTCGACGATGTCGCTCAGTTCCTGGCGGTCGACCGGTGGACGCACCCTGCTGGCGATGGAATGGATGACCAGCTCCAGCTCGTCGCGGCTGATCAGGCTGCGGCGGTGCAGCTCCAGCAGGTAGCCGCAGGCCGCGGGGGTCAGGGCGTCCCGTTCGGCGGCGTCGAAGTGGCGGATGCTCTCGGGCCTGGCCTGGGCCAGCTCCAGGTCCATCTCCTCGGGAAGCTCTGCCAGGTCGTGCAGCAGGGTCTCCAGCGTGTCTCGGTTCCAGGTCATCTCATCCCCCGCGTCCCGCGGTCTCAGGCGCCGCGGCCACAGCAGTGCTTGTACTTCTTCCCGCTCCCGCAGGGACAGGGATCGTTGCGGCCCACCTTGGGCTGGGAGCGGGTCACCGGTCGCCGCGCGGCGGGCTGTTGCCCGGACGACGCGGGTCGTGCGTCGTCGGTCCCGGTGGCGGCCACCTGGCCGGCGCCAAGGTAATCCATCTGGTCGTGTTTCGCCTCCAGCTGCTCCGGCGACGGCGGTGCCGGCTCCGGCCGCTGGACCAGCTCGGCCCGGAAGAAGAGTTGGACCGTATCGCGTTCGATCCGCGCCATCAAGTCCTGGAACATGTTGAAGGACTCTGCCTTGTACTCGACCAGGGGATCCCGCTGGCCGTAGGAGCGCAACCCGATCCCGCTGCGGAGCATGACCAGCTGGTTGAGGTGGTCCTTCCAGTGCTCGTCGATGACCTGCATCTTGACGTAGCGCTCGAGCTGGCGGGCCACCTCCGGCCCGATCCGCTCCACCTTGGCGTCGTAGTGCCGCAGGGCCGCCTCGCGGAGCCGTTCCTCCAGCTCGGCGTAGCCGATCTCCAGCCACTCCTCCTTGGCCACCGGCAACGGTGCCAGGAAGGTGACCTGGAACTCGTGGGCCAGGCCGTCCAGGTCCCAGAAGTCGTTGGCCTTCTGGGGATCGACGTGGTCGTCGATCATCCGGTCGAGGACCGCCTCGATATCCTCGCGGATCATCTCGGAGATGTCGTCCCCCAGCAGGATCTCACGGCGCAGGCCGTAGACGACCTCGCGCTGCTTGTTGACGACGTCGTCGTACTCCAGCAGGTGCTTGCGGATGCTGAAGTTCTGCGCCTCGACGCGCTGGGCCGCCTTCTCGATGGCCTTGGTCACCATCGGGTGGGTGATGACCTCCCCCTCCTGGACCCCCAGCCGGTCCATGATCTTGATGAGCCGGTCGGAGCCGAACAGGCGCATCAGGTCGTCCTCGAGGGAGAGGAAGAAGACCGACGCGCCGGGATCACCCTGGCGGCCGGCGCGGCCGCGGAGCTGGCGGTCGATGCGGCGGCTCTCGTGCCGTTCGGTGCCGATTATGTGCAGGCCTGCCGGCTCGCCGTCGACGTAGGCGTTGGCCTTGTCCACCGGCGCGTCGGGGGGCAGTCCCATCAGCTCGCGCAGGTCGATCTTGATGTCGGTCCCGCGGCCGGCCATGTTCGTGGCGATGGTCACCGCTCCCCTGCGGCCGGCCCCGGCGATGATCTCGGCCTCCTGCTTGTGGTGCTTGGCGTTCAGGACGCTGTGGTTGATCCCCCGCCGCTTCAGCAGGCGGCTGAGCAGCTCGCTGACCTCCACGGTCGTCGTGCCCACCAGGACCGGCAGTCCCAGCTTGTGCAGCCGCTCGACCTCGTCGATGATCGCGGCGTACTTCTCCTTCTTCGTGCGGAAGACGACGTCGTCGTGGTCGACCCGCCGGACCGGCTCGTTCGTCGGGATGACGACGACGTCCAGGTTGTAGATCTCCGCGAACTCCGCCTCCTCGGTCGCCGCCGTGCCGGTCATGCCGGCGAGCTTGTCGTACATGCGGAAGAAGTTCTGCAGGGTGATCGTCGCCAGGGTCTGGGTCTCCTTCTGGACCTCCACCCCCTCCTTCGCCTCCAGGGCCTGGTGCAGCCCCTCGCTGAAGCGGCGGCCGGGCATCAGGCGCCCGGTGAACTCGTCGACGATCATGATCTTGCCGTCCATGACGACGTACTCGTCGCCGTTCTCGTAGAGCGTGTACGCCCGCAGCAGCTGGTCCACGTTGCTGATCAGCTCGTTCTTCTCGGCGTACTCCCGCTCGACGGCCTCGATCTGCTTCGCCTTCTCCTCCGGCGAGAGTTCCGTGTTCTCCTGGATCTCCCCGACGCGGACGGCCAGGTCCGGCATCACGAAGAAGTCGGGCTCTTCCTCGGCCACGACCTCCCGGCCCCGCTCGGTCAGGTCGACCGAGTGGAACTTCTCCTCGACGACGTAATAGAGGTCCGCATCCGCCTCCCACATGGCCTTGTCGCGCATGTAGGCCTCCTCGGTGCGGCGGATCGTCTCCATGACGCCGGGCAGCTGGACGAGGCGGCGGAAGCGCTTGTTCTTGGGCGCGCCGCGGGAGATCCGCAGCAGCTTGAGAGCCGTCTCGTCGTCGAAGGCGACGGCTTCGCCCTCCTCGTCGGCGCCGCGCAGGATCCGCTCCACTTCGGCCAGCCACTGGTTGATCAGGCGGTTCTGGAGCCGGACGACCTTCTCGACGCGGGGTTTCAGCTCCTGGAAGCGCTGGGTCGACCGATCGACGGGACCGGAGATGATCAGCGGCGTGCGGGCCTCGTCGATCAGGACCGAGTCGACCTCGTCGACGATGGCGTAGTGGAACCCGCGCTGGACGAGCTGTTCGCGGTGGACGGCCATGTTGTCGCGCAGGTAGTCGAAGCCGAACTCGTTGTTCGTCCCGTAGGTGACGTCGCAGTTGTAGGCGACGCGGCGCTCGTCGGGGGTCATGTCGTTGACGATGTAGCCGACCGACAGGCCCAGGAAGCGCAGCACGCCGCCCATCCACTCGGCGTCGCGGCGTGCCAGGTAGTCGTTGACCGTCACCAGGTGGGCGCCCTTGCCCTCCAGGGCGTTCAGGTACAGCGGCATGACCGCCACCAGGGTCTTCCCCTCGCCGGTGGCCATCTCGGCGATGCGACCCTGGTGCAGGACGATGGCGCCGATGATCTGCACGTCGTAGGGCACCATGTCCCAGACGACCTCGCTGCCCCAGACCGGCCAGGAGGCCTTCCGCTCGGCCAGGCGGCGGCAGGCCTCCCAGACGACGGCGTAGGCCTCGGGCAGCAGGTCGTCGACCGTCTCGCCGTCGGCGAGGCGACGACGGAACTCGTCGGTCTTGGCCTGGAGCTGCTCGTCGCTCAGATCCCGGCAGCCGGCGCGGATCTCCTTGATCCGCCCCAGCAACGGCTGCAGCTTCTTGATGTCCCGTTCCGACTTGTTGCCCAGCAGCTTCTGCAGCAGCTTCTTGACGACCATCGTTCGGTCCCTCTCCGGACGCCGTTTCCCCGCGGCATCGTTGTTGGCGTTCTCAAAACAGCATGGTGAAGCAGAGGTGGACGACGGCGGCCACCGCCAGCGGGATCGTCAGGTTGTCCCAGCGACCCGGTGTCCACCGTTCCATGATCGCTGCCATCGCCGCTCCCGGCAACACGACACGCCAGTCCGTGGTGACGACCAGCCAGATCATCGCGGCCGAGACGAGCAGGCAGGCCGCCGTGCCGTACCAGGTCTTGCGACCGCGCCGGGCGACGACGGGGGCGCGGCTGCGGGCCGGTGCCTCCAGTCCGCGGCGCTGCAGCAGGTACTTGACGAGCTGGCCCACGACCGCCGCCGCCGAGTCGCCCAAGGCCAGGCAGAGGATCCCCGCAGCGGCCGGTTCCCTGGGGAACAGGTAGGAGGTCAGGGTGGCTCCGATCATCATCACCGAGGCACCGGACAGGGTGTGGCGCTCGTCCCGGCGGAAGATCAGCGGGAAGGTCCGGTAGAACCAGAGCGCCCAGCGCTTCATCCGCAGCCGGAACAGGTCGACGGCGATGACGAACAGGGCACCGGCCAGCAGCCCCCCCGTGCGCCAGCCGGCATCGTCCATCACCAGGATCCACAGGGCCAGGATGCTGGAGCAGACATGGATCGCCTTGCGTCCCCACTCCACGCTCTCGCGCCAGGAGAGAGGGGGGCCGATCCTGGCCGTGTTTGTCGTCGTCGGCTGGTTCGTGATCATGTCCGTGGTGTGGAACGGGACGCGGGCTCGGCGACGGTCCGACGTGTACTAAGTAGCCAACGGTATACCTGGCGGTCAATCAAAACCTGTCGGGTATAGCGTCGGGTCTCCGGATAGCCGATCCAGGCGGCGAAGACGCTCCGTCCTGGTCGCCCGCCGAGCTGGCGGCGCCAGCGGGCGACGGCCCGGTCCCCGGCGTTGTAGGCGGCGACGACGCGGTAGGGGTCGCCACCGTGGCGCCGGCAGGCGTCCATCAGCAGCCGCGACGCCAGGGAGACGGCCGCGACGGGATCGGTCCACGCCGGACCCATCTCCCCCACGCCGCCGCCGGCGTGGTGGAACGGCATGACCTGCAGCCAGCCCAGGGCACCCGAGGCGGAACGGGCGGTCGGCCGGAAGGCGGACTCGTTGCGCGCCAGGGCCAGCAGCAGGGCCGGGTCGAGGTCCGTTCCCGCGAGGGCCGCCCGCAGGGACCCCTGGGCGGGGACCGGGTAGCGCAGGACGAGCAGGTGGTCCGCCGGCAGGCCCGCCGCCGGGAGCCCGACGGCGGCGGCCAGCTGGGCGGCCGGATCGTCCAGGACGACGGCCGCCCCGAGCAGGACGAAGCGGTCCACCAGCCCCCGCGGCGAGTCGGGGCAGTCACGGACGGCGGCCAGCAGGGCGGAGCGGGGTCGGGGCAGGCGGCCGCCGGCCACACGGACGATGTCGTGCTCCAGGACCGCGTCCCGGAGCAGGTCCAGGCTGCCGTCCGCCAGCAGGGACGCGAGACGCGGCAGCAGGTCGGCCGGCCTCTCCGGTCGCGCCGCCAGCAGGCGGGAAAGCCGGTCCCGAAGGGGGCCCGCCTTGCCGGCGGCGAGCAACCGCCGTCCCCATTCCCGCCACAGGGCGAGCCGCCAGGCCGTCTCCCCCGTCGGCGCGCCGGCCAGGAGAGCCCGATCGCCGCAGTCGGGCGCCTCCCCCGCGTCGACCGACGCGGCGGCGGCGGCCAGCCGGGACGGCCAGCGGGGTTCGACTTGCCAGTGGACGAGGGCCGCCAGGCGCCTCGCCAGGGAGTCCCAGCCCCGGTGCCGGGCCAGGGTCAAGGCCCGTTCCACCTCGGCGCGGACGAGGCGCCGCGTCCTGCCCTCCCGTGCATCGACCAGCTGCGACGCCCGGGAGAGGTCCGCGACGACGCCGTCCCGGTCGTCCCGGCTCAGGCGCCGGTCGACGGAGCGGCGCAGCAGCTCGGCCGCGTGGTGGGGAGCCACCCCGGGCAGGGAGGCCAGCTCCCGGGCCGCCGCCGCCGTGCTTCCCCGCTGACGCCAGCGTGCCAGCAGCCAGGGACGCTGCCACGCGGGATCGCCCGGCAGACGCGGGTACATCCCGAGGTGGCGACGCAACGCGTTGCCGCGCAGCAGTGCGGCGCCGAGACCGGCCTTGACGTCGGGAGGCAGATGGAGAGCGTCCAGCGACCGCCAGGGGACGCTGCCTGCCGGCAGGGAAGCCAGCCACTGCGACTCGGCGACGGTCAGGGTGTCGGCGGGGAAGACCCCCAGTCCGCGTTCCCGGCGGATCGCGGACCAGACGGCCCAGCCGGCAGCACGATCCGGGGCAGGGAGCCCGAGCAGCGACCGCCAGAGGCGCGTCCAGTCGGGGGCATCCCCCCGGACCTGCCGGGCGGCGGCCAGGCGCAGCTCCCAGGCGAACCGCTCGTGGGGCGGCAGCACCCCCCGGTCGCCTGCCAGCAGGTCCGTGATCCGCCGGCAGGCGGAAGCAGCGGCCGGGCCGGCGGCCAGCAGGCTCCAGGTCTCGGCGGCGACCTCGTGCCGCGGCAGGTTGGCGAGTGGTGGCGGGACCGTCGTGTCGCCCGACGCCGCCCTGGCCTGCCAGGCGATCGCCGCCTCGCCGGACAGGCGCCAGGCCGCCAGGGAATCGGGGCGTTCCGGCTCCAGGGTAGCCAGGGCGGCCAGGGCCTGCCTGCGGTCCGGTTGCCAGCGGGGGCGACACCACAGCCCTTCCGGCCAGCCGTCGCGCAGGGGGACGGCCCTGGCGCGCGTCCAGGCACCGACCGCGAAGCGATCGCTCCAGTCGTCGATCAGCGGCAGG
This sequence comes from uncultured Fibrobacteraceae bacterium, assembly GCA_964436825.1. Taxonomy (GTDB): domain Bacteria; phylum Krumholzibacteriota; class Krumholzibacteriia; order LZORAL124-64-63; family LZORAL124-64-63; genus CAYTEO01. The sequence goes on along the minus strand of CAYTEO010000002.1, from coordinate 9,378 downwards.
ACGGCACGGGCGCGGCCGGCCGCCAGCAGGCAGGCGGCGGCCAGCAGCAGGCGGCCGACGGCACTTCTCGTCAGCGCAGCAGGAGGCAGCGGCACGACACGCTCCCGGTCGAGGTGGTCAGGCGTCCCAGGTAGAGACCGGCGGCGGCGCGACGCCCGCCCCCCCCGCTGCCGTCCCAGACGTGGATATAGGTGCCGGCGGGAAAGGAACGGGTCAGCAGGCGGCGGCCCCGCAGGTCGAACAGTTCCAGCCGCGACGGCAGGTCGCTCTCGACGACGAACCGGACCGCGGGCCCGGGCGGGCCTGCCGCCAGGCGCAGGTTCGCCCGCGCGGGCGGCAGTTCCGTCGCGGGCAGCGGTGGGGTGACGATCCCGCCCTCGGGATCCTCGACGACCAGGCGCAGCAGGACCCGGTCCACCGGCACCTGAGGGACGACACGTCCGGGATCCACGGTGACCGGCAGACCGGTACCGCTGCCGACGACCGTCCATTCGCGGCCGGCATCGGTGGAGGCCTCCAGCCGCCAGGACAGCGACCGGTCCGCCGGCCAGTCCGCCGTCAGCAGGCCCGTGTCCGGGTCCCTCTCCAGCCGCAGCGGTATGGTCCCGGCCGGCACCAGTTCCAGGCGCCGGATCAACCAGCCGCGTCCTCGCCAGAGGGTGTCGCTGGCCAGCAGGAGATGGAGGCGGCACCAGCCGTCGGCCGCAGCCGGCAGCTGCAGGATGTCCTCGCGCCACAGGGGCGCGCCACCGGCGTCCAGGGGCCCCGGACCGACCCACGCCGGCAACCCGCCCAGGGGACCGCCGACCCGGGGATCGACCAGGCCGGGGTAACCGTCGACGGGGGCCAGCGCCCGCGCCTCTCCCCCCGCCAGCTCGACGAGCACGGCGGCCCCGTCGCCCGCCGCTCCCCCGCGCAGCGTGTCGGCATCGACCCAGTGGAGCAGGCGGAGCCACCGTGCCGCTCCCCGCAGGGGCGAGGAGACGAGCCTGCTGGCCGTGCCGTTGGTGTAGCGGGCCGTGCGCCACTCGCTGCCGTCGTCCGCGGCCGGGCCGGTGCAGGCCAGCAGCGGCCCGGCGGGCAGACCGGCGCCCGCGGGCACGAGCCAGCGCTGCCAGGAGGTCCCCGGTTCCCCTTCCTGGAGCTGCTGCCAGCGTTCCGACCACTCCTGGTCGGCGAAGGAGAGGGTGCCGGGGACGTCGCGCCACATCCAGTTCCAGAAGGACGTCTGCGGCGTGTCCAGCTCGGGCAGCACCAGGCGGATGGAGAAGAGGGTCGTCGCCCCGGTCGGGACGGCGGGCGCCGGGAGCCAGCGGACCGGCTCCGGGAGCTGCCAGCCGTCCGCCCCGGCGACGAGCTCGACCCGGATGCTCCCGTCCGGTGTATCGAAACGGCCCCAGGCGGCCGCCCCCCCCAGGGGGACGACCTCCAGGTCGGGTGCGGCGCTCAGGGGCGATCGGGCCACGGCGGTGAAGACGAACGTCGTTCCGGCCGCCGTCTCCGCGAAGTCGGCCGTCCAGTCCAGCAGCCGGCCCGGGGCCAGCACGGTGACCGCGACGCTGTCGCCGCCGGCGGGGGTGATCCCCGTCAGGGCAATCCCGGTCGGCCCGGTGTAGCCGTCGCTGCCGGGAACGGTCGCCGGCCCCCACTCCGACCTGGCGAACAGGCCAGGGAAGACGTCCCTCTCGCTCCCGGGATCCAGCCCGGCGGCAAGGGCCCCGTCGCCGTCGGCCTCGACCAGCGCGACGCGCAGGTGCCTGGTCGCCGGATCGCTGCTGCTCTGGTCCATCTCGGGGACCGTCTCGTCGACATGGGTGACCACGAGCTGGCCCCGGGGGACGGCGGCATCGTAGGGACCGCTCCCCGCACCGCCCCTGACCTCCAGCAGGAAGTACTCCTCGGCCGGCCGGTCCGGACAGCGCAGGCGCCAGACGACCCGGCCGTCGGTGACCGGCGGCAGGTCCAGGGACAGGGGGACGGCGACCACCAGGTCGCGGACCTCGACCCAGCCGAGCTGCAGGGCGCTGTAGGCGTCGGGCAGGGCGGGGCGCTCGCCGCCCCCGATCCCCACGGCACCGGCGGCCATCAGGCTGAAGATCCCCAGACCGCCCCGCCCCGCGGCGTCCCCGCCGGAGGCAGGCAGGAAGGGGTCGTAACGGTCCTCCAGGCCGAGCAGGTGACCGGTCTCGTGGGCCCAGATCCCGATCCCGTCCCGGGCGGCGGCGACGGCGTAGACCGAGGCGGTGATCCCGTGCTGGACGATCGGTTCTTCCAGGAAGTACTGCAACGGCTGGATCCAGCCTGTCTGCGGCTCGTTCTCGATCCCCGGCGCCGCGTGGAGGACGAGGATCCCGTCGACGTCGCCGTCGTCGTCGAGGGTGCCGGCGACCCCGTCGGGACCGTCGGCGTCGGCCAGCCGCAGGTCCACCCCGGCGGCGATGGCGCCGGTGATCGCCTCGCGGGCCAGGGCGCGGGTGCGGAAATAGCCGTTGAGATCCCGGTCCGAGTAGTCGCGCCTCTCGCCCGGGAGATGGACCAGCGGCGCCAGGACCGGCCGCAGGTCGAGCCGCCCGCCCGAGGCGATCGCGAAATAGCCGCGCAAGGTCTGCTCCCGGTCGCCGGCGAGCCTCTGCGCCAGATCGGCGAGCGCGGCGTCGGGATCGGCGAAGCGGGCGTCTGCGAAATCGACCGGGATGACCAGCAGACCGAAGGTCACCCGGCTCTCCGCGTCCTTGACGGCCAGGGACGCCCGGCGGATGACCTCCCGACGGTGGCGGCGCCACTGCTGGAGCGTCCCCTCCCCGTCGGCGGCGACGACCGGGACATGGGCCGCCAGCAGCACCACCAGCAGCGCCAGCCACACCGACCTGCGGCCGGACTCACTCCCACTCGATCGTGCTGGGCGGCTTGCTGCTGATGTCATAGACGACACGGTTGATCCCGGGAACCTCGTTGATGATGCGGTTGCTGACACGCGCCAGGATCTCGGCGGGGATGCGGGCCCAGTCGGCGGTCATCCCGTCCCGGCTGGTGACCGCCCGCAGGGCGACCGTCGTCTCGTAGGTCCGCTGGTCCCCCATGACGCCCACCGACCTGACGGGCAGCAGGACGGCGCCCGCCTGCCAGATCGCATCGTACTGGCCGCCGGCGCGCAGCTCGTCGATGAAGATACGGTCGGCCCGCTGCAGAAGTCGAACCCTTTCCGGGGTCACCTCCCCCAGGATCCGCACGGCCAGGCCGGGGCCGGGGAAGGGATGGCGCCCCAGCAGGTGCGGCGGCAGCCCCAGGGAGCGGCCGACGGCCCGGACCTCGTCCTTGAACAGGTCGCGCAGCGGCTCGAGCAGCTCGTAGCCCAGCTCGGCCGGCAGGCCGCCGACGTTGTGGTGGGTCTTGATGACGTGGGACGGTCCGCCCGTCGACATGGACTCGATCCGGTCGGGATAGAGGGTCCCCTGGGCCAGGAAGCGGAACGGACCCGACTGCCGCGTGGCGTCGCGGAAGACCTCGATGAAGGTGTTGCCGATGATCCGGCGCTTCCGCTCCGGGTCGGTGATCCCGCGCAGCCGGTCGAGGAAGATCCCCCCCGCGTCGACCCGCTGGAGGGGGCGGTGGAGGACCTTGTTCAGCTCCCGCTCGACCTCGTCGGCCTCGCCGTCGCGCAGCAGTCCCGTGTCGACGAAGACGGCGTGGAGCCGGTCGCCGACGGCCCGGTCGACGAGGGTCGCCACGACGGTCGAGTCGACGCCGCCGGAGACGCCGCACAGCACGTGGGCGTCACCGACGGTCCGGCGGATCTCGCCGATGCTGCGCTCGACGAACGAGGCGGCCGTCCACCGCTCCCGCAGGGCACAGATCCGCCTGGCGAAGTTCTCCAGCAGGCGCAGGCCGTGCTCGGTGTGGGCCACCTCGGGATGGAACTGGAGGGTGTAGATCCCGCGTCCGGGATCGCCGGCCGCCGCGAAGGGGATCGTCTCCGAGCGGGCCAGGGCCACGAAGCCCGGCGGCAGTTCCAGGACCCGGTCGCCGTGGCTCATCCAGACGCGCTGCCGCGACGGGGTGTCCGCGAACAGGGGCGAGTCGACCAGCTGCTCGACGACCGCCGGGCCGTACTCGCGGTCGACGGCGCTCTCCAGCCGGCCGCCCAGGCGGGCGCAGAGCAGCTGCATCCCGTAGCAGATCCCCAGCAGCGGCACCCCCTGCGCCAGCAGCTCGGGCGCCAGGTCCGGCGCGCCGGGGTCGGTCACCGAGGCGGGCCCGCCGGACAGGACGATCCCCGCCACGTCGTCGCGCCCGACCAGTTCCCGCTGGCGGTCGCTGGGCACGATCTCGCTGTAGACCTCCAGCTCCCGCAGGGCGCGGACGATCAGCTGCGTGTACTGCGACCCGAAGTCGACGACGGCGATCTGGCGGGGCGAGGCGTCAGGTGTCGGCATCCCGGTCCTCTCGCTGCGGAATCAGTGGCGGAAGTGGCGACGGTCGACGTGGACGAGGATCAGACCCAGCTCCCGCGCGGCGGCGGCGACCTCCTCGTCACGGATCGATCCGCACGGGGCGACGACGGCGGCGACACCCGCGGCGTGGAGCAGCTGCAGGCTGTCCGGGAACGGGAAGAAGGCGTCCGAGGCGGCGACGCTGCCGGCCAGCTCCAGTCCGCGCCGCCGCGCCTTGTCGATGGCCAGCCGGACCGCGTCGACGCGGCTCATCTGCCCCGCCCCCACTCCCAGCAGGCCGGCACCGTCACCGATGACGACGGCGTTGCTCTTGACGTGCTTGCAGCAGCGCCAGGCCAGCTCCAGGGCGGCACGCTGGGCTGCCGTCGGCTCCGGGCCGGCGACGACCCGTGCCGTCTCCAGCTCGGGGAAACCGGCATCCTCCTCCTGGCGCAGGACGACGCGGCCGAAGTGCCGCTGCTGCCCGCGGGTCACCTCCCGGAACCGGGCGCGGTCCCAGGTCAGCACGCGCAGGTTCTTCTTCCTCTGCAGCGTCCGCAGGGCCGGCCCGCTGAACGCCGGGGCCACGACGACCTCGCAGAAGCGGCGCCGCAGGGTCTCGACGACAGCCTCGTCGACCGGCGCGTTGAAGGCGAAGATCCCCCCGAAGGCCGCCTCGGGATCGGCACGCAGGGCCATCTCCAGGGCCGCCGCGGGCGTCTCGCCGACGCCGGCCCCGCACGGGTTCGTGTGCTTGATGGCGGCGCAGGCCGGCTCGGGCAGGTCGTCGACGAGCTTCAGGGCGGCGACGACGTCGACGACATTGTTGTAGGAGAGCTGCTTGCCGCCGCTCTGGCGCAGGCCCATCCCGTCCAGCGGGTCTTCGGCGGCGGCGGACGGCAGGCACAGTTCCGCCGCCTGGTGGGGGTTCTCGCCGTAGCGCAGCGGAACGGTGATCGTGGCGACGTCCCCGGCGTCCGTCCCGCCCGCGAACCAGGCGGCGATGGCCGTGTCGTAGTCGCGGGTCAGGGCGAAGGCCGCTGCCGCCAGCTCGCGGCGCAGTTCCGGCGGCGGAAAGCCGCCGTGGGCGCGGCAGGCCTCCAGGACCTCCCCGTACCGGGACGGGTCGGGGACGACGCAGACCCGGGCGTGGTTCTTGGCCGCCGCCCGCAGCAGCGACGGGCCGCCGATGTCGATCCTCTCGACGATCTCGGCGTCCGTCCCGCCGGCGCGGACCGTCTCGGCGAAGCGGTAGAGGTTGACGACGACCATGTCGACGGGCAGCACGCCGGTCTCCTGCACCGCGGCCAGGGAGGCCTCGTCCGGCGCCAGGATCCCGCCGAAGACGACAGGGTGCAGGGTCTTGACCCGTCCGCCGAAGATCTCCGGGAACCCGGTCGCATCGCTGACGTCACGCACCTCCAGGCCCGCCCGTCGCAGGTGGGCGGCGGTCCCGCCGCTGGCCAACAGCTCGTAGCCCAGCCCCGCCAGCCCGGAGGCGAACTCGGCCAGGCCCGACTTGTCGGTGACGCTCAGCAGAGCCCGGCGGGGGCGGTTCAGAACAGGGCCGTCGACCATCGTCGCGCCTCCTCGGGGAACAGGATCCGCAGGACCTCGCGGTACCGCTCGGCCGTCCGCGCCAGGATCTCCTCGGGCAGACGGGGCGGCGGCGGCTCCTTGTTCCAGTCCAGCGTCTCCAGGTGGTTGCGCAGGATCTGCTTGTCCCAGCTCTCGGGCTCCACTCCCGGCCGGTGGCTCTCCGCCGGCCAGAACCGGCTGGAATCCGGGGTGAGGACCTCGTCGATGAGGGTCAGCTCGCCGTCGACCAGGCCGAACTCGAACTTGGTGTCGGCCACCAGGACGCCGCAGGCCGCCGCCCAGGCGGCGCCGCGCCGGTACAGGTCGAGGGTCAGGTCGCGCAGGCGGGCCGCCATCTCGCCACCGACGATCTCCTCCAGTTCGTCGTAGGTGATGTTCCGGTCGTGCCCGGACTCCTCCTTCGTCGAGGGGGTGAACAGCGGCTCCGGGAGCTGCTGCGAGCGCTGCAGGCCGGGCGGCAGCCGGTGGCCGGCCACCTGCCCCGTCCTCTCGTACTCCCGCCAGGCCGATCCGGACAGGTAGCCGCGGGCGATGCATTCGACCGGCAGCGGCTCGGCCTTGCGGACCAGCATGCTGCGGCCGCCCAGCACCTCGACGTGGTCGCTGAACGGGGCCGGGAAGAGGGCCGGTTCGGCGGTGACCAGATGGTTCGGGACATCCTTGAACCTGTCCAGCCAACCGACTGTCATGACTGACAGTACGACACCACGCCCCGGCACGGGCTGGTCCATGACCACGTCGTAGGCGGAGATGCGGTCGGTGGCGACGATCAGCAGCTGGTCACCCAGGTCGAAGATCTCGCGTACCTTGCCGCGGCGATCGGGCCGCAGACCGAGATCGGTCGTCGTGAGCAGGGCGGGCATGGTCCTCCCGCGGGGCTGGAGGGGTCGTTGGTCCCCCGGACGGGGGCGCGACGCCGGGACGATAGAGCCGACCCGCCGACCTGTCAAGACACCCTGTGTCGTCCCCGGTACGACCGGGCGGCGCGACCGTCCCCTGCCGGCGTCTGCCCCGCCACCGGAGGCGTCCGCGACGGTCCCAGCGCAGGACGATCGTGCCGTCCAGGTCGGTCCGCAGCAGCGGCACCGTCTCCCGTGCCACGACGAACGGTCCGTGGCTGGGGTGTCCGTGCCGGCTGGCGGTCCCGACCCCGATGACGACCAGCCGCGGCCGCCAGCGGGCCAGCAGCTTCGGACCGCTCGAGGTCCGGCTGCCGTGGTGACCCGCCTTGAGGACCTGGACGGGACGGGCCCGGGCAGCCAACGACGCCTCGGCGTCGCGCTCCAGGTCGCCGGTCCACAGCCCTCCGGCCCCGCTAGGGCCGTACAGGAGCGTCACCAGGGAGCGGTCGTTCTCGCTGTCCAGGGACGTGTCGCAGGCGACACAGGCGAGTGTCCAGCCGCCGGCGGCGTGGAGCAGCTCCCCCGGCACGGGGAGCCGGACCGCAGCGTCGCCCATGATCCGCCGCAGCGCCGTGTCGGCCGCGCAGCGTCCCCCCACCCACCACCGGGCGACGCGGTAACGGGAGGCGAGCCACGCCGCCGCCCCGACATGGTCGGCGTGGTCGTGGGTCAGGACGACACCAGCCAGCTCGCGCCTCCCCTGGCGGCGCAGCCACCCGTCCAGGGCGGCGGCCAGCGGCGGAACGTGCCGGCCCGGCGGACCGAGATCGACCAGCACGAGGCTCCCGTCCGGGAACCGCATCGCCGCCGCATCCCCCTGGCCGACCTCGAGCTGCAGGACGGTCATTCCCCCCGGACGGGGAGGCCTGGCGAACCAGGACACGACCAGCAGGACCGCCCCCGCGGAGGCCACCAGGGCCGCGGTCCGCCGAACCGGACCGGCCCCGGCGAGGCGGCGACCCAGGGCGGCCAGTGCGACGGTCGTGCCCGCGAAGGCCGCCCACCGGACCGCTCCCCACCCCGGCAGCGGCCGGATCCAGCCCGCGGCCGCGTGGTGGACGCCGGCCACGCCGGCTGCCAGCAGGCGCAGCAGGAGCCAGCACCAGGCGGCCAGGGATCTGCCGCAGGCCAGCAGCGGCCGTGCGATGACCCCGGGCAGCGGCAACAGCGCGGGCGCCGACGACAGCAGGGCCAGGGCCGCGGCCCAGACCGCCGCCCCGAAGATCGGCACGGCGACCATGTTCAGCAGGGGCGAGCCGGCGAACAACCAGCCGAACGCGCCGGCGGTCACCGGCAGGGTCCCCCACTGGGCCCCCAGGGCCACGGCCGTCGCCTCGACGGGGCGTCGGCACCAGGCGGGCGCCCTGCCGAGCAACGCCGCCGCCAGGCGCAGGGCGAGGACGATCCCCGCGACGGCCAGGAAGGAGAGCTGCAGCCCGGCGTCGAGCAGCGCCCCGGGACGACGACACCAGGCGAGCCAGAGCAGCAATCCCAGGGAACGCAACGGATCCGACCGGCGGCCGGTCGCCCGGGCCAGCAGCGCCAGCAGGACCAGCCCCACGGCCCGGACCGTCGAGGGCGCCAGCCCGGTCAGCAGCAGGTAGACGGCCAGCACGCAAGCCACCAGCGGCAGCTGGCGTCCCGGCGCCGGGACCAGGGGTCGCAGCAGCACCAGCAGCAGTCCCGACAGCAGGCCGACGTGGAGACCGCTGACGGCGAACAGGTGTCCCAGGCCCAGGTCGATCCAGCCGGCGCGGTCCGGCCCGCCGCCGTCGCGGATCGCCAGCAGGACACCGGCCAGCAGGGCGGCTTCCCGCGGTGGCCACAGGTGGTCGATCCGTTCCAGCAACCGCCTGCGCAGCGGGACCAGCAGGGACCCGCACACCTGCTCGAGAAGATCCGGACGCCTTGGCCGGACCAGGTCCGCGACGAGCCTCCCTTCGAGCCGCAGTCCCCGGCCCAGCAGGTAGCGTCCCCTGTCGAACCCGCCCGGTCCCCGTGCGCGGGCGGGCCAGCGGACCTCCAGCAGTCCCGCCAGCCGCTGGCCCGGCGGCGGGGGCTCCCCCCGGCCTCGGAGCAGCAGTCCCGCGCCCGGCCGGGGAACCGGCCGCGACTCGACCTCACCCGGGTCGGCCGCCCCGCCTGCTGCCGACGACGCCTCTGCCCGTCCCGCCGCCAGGACGACGGCAGGGGCCGTCCAGGTCCCGCCGCGGCGCCGCGCCCAACCGGTCGTCCGCACAGAGACGGGGCCTCGCCAGACGACCTCGCGCGACGGCTCCCACGGACGGGGCGCGAGGGCCCGCCGGCAGCGCGCCAGCTCGCCGGCCCGTCCCGCTCCCACGACCGCCGCGGCCAGCGCCAGCAGGAGCAGCCATGCCGCCCGGCGGGATCCCCCGCCGGCCGGCACCGGCAGCAGCGGCCAGGCGGTGACCAGGGCCGTCCCCGGC
>CAYTEO010000001.1:86966-192627 GCA_964436825.1 uncultured Fibrobacteraceae bacterium | reverse complement strand
AAAAGAGGAAATAGAAAAGGAAGGATGTAATGATAGGATAAGGGTGTGAGGCGGTGAGTGAGTTGGTTGAAGATGAAGTGATGTGGGGCTGATTGGGTGTGGAACTATGATACAGCTACTATTTTGCAATGTTTTGGGTTTGTGATGTCAAGCAAATGTCGGCGTACGAGGGTGCTGCCTATCTCGTGGGCTCGGAAATGTATATAGGGGACAGGCGCGACGCGAGCGGGATGCTCCCGGTCCCGCCGGTCCTGCGCCGGGAGGACGACGATGGCTGAGCGGTCGTGGCCGGTGACCCTGCCGGAGCTGCGCCGGGCCTTCGCCGCCGGGCAGCTGGAGCCCGCCGCCGTGCTGGCCGCCGCCCTGGAGCGGTCCACGGCGCGGGAGCCGGCGTTGAACGCCTGGCGGTGGCGGCTGGCCGGCCCGGGGGAGGCGGCCGGCGCCCCGCCGCCGTCCGGGTCGCCCCTGGCCTGCGTCCCGGTCGCCGTCAAGGCGAACCTGGCCTGCGCCGGCCGCCCCCTGGACTGCGCGTCGCGGCTGCTGGCGGACCACGTCGCCACCTACGACGCCTCGGTCGTGGCGCGGCTGAGGCGGGCCGGGGCGCTGGTGGTCGGCGGGACGAACATGGACGAGTTCGCCATGGGCTCGTCGGGGGAGCACTCCGGCTTCGGCCCGACAGGCAATCCGTGGGCCCCGGACCGGGTCCCCGGCGGGTCGAGCAGCGGCGCGGCGGCCGCCGTCGCCGACGGGCAGGTCTGGGCGGCGCTGGGCAGCGATACCGGCGGCAGCGTCCGTCAGCCGGCCCACTGCTGCGGTCTGGTCGGCCTGAAACCGACCTGGGGCCGGGTCTCGCGCTTCGGGCTGGTGGCCTTCGCCTCGTCGCTGGACGTCGTCGGGCCGCTGGCCCGCAGTGTCGCCGGCTGCGCCGCGGTCTATGCCGTCGTCGCCGGACCGGATCCGCACGACGCGACGACGCTCGACGTGCCGGTGGGCGACCCCGTCGCCGCGGCCAGCGCCGCGCCGCACGGGTTGACCGTCGCCGTCGCCGACGACGCGGCCCTCGCCGGTGTCGCCCCGGCGGTGGCGGAGGCCCTCGCGTCGGCCCGCCGCCTCCTGGAGGCCGCCGGTGTCCGCTTCCGGACGGTCGGGATCCCGTCGCCGGACCGGGCCCTGGCGGCCTACACCGTCCTGGCCGCGGCCGAGGCGTCGGCGAACCTGGCCCGCTTCGACGGGACGTTCACCGGCCGTCGCCGCGGCGGCGACGACTACGATGCGCTGCTGCGCCGCTGCCGCAGCGGGGGGTTCGGGCCGGAGGTGAAGCGGCGGATCCTGCTGGGCACGTTCGTCCTCTCCCACGGGCACCGGCAGCGCTCGTACGCTCGCGCCGTGGCCGAGCGGCACCGCCTCGCCCGGCGACTGCAGGCGATCTGGCGCGATGTCGACGCCCTGCTGCTGCCGGTGATGGACACGGTCAGCTTCGGTCGCGGCGAGCGGCTGGACACCCCGACGGCCATGGCCCGCAGCGATCGCTGGACCGTCCCGGCCAGCCTGGCCGGCCTGCCGGCCCTGACCGTGCCGGTCGCGGTGGACGGCGACGGGCTGCCCGTCGGGGTCCAGCTGGTCGGTCCGCCCCTGGCCGAGGAGACGCTGCTGCGGCTGGGTGGTGCCCTGGAGCGGGCGACCCGCTTCCCCTGGCGGGAGGAGGTGCCGTGGCGACGCCGGTGATCGGCCTGGAGATCCACGTCCGGCTCAGGACCCGCACGAAGCTGTTCTGCGGCTGTCCCAACCGGACCGACCTGCCGCCGGGCGACGCCGTCTGCCCGGTCTGTCTCGGCCTGCCCGGCACCCTGCCGGTGCCCGGCCGCGAGGCGGTCCGGCTGGCCGCGCGGCTGGCCCGCGCCCTGGGGGCGACCGTCGCCGCGGCCAGCCGTTTCGAGCGGAAGCAGTACTTCTACCCCGACCTGCCGCGCAACTACCAGATCACCCAGCAGGAGGAGCCGCTGGCGAGTGGCGGAGAGATCGTCGTCGGCCCGCCGTCGCGGCAGAGGAGGGTGCGGGTCCGTCGCCTCCACCTGGAGGAGGACGCGGCGCGGCTGGTCCACGGCCGCGACGGCACGCTCGTCGATCCGAACCGCGCCGGGGCGCCGCTGGTGGAGATCGTCACCGAGCCGGACCTGCGCGACGGCCGGGAGGCGGCGGCCTGCGTGCGCCGCCTGCGGCAACTGGTCCGCGAACTCGGTGTCGGCGACGGCGACCTGGAGCGCGGCACCATGCGCTGCGACGCCAACGTCTCGTTGCGCGGCGACGACGGCCGGCCCGCGGGCGGGCGGGTCGAGCTGAAGAACCTCAATTCCCTGCGCGGGATAGCCCGGGCCGTCGCGGCCGAGATCTCCCGCCAGCGCGACCTGCTGGCGCGGGGGGAGCCGATCGTCGACCAGACCCGCGGCTGGGACGAGCGGCGCGGCGTCACCGTCTTCCTGCGCGGCAAGGAGGAGGCGCCCGACTACCGCTACCTCCCCGAGCCCGACCTGCCGCCCCTGGTCCTCGACGGCGCCCTGCTCGCCGAGGGGCCGCCGCCCGGCTGGGAGCCGCCCCACGCGCGGGAAGCGCGGCTGGCCGGTCTGGGCCTGGACGACGAGACGGCGACCGTCCTGGCCGACTCGCCGACCCTGACGGGCCTGTTCGACGCGGCGGCGGCGGCGTGCGGCGACCCGCTGCTGGCCGCCCGCTGGCTGCGGGGGGAGTGGACCGCCGCGGCCGTCTCCCGCGGCTGCGATCCGGCCGCGCTGCCGGTCGACGGCGAGGTGCTGGGCCGGCTGTTGCGGCTGCTGTCCCGGGGGGAACTGACCCGCCAGGCGGCCCGGCGCGTCTTCGACGTCCTGGTCGACGAGGGGGGCGATCCCGCGGGGATCGCCGCGCGCCTCGGGCTGCTGGGCGCGTCGGTCGCCGACGACGAGGTCGATCGCGTCGTCGCCGAGACCGTCGCCGCCCACCCCGAGCAGGCCGCCGCCTGGCGGGCGGGCAAGACCGGCCTGCTGGAGTTCTTCGTCGGCCGCACCCTGGCGCGCCTGGAGGGGAGGGGTGACCCGCGCCGGCTGCGGGAGCTGCTGACGGCGGCCCTGTCCGGGGAGGTGCCCCCGACCCATCAGGAATCGGACGGATGATGTTTGCGAATTAACACGACGCCGACTAACGTTCCCGGCGAGCAGACCCCGCCCGGCGTTCGACAGGGAGACGAGGATGGACCTTGACACACCGCTGACCGATCTCTTCCCGCCCTTGGACAAGCGGCAGTGGCGCGAGCTGGTCGCCCGGTCCCTGCCGGGGACCGACCCCGAGCGGCTGGCCCGCCGCCTGGCCCACGGGCTGGCCGTCCAGCCCCTCTACACCGACGAGGACTGGCAGCCGTCCGACCCGGCCGAGTGGCCGGGCGCGGCCCCCTTCACCCGCGGCGGCCGCGGGCCGGACGACGGGGGCTGGGCCGTCGTCCAGCGGCTCACCCTGGTCGCGGACGACGACGTCGCGGCCCTGGTCGCCGCCGAGCTCGACGGCGGGGCCGACGGCGTCGACCTGGACCTGGCCCACCATGCCGACCCGGCGGCGGCCCTGGCCGCCGCCCTGGACGTGCTGGCGCGGGCGGAGGGGACGCTGACCGTCCACGCCGACCCCGCGGCCGGGGAGACGGCGCAACGGCTGGCCGCGTGGCGCGAGGCGCATCCGGGGCGCCCGGTCCTCCTCCGCCTCGATCCCCTCGCCCGCTGGCAGGCGACCGGGGCACTGCCGGACGCGCTGGAGACGACCATGGCGGCGGCGGCCGGGACTGCCCGCGCCGCCGCCGGCGGAACCGTCCTGGAGTGCTCCGCGGTCCCGACCCACGAGGCCGGCGGCGATGCGGTCCAGGAGCTGGCCGTCCTGCTGGCGTCCGGCGTCACCTGGCTGCGCGTCCTCGGAGAGGCGGGGCTCGCGCTGGAGGACGCGGTCCCGTTGCTGCGGCTGCGCGTGGCCGTCGGGACGCGCCAGTTCGGGGAGATCGCCAAGCTGCGGGCCGCCAGGCGGCTCTGGGCCCGGCTGATCGAGAGCTGCGGCGGTGCGCCGCAGCAGCGGCGCGTCGTCCTGGCGGCCGAGACCTCCCGTCGCGTCCTGACCCGCCGTGACCCGTGGGTCAACATCCTGCGCGGGACCGTCGGTTGCTTCGCCGCCGCGGTCGGCGGGGCGGACACGATCACCGTCCACCCCTTCGACCTGCTGCTGCGCCGCGGCGACGCGGCGGCTCGCAGGCTGGCCCGCAACACCCAGCTCGTCCTGCGGGAGGAGGGCCGCCTGGGGCACGTCCTCGATCCCGCCGGCGGGAGCTGGCACGTCGAGTCCCGGACCGACGACCTCTGCGCGGCGGCCTGGGACCTCTTCCGGGAGATCGAGCGCCGGGGCGGCCTGCCCGCCGTCCTGCGCGACGGCTGGTGGCAGCAGGAGGTGGCGGCCGTGGCCGAGCAGGCGGCAAGACGCGTCGCCACCCGCCGCGACCCGATCACCGGCGTCAGCGAGTTTCCCCTGCTGGACCAGGACCTGCCGGCCGGCCCGCCGCCGTTGCCGCCGCGGCCACCGGTCGTCGGCGACGCCGACCCGATCGCGCCGCTGCCGCTGCGCCGGCCCGCCGCGCCGTACGAGGAGCTGCGCGACGCCGCCGACGCCGCCGCGGCCCGCCCGGGCGGGCGGCCGACCGTGCCGCTGGTGACCATGGGGCCGCTGGCCGCCCACACGGCGCGCGAGTCCTTCGCGCGCAACCTGCTGGCCTCCGGCGGGATCGCCGCCCGCGTCGTCGGCGACGCCGGCGTCGCGGGCCGGGAACCGCTGGCGGAGCTGGACGGCGCGCCGCTGGCGATCCTCTGCGGCAGCGACGAAGCCTACGCCGAGGCGGCCGCCGACCTGGCCCGCGCCCTGAAGCGCCGCGGCGTCGGCTGTGTCGTGCTGGCCGGACGGCCGGGCGATCGCGAGCAGGCCTGGCGCGAGGCCGGCATCGACCGCTACGTCCACGCGGGGTGCGACGCCCTGGACTTCCTCGCTCACGTCCACGAGCTGCTGGAGGTGACGCCGTGATCCGCCTGCCCGATTTCGCCGCGCTGCCGTGGCAGCGGCCCGAGGCCCTGGCCGCCGACGGGAAGGGGGAGCCGTGGCGCACCCCCGAGGGGATCGACCTGGCCCGGGTCCACGGGCCGGCCGACACCGCCGACCTGGACCACCTGCGGACCGTTCCCGGGGCGCCGCCCTACCTGCGTGGCCCCTACCCGACGATGTACGTCACCCGGCCCTGGACGATCCGCCAGTACGCCGGCTTCTCCACCGCGGAGGAGAGCAACGCCTTCTACCGGCGCAACCTGGCGGCGGGCCAGAAGGGCCTGTCGGTCGCCTTCGACCTGGCCACCCACCGCGGCTACGACAGCGACCACCCGCGCGTGGTCGGGGACGTGGGGATGGCCGGCGTGGCCATCGACTCCATCGAGGACATGCGGATCCTGTTCGACGGCATCCCCCTGGACCGCATGTCGGTCTCGATGACGATGAACGGGGCCGTCCTGCCGATCATGGCCCTCTACATCGTCGCCGCCGAGGAGCAGGGAGTCCGCCCCGAACAGCTCTCCGGGACCATCCAGAACGACATCCTCAAGGAGTTCATGGTCCGCAACACCTACATCTACCCGCCGGAGCCGAGCATGCGGATCGTGGGCGACATCTTCGCCTACACGGCCCGGCACATGCCGCGCTTCAACTCCATCTCCATCTCCGGCTACCACATGCAGGAGGCGGGCGCGACGGCCGACCTGGAGCTGGCCTACACCCTGGCCGACGGGGTCGAGTACATCCGCACCGGCCTGCGCGCCGGGCTGGCGGTTGACGACTTCGCCCCGCGGCTGTCATTCTTCTGGGCCATCGGCATGAACCTGCTGATGGAGGTGGCCAAGCTCAGGGCGGCGCGGCTGCTGTGGGCGCGGCTGGTCCGGCAGTTCGCGCCGAGCAACCCGCGCTCGCTGTCGCTGCGGACCCACAGCCAGACCTCGGGCTGGAGCCTGACGGCGCAGGACGTCTACAACAACGTCGTGCGGACCTGCCTGGAGGCGATGGCGGCGACCCAGGGGCACACCCAGTCGCTGCACACCAACTCCCTGGACGAGGCGCTGGCCCTGCCGACAGACTTCAGCGCCCGGATCGCCCGCAACACGCAGCTGATGCTGCAGCAGGAGACCGACACCTGCTGGACGGCCGATCCGTGGGGCGGGAGCTGGACCGTCGAGCGGCTGACCCGCGACCTGCACGACCGGGCCCTGGCCCACCTGGAGGAGGTCGAACGGCTGGGCGGGATGACCCGGGCCATCGAGGCCGGCATCCCCAAGCGGAGGATCGAGGAGGCGGCGGCGCGGACCCAGGCCCGCATCGACGGCGGCCGGCAGACCGTCGTCGGGGTCAACCGCTGGACCGTGGCCGACGAACCGCCCATCGAGGTCCTGAAGGTCGACAACACCCGGGTCCGGGAGGTCCAGATCGAGCGGCTGCGCCGGTTGCGGGCCGAGCGGGACCAGGCACGGGTCGAGGCGGCCCTGGCCGCCCTGACCCGCTGCGCCGAGACCGGCGAGGGGAACCTGCTGGAGCTGTCGGTGGAGGCGGCCCGGGCCCGGGCGACGGTCGGGGAGATGAGCCTGGCGCTGGAGAAGGTGTTCGGGCGGCACGAGGTGGCCGCCACGGCGATCACGGGTGTCTACGGGGGCGAGATGGGCGACGAGCAGGCACTGCGCGAGGTCCGGGCCCTGGTCGAGCGGTTTGCCGACCGCACCGGCCGGCGGCCGCGCATCCTGGTGGCCAAGATGGGCCAGGACGGGCACGATCGCGGCCAGAAGGTCATCGCCTCGGCCCTGGCCGACCTCGGCTTCGACGTCGACGTCGGTCCCCTGTTCCAGACGCCGGCCGAGACGGCCCGCCAGGCCGTGGAGAACGACGTCCATGTCGTCGGGGTCAGTTCCCTGGCGGCCGGCCACCTCACCCTGGTGCCGGCCCTGCGGGAGGAGCTGGCCAGGCTGGGCCGCGAGGACGTCCTGATCGTCGTCGGGGGGGTCATCCCGCCCCAGGACCACCAGGCGCTGCTGGAAGCGGGCGCGGCGGCCATCTTCCCGCCCGGGACGGTCGTCACCGACGCGGCCCGCCGGCTCGTCGAACGCCTGCTCGAGGAGTTGCCGTGACCGCCGATGCCGTGGGTGGCCTGACCCTGGAGCAGTACGTCGAGGGTGTCCGGGCCGGTGACCGGGCCGTCCTGGCCCGGGCCATCACCCTGGTCGAGAGCGGTCGCGAGGACCACCAGCGGCTGGCACGCCGGCTCCTGGAGGCCGTCCTGCCCGCCTCCGGCGGGGCGATCCGCCTGGGGATCACCGGTGTGCCCGGCGCGGGCAAGAGCACCCTGATCGACGCCCTCGGCGTCCGCCTGCTGGAGCGGGGGCACCGCGTGGCCGTGCTGGCCATCGATCCCTCCAGCCGCGTCTCCGGCGGCAGCATCCTGGGCGACAAGACCCGCATGGCCCGCCTGGCCGCCGACGAGCGCTCCTTCATCCGTCCCTCGCCCAGCGCGACGACCCTGGGCGGTGTGGGGCGCAAGACCCGCGAGGCGCTCCTGCTGTGCGAGGCGGCAGGCTACGACATCGTCCTGGTCGAGACGGTCGGGGTCGGCCAGAGCGAGACCGTCGTCGGGGAGATCGTCGACACCCTCCTGCTGGTGCTGATCGCCGGCGCGGGGGACCAGCTCCAGGGGATCAAGCGGGGCGTCGTCGAGATGGCCGACATCGTCGCCGTCAACAAGGCCGACGGCCAGGGGCTCGAGCGTGCGACCCGCGCCGCCGCCGTCTGGCGCGAGGCGCTCCACTACCTGCGTCCGTCCACGCCGGGCTGGGAGGTGCCGGTGCTGACCTGCAGCGCACGGACCGGGGACGGGCTGGACGAGCTGTGGCAGGCGGTCCTGGACCACCGCCGCCACCTGGAGCGGACCGGACGGCTGCAGGAGCGGCGCAGCCGCCAGCGGCGGCACTGGCTCTGGTCCCTGCTGGAGGAGAGACTGCGGGATCGGTTCCTGGCCCACCCCGCCGTGGCGTCCCTGCTGCCGGAGATGGAGCGGCAGGTGGCGGCCGGGGAGGCGACCCCGACGGCCGCCGCCGAGCGCCTCCTGGAGGCGTTCAAAAAGACTTGACGAGCGGGGCCGCCCATTATAGGGTTTTAGAATAACAGGCATTTGCTCTCCCATGGTCCGTACCCCCTCTCGGGCCATGGTGGGGGACACGGCATCCCCGCATGCCGTGTCCCTCTTTTTTCCACCCTCGTGTCCTGTCCCGCCCCGACGACGGTTTTCGCGACGCCGACAACTCCCGCTGTCGGACCACGGCGGTCGATCGTCCGCGCGCCGCCCCGGACGGCACAGCGGCGGGCTGGCACGAAGCTGGCTCGTCGCCGGCGCCTCCCGTACCGCCTCCCGGACTGGAGACGTCCGATGCGTCGTTCGCTCCTGGTGTTCCTCTGCCTCTCCCTGTCGGCAGCCGTTGCCGGAGCCTCGGTCCTGCTCTCGGAACTGCTGCCCGATCCCGCCACCGACTGGGACGGCAACGGCCTGGTCGAGAGCCGCGGCGACGAGTGGCTCGAGGTGGTCAACACCGGTCCGGAGACCGTCGACCTGGTCGACTATTACGTCAGCGACGCCCTGGGCGACGATCCCCAGCTGCAGCTCTTCGGCCTGCTCGCCCCCGGCGAGACGGCGGTCTTCTACGGCAGCCAGGCCGAGCAGTGGCAGCGGGACGTCGGGCTGAGTGTCACCGGCCTGAGCCTCAACAACAGCGGCGACGAGATCAGCCTCTACCGCGGTGACCCGCGGCAGGGAGGGCAACGCGTCGACGTCGTCATCTACCCGGCGCACATCGGCTACGACGACCGCGCCCTGGCCCTGTTCCTGCCGCAGGGGGAGTGGATTCTCTGCGACGGGCTCAACGGCTACGCGGGGACGCTGGAACCGTCCGGCACCGGCTGTCCGCCGACGCCGGGGCAGCCGAACGTCTGCGAGGGACTGGTCCCGGCGCGCCCGACGACCTGGGGCAGGATCAAGACCCTCTACCGCTGAGTCCGCCCGCTCCGTCGGGCCCGACCGCTCGCCGTCCGGATGGGACGGCGAGCGGATCGGTTTGCTCCGCTATCCTCCTGTCATCCAAGCAGCTTCGCAATAAAATGCTTCACAAAGTCGGGCCGGTGTTCTACGTTCATTGATGGTGTGCCGCCGCCCGGCGGCGCGCTGCCCGCTAGACTCCATACGACGACACGCGACCCGGCGGCTGCGCCGCCTGCGGGGAGGAGCCCATGGCCCTGACCGAGAACCAACGCATGATCCGCGACATGACCCGCGACTTCGCCCGTACCCGGCTGGCCCCCATCGCCGCCGAGATCGACGTCTCCGCCGAGTTCCCCCTGGCGACCGTCAAGGAGATGGGGCAGCTCGGACTGCTGGGCCTGACCGTCCCGCCCGAGGACGGCGGTACCATGGTCGACATGACCAGCTACGCCCTGGTCGTCGAGGAACTGGGCAAGGTTTGCGGCAGCCACGGACTGACCGTCGCCGCCCACTGCAGCCTGGGGTGCTGGCCCATCTGGAAGTACGGCACCGCGGAGCAGAAGCAGCGGTGGCTGCCCGGCGCCTGCCAGGGGGAGTACCTGCTGTCGTTCGGCCTGACCGAGCCGGGTGCCGGCAGCGATGCCGGCGGGACGCGGACCACCGCCGTGCGCGACGGCGACGAGTGGGTCATCAACGGCCAGAAGCAGTGGATCACCAACAGCCACTACGCGGGTGCGGTCATCATCACCGCGGTGACCGACCCCGACGCCGGCCACGGCCGCGGCATCAGCGCCTTCATCGTCCCCACCGACACCCCCGGGTTCACCGTCCAGAAGAAGGAGGACAAGCTCGGTATGCGGGCCAGCGACACCGCCCCCCTGACGCTGGAGGACGTGCGGGTGCCGGCCGACGCCATGCTCGGACCCGAGGGGGAGGGGTTCAAGATCTTCCTGGCCACCCTGGACGGCGGGCGGATCTCCATCGGGGCGCTGGCGCTGGGAATCGCCGAGGGGGCCTTCGCGGCGGCCCGCGACTACGCCAAGCAGCGGGTCCAGTTCGGCCGGCCGCTCAGCCAGCTGCAGGCCATCCAGTTCATGCTGGCGGACATGAGCACCCAGATCGACGCGGCCCGGCTGCTGCTGATGGAGGCCTGCCGGCTGAAGGACGCCGGTGAGCCGTACTCGGACACCGCCGCCAAGGCCAAGCTGTTCGCCAGCGAGGTGGCCATGAAGGTGACCTACGACGCCATCCAGGTCTTCGGCGGCTACGGCTTCACCATGGACTACCCCGTCGAGCGGTTCTACCGCGACGCCAAGCTGTGCACGATCGGCGAGGGGACCAGCGAGATCCAGCGGCTGGTCATCGCCCGCCACCTGCTGAGGGACTGACCGGCGCCGCCGCGCGGCGCCACCGCAGTGGAGGAAGACATGTCAGAGAGAGTCATCATCGCCGGTGCCGTGCGCACCCCCATCGGGCGCTTCCAGGGCGGCCTGGCGAGCGTGCCGGCGCCCCGGCTAGGCGCGGCGGCCATCAGGGGCCTGCTCGAGCGCACGGGCCTCGACCCCGCCCTGGTCGACGAGGTCATCATGGGCAACGTCGTCCAGGCCGGCCTGGGCCAGAACCCGGCCCGCCAGGCGGCCATCGGTGCCGGGATCCCCACCGGTGTCAGCGCGTTCACCGTCAACAAGGTCTGCGGGTCGGGGCTCAAGAGCGTCATGCTGGCCGCCCAGGCCATCAAGGCGGGGGACAAGCGGTGCGTGGTGGCCGGCGGCATGGAGAACATGAGCCGCATCCCCTACGCCCTGTTCGACGCCCGCGACGGCATGCGCCTGGGCCACCGGCAGGTCACCGACCTGATGGTCCACGACGGCCTGTGGGACGTCTACAACGACTTCCACATGGGGATGACCGCCGAGCTGGTGGTGGAGAAGTACGGCATCAGCCGCGAGGAGCAGGACGCCTTCGCCGCCGAGAGCCAGCGCAAGGCCGCGGCCGCGGTGGCGGCCGGGGAGTTCGCCCGGGAGATCGTGCCGGTGGAGGTGCCGCAGCGCAAGGGCGACCCCGTGGTGATCGACACCGACGAGGGACCGCGGGCCGACACGACGGTGGAGAAGCTGGCCAGGCTGCGCCCCGCCTTCAAGCGCGACGGCGGGACGGTGACCGCCGGCAACGCCTCGACCATCAACGACGGCGCGGCGGCCGCCCTGGTCTGCGCCGAGTCTTTCGCCGCCGAGCACGGCCTGCCGGCCCGGGCGACCATCGAGGCCTACGCCACCGGCGCGGTCGATCCCGAGTGGGTCATGATGGCGCCGGTCCGGGCGGTGCGGAACCTGCTGGAGAAGACCGGCAAGTCGGTGGAGGACTACGGCCTGTTCGAGCTGAACGAGGCCTTCGCCGCCCAGTCGGTGGCCGTGATCCGGGAACTGGGCCTGCCGGTCGAGCGGGTCAACGTCCGCGGCGGCGCCGTGGCCCTGGGCCACCCCATCGGCGCCTCGGGCACCCGCTGCCTGGTGACCCTGCTGCACGCCATGGAGGACCGCGACGTGAAGGACGGGATCGTGACCCTCTGCCTGGGCGGCGGGGATGCCGTGGCCATGGCGATCCATAGAGACTGAGGCAGCGCAACGAGTTGTGGTGATAGCTGGAGGTAGAAGATGAAGGTAGCGGTCATCGGCGGCGGGACCATGGGCAACGGCATCGCCCACGTCTTCGCCCAGCACGGTCACGAGGTCACCCTGGTCGACGTCTCCCAGGAGGCGCTGGACCGGGCCCTGGCGACCATCGGCAAGAACATGGACCGGCAGGTCAAGAAGGAGATCCTCACCGAGGACGAGAAGGCCGCCGCCCTGGCTCGGATCACCCCCGCCACGGACGTGGCCGCGGCCGCCGGCGTGGAGCTGGCCGTCGAGGCGGTCTTCGAGGACTTCGAGGTCAAGAAGGGGATCTTCGAGAAGCTGGACGCGGTGCTGGGGCCCGAGGCGATCCTCGCCTCGAACACCTCCAGCATCTCCATCACCAAGCTCGCCGCCTGCACCGGCCGCGCCGAGCGCTGCATCGGCATGCACTTCATGAACCCGGTGCCGGTGATGAAGCTGGTGGAGGTCATCAAGGGACAGGCCACCGCGGACGACGTGCTGGCGCGGATCACGGAGATCGCCGAGGGGCTGGGCAAGGTGCCGGTCACCGTGGAGGACTACCCCGGTTTCATCAGCAACCGCGTGCTGATGCCCATGATCAACGAGGCGATCTACTGCCTGATGGAGGGCGTGGCCGACCGCGAGGCCATCGACACCGTGATGAAGCTGGGCATGGCCCACCCCATGGGGCCGCTGACCCTGGCCGACTTCATCGGCCTGGACGTCTGCCTGGACATCATGGAGGTCCTCTACGAGGGCTTCGGCGACAGCAAGTACCGCCCCTGCCCGCTGCTGCGGCGGATGGTCGACGCGGGCCACCTGGGGCGCAAGAGCGGCAAGGGGTTCTACGACTACTCCGGGTGAGCGCCACCGGCGCTCGCCCGTCCCCCGAGCACGGTGATCGATCGTCAGCGAGGAGGCGGCCTTGGATTTCGCACTGACCGAACAGCAGCGGATGATCCGCGACGCGGCCCGCGAGTTCGCCCAGAAGGAGCTGGCGCCCTACGCGGCGCAGTGGGACCGCGACGAGCACTTCCCGGCCGAGCAGGTCAAGAAGCTGGGTGAGCTGGGCTTCATGGGGATGAACGTCCCCCCAGAGTACGGCGGCGCCGGGCTGGACACCGTCAGCTACGTGCTGGCCATGGAGGAGATCTCGGCCGCCTGCGCCTCGACCGGCGTGATCATGTCGGTCAACAACTCCCTGGTCTGCTGGCCGCTGGAGACCTACGGGACCGAGGAGCAGAAGAAGAGGTTCCTCACCCCGCTGGCCAGGGGGGAGAAGCTGGGCTGCTACTGCCTGAGCGAGCCCAACGCCGGCACCGACGCCGCCAACCAGCAGACCACGGCCGTGCGCGACGGCGACGAGTGGGTCATCAACGGGATGAAGAACTTCATCACCAACGGGGCCCACGCCGACATCCTGATCGTCTTCGCCATGACCGAGCCGGAAAAACGGCACCACGGCATCAACGCTTTCATCGTGGAGAAGGAGACACCGGGCTTCTCCGTCATCGCCAAGGAGAAGAAGCTGGGCATCCGGGCGTCGGACACCGCCCAACTCGCCTTCGACAACGTGCGGGTTCCCGACAGCCAGCGGCTGGGGCCGGAGGGCGAGGGGTTCATCGTGGCCATGAAGACCCTGGACGGCGGCCGGATCGGCATCGCCGCCCAGGCCCTGGGCATCGCCCGCGCCGCCCTGGAGGAGGCCACCGAGTACGCCAAGACCCGCGAGCAGTTCGGCCGGCCCATCGCCAAGTTCCAGGCCATCCAGTGGAAGATCGCCGAGATGGCCCTGCGCTACGAGGCGGCCTGGCTGCTGACCATGCGCGCCGCCTGGCTGAAGGACCAGGGCCAGAGCTACAGCGAGCAGAGCGCCATGGCCAAGCTGGCGGCCAGCGAGGCGGCCAACTGGATCGCCAACGAGGCGGTGCAGATCTTCGGCGGCTACGGCTACAGCAAGGAGTACCCCGTGGAGCGCCGCTTCCGCGACGCGCGCATCACGACCATCTACGAGGGGACCAGCGAGGCGCAGAAGCTGGTCATCAGCTCGCGGCGGTTGCGGGGGAAGTAGCGTTCCGGCAGTGGGTCCGGTGACCGAGCGGGGATGCCACGTTGGGCGTGGCATCCCCGCATCGCTTTCTATTTCGTGCTTGTCGCCGGTGAACGGGAGCCGATAAGCTGTGTTCAGTACCCGCCTGCCGTTCCCTCGCCGCAGACGCTGACCCTGGCGGCCGGTGACACGGTGACCTTCATCGGGAACTATCTCTGTGGGCCGACGGGTTTCGTCTTCGTGCCCGGGGGAACCTTCGCCATGGGCAGTCCGGTGGATGAACCGGGAAGAGTCGCGGACGAGACCCAGCACCAGGTCACTCTCACCCACGGCTTCTACATCGAGACCACCTAGGTGACCAACCAGGACTACGCCGGTATGCTCCAGTGGGCGTACGACCGTGGCTACGTGACCGTCTGGAACGGGAGCGTGCAGGATCATCTGGACGGTTCGACGGTCGAGTTGCTGGACCTGGATGCGGCGGACTGTCGGATCACCTTCGCCGATGGAGAGTTCGCGACCGATGCTCCCTCGCTACCGGTCGTGCAAGTGACCTGGTACGGGGCGGCAGCGTACTGCGACTGGTTGAACCTGCGGGACGGTCTGTCCAGGACCTACGACCATGCGACGTGGAGCGTGGCCGGAGGCGATCTGGCCGCTGCCGAAGGCTACCGGTTGCCCACCGAGGCCGAGTGGGAGTTCGCCTGCCGGGCGGGAAGCGCCACGGCCTTCGCCACCGGAGAGATCTCCAACGTCTACTGCGACGACTCCCTGCTGGACCAGCTCGGGTGGTACTGCGGCAACGCCGGGGGCGTCGTCCACGAGGTCGCCGGCAAGCAGGCCAGTCCCTGGGGCCTGTTCGACATGCACGGCAACGTCTCGGAATGGTGCTGGGACTGGCGGGGAACTATCCCTCGACGCCGGTGACGGACCCCGTCGGACCGCAGACAGGAGACCACCGCGTCCTCCGCGGCGGTTTCTGGAACAGCCAGGCCGCGGGGTGCCGTGCGGCGGCGCGTGGTTTCGGGGAACCGGGCTTTGCCGGCAACTACATCGGTTTCCGGGTCGTGCGGGCGGCCATGGCACGGTAGGATCCACATCCCGGCGGGTGATATCGTGTACGGTTCCCACCCTGGGCCGGGTGGTCACGGCGGGGATAGTGCAGGTGGCATCCTGCTGGATCGTACCCGATGTGGAGACTACCATTGATGCCGATGTCGACCGCGACGCTGTGTTGACCGAAAGGACACCCCATGGACTTCACCCTCTCCGAGCAGCAGACCATGTTGCGCGACATGGTGCGCGACTTCGCCGCCCGCGAGATCGCGCCCATCGCCGAGCAGATGGACCACGACAACGGCATGCCCGACGACCTGGTGCAGAAGATGCGCGAGCTTGGCTTCTTCGGCCTGGCCTTCCCGCAGGAGTATGGCGGGCTGGGGGCCGACACCGTGGCCTACGGGCTGGTGGTGGAGGAACTGGCCGCGGTCAGCGCCGGCGTGGCGGTGATGATCTGCGTGCACAACAGCGTGGGCAGCTACCCCATCGCCCTGTTCGGGAGCGAGGAGCTGAAGCAGCGCGTGCTGCCGCGCATGTGCCAGGGGGAGATCGCCGCCTTCTGCGTCACCGAGGCCGGCGCCGGCAGCGACGCCGCCGCCCTGCAGGCCACCGCCCGCCGCGACGGCGACGACTACGTCCTGTCCGGCAGCAAGCTGTTCGTCACCAACGGCGCCCGGGCGCAGTTCTACGTGGTGCTGGCGCGGGAGCCGGGCACCACGGGGCACCGGACCATCAGCGCCTTCCTGGTCGAGCGCGGCGCCGCGGGGCTGAACATCGCCAAGAAGGAGGACAAGATGGGCCTGCGCGCCAGCGACACCGTGGTGGTGGAGCTGGACGAGGTCCGCGTGCCGGCGGCCAACCTCATCGGCCGGGAGGGGGAGGGGTTCAAGATCGCCATGCAGGCCCTGGACGGCGGGCGGATCGGCATCGCCTTCCAGGCCCTGGGGATCGGCCGGGCCTGCCTGCAGGAGGCGGTGCGCTACGCCAGGCAGCGGGAGGCCTTCGGCGGGCCGCTGACCGACCAGCCGGTCGTGCAGCAGAAGATCGCCGAGATGGCCACGCGGCTGCACGCGGCGCGGGTGGTGGCCCTGGAGGCGGCCACGCTCAAGGACCAGGGGCGGCCCTACTCGCAGACCGCGGCCATGGCCAAGCTGCTGGCCACCGAGGCGGCCGGCTTCTGCGCCGACGAGGCGCTGCAGATCCACGGCGGCTACGGCTACGTCAAGGAGTACCCCATCGAGCGCTACTACCGCGACGTGCGCGTGACCCGCATCTACGAGGGGGCCAGCGAGATCCAGAAGCTGGTCATCGCCCGCCACGTCATCCGGGAACTGGGCTGAACGCAGCGTTTCCGGTATCCGGCCCGGTCGCCGCGGCGGCCGGGCCGGTCCTGTAAGAACCTCTCCCGTCGCCAAACGACCCCGTTGCGCTCGCCAGCGAACGGAGGCTCTCGACGGGAGGCGGTACCATGAAGAAACGGCAATTGCTCCTCGGCCTGCTGGCAGTCCTGTTGCTGGCACCGACCCTGGCCGGTGCCAAGGTCGTCACCCTGAACATCCCGCAGCTCTGGCAGCACAAGGACACGGTCATGCCGTGCGTGGCCGTTCCCAACCCCTGCGGCCCCGTGGTCCATGCCGCCAACCATGCCGCCGCGGCCTGCCGGCACTGCGGGTACTACTGCGTGCCCGCCTGCATCGCCATGATCTCGCTCTACCGCGGCGGTGGCGGCAACAAGGTCCTGCAGGACTGGATCTACGACAACGGCAAGCTGTCCGGCGGCGAGATCCCCGGCGACGGCATCCTGCAGACCCACGGGGTGGGGATGTTCGACCGCTCCGCCCTGGCCAGCGGTCTGCCCGACGAGGTCGTCACGGCCTTCCAGTGGACGCGCGGCCTGGCGCTGATCTACATCTGGGGACCGGTCAACCAGGGGTTCCTGCCCCTGACACCGGCCTACATCATCCAGTGCCTGGACGACAACATCCCGATCATCTGGTGCGATCACTTCGGGTGGCCGGACGGCATCTATCCGCCGCCCGTCGACGAGATCGCGGAGTGCAGCGGGCACGCCAAGATCATCGCCGGCTACAACGACCAGGGCACCGCGGCCACGGGCGACGACAGGTACTTCATCTTCGATCCCTGGCCGGTGTCGGGCTCGCCCTACTGGATCGGGCAGCAGCCCCTGCTCGATCCCAGGGACGTCTTCTATGCCGACTTCGATCCGGTGCCGGACGAGCAGATCACCTGGGGCGTGGTGAAGGAGCTGTTCCGCTAGGGGGTAGGAACAGCCGCACCGCGGGGGCCGGCCCGGGCGGGGGCCGGCCCTTTTCCTGTTGCCGAGCGCCGAAAACCGTTATCCTGTCCCGAATGGCACGCCATCGACGCTTCAAGAGGTCCCGCGCCGCCGCGGAGAAGGTCCTGCACATCCTGGACCGCCTGGCCGGCCGCAGCGACGATCGGTTCGATCGGCGCCGCGGCGCGCGCGAGCGCCATGGGCGCGGAATCCGCTACCTGACCATCCGCGGCAACGAGGAACTGTTCGCCAAGCTCGTCCACGACGACTTCGAGTACCTGATGGGCCAGCGCTTCGCCGCCTCGCCGGCGATCATGCAGGACCTGCTGCCCCAGTCGGTCGTCGGCCGGGCCCAGCAGGGGCACGGCTGGTTCGTGGACGAGTTCGGCTCGCCGCTGGTCTTCCGCGAGGCGACCTTCGACCGCGTCCTGACCGTCCTGGAGAGGAGCTGGTCCGACCTGCGCGGCGACCTCGTCCGTCGCCGGCGGACGGAACTGGTCGAGGAAGCGGCCAACCACGTCCTGTCCCATCTCGACGCGCCGGAGATGCCGCTGGAGACCGCCCGCGGCCCGCTGCTGGGGATCGAGCTGCTGCGCGGCCAGGTCGTCCGGACCGAAACGTTCCTCAAGGGGATGGTCCTGGCCGGCCTGATGGACGACGCCGCCCAGCGCGACATGACCCGCAGCTGGCACCGCCGCGCCTTCGACGGTCAGCCGTACGAGCTGGGGTGCGGGGAGATCCGTGTCGTCGTCCGCGAGCGGTACACGCCGCTGGGAATCACCGACGCCTCCCAGCGCGAGTTCACGGACGAGGAACTGGAGACCCTCGAGCGGCTCGGGGCCGTGATCCCGCTGGACGACGACCGCCTCTTCCCGTGGCCGACCTACGACCAGGAGTTCTTCCGCCGGCGGCTGGGCGAGGGGGTCTGCGACGACCTGGCCCTGATCCACATCGGGCGGACCCTCGGCTACGATGGCCTGCTGGGGGCCCTGGTCATGGACGGGATCGACACCTACGACAAGTTCCTGGCGGCCTACGTCAGCGGCGGCCGCGACGGCCGGCTGGCCACCGACATCCAGCAGGCGTGGCGGCAGCGTCACGACACCACGCTGGTCCGGGGGGAGGAGGTGCTGGACCTGATCTGGTTCGCCGCCAAGAACAACGTCCCCCGTACCCAGCTCTCCAGTTCCCACCGCCGCTTCATCCAGTATGAACCGGGCAGCCGGGTAGCCACCGTCCACAACCACTGGCGCTTCGTGCAGGGCGAGCCGCTGTTTGACATCAGGCTCGGTTTCGCCCGCGTCCCCGCCCGGGAATTCTACCGCACCGCCGCCGAGCGCCTGCAGCAGGTGGCGCTGCCGGTACCGGACCCGACGTTCCGGGAGCGTTGACCGCTGCCGGGCGGGGTGGCATCCTGGTCGTGAATCATCCGCTTCCATCCCTGCTCGTGGAGGTTGCCATGAAGAAGTTCGTCGTCCTGTTCTGCTCTCTTTCCCTGCTCGCCACCGGCGCGACGGCCGGCGACGCCGCCGGCCAGGGGAGTGTTCCCTACGACCGGTTCGAGAGCGACGACGTCTGCGCCGAGTGCCACGTCGATCTGGCCGCCCAGTACGCCCGGTCGCTCATGTCCCAGTCGTTCACCCACGCCTGGGACGAGGCGGAGTACTTCCGCCTGGCGCTGCCCCATGCCCGCAAGCTGGCCAAGGTGGCCGGCATCGAGGCCGGCTGCAACGGCTGCCATGCCCCGCTGGCCTTCCTGGCCGGCGACATCCCGCCGCAGCGGCCCGCCGCCGGGACCCGCGCCAACGAGGGCGTGAGCTGCGACCTCTGCCACAGCATCACGGGTTTCGACGGCGACCTGCCGTTCAACTTCAACTACGTCCTGGATGCCGGGGAGACGGAACAAGGGACGCGGCCGGGCCTGGAGAGCGGCCACCACGGGATCGCCGTGAACGACTTCCTGCAGACGGCCGAGTTCTGCGGCATCTGCCACAACGAGCAGGACCCATACGGCCAGTGGGTCAAGGCGACCCACCTGGAGTGGCGCGACGGTCCGTACGGCAAGGCGGGGATCACCTGCCAGCAGTGCCACATGCCGGCGGCCGACACGCCGCTGGCCGAGGACGGCGACGTCCGTCCCGGTGCCCGCCAGCACACCTTCCACGGCGTCCACAGCGACGCCAAGCTGGCCGGCGCCGTGGAGATCCTGCTCCACCCCGCGCAGCGGAAGGTGGCCCGCGGCGGCACGGTCCGCATCGACGCGACGGTGATGAACGCCAAGGCGGGACACATGATCCCCAGCGGCTCGGTCGAGGAGCGGGTCGTCTGGCTCCACGTCGAGGCGATCGACAGCCAGGGCACGGTCCATCACCTGCCGGTGGACCGGCGCGGCTTCGACGGGGAGGAATGGACCATCGCCGACCCGGCGGCGCGAGCCTACCAGGACCTGGCCGAGATCATGGACCTGGGCGACTTCGGCGGCCTGCCCCGCGACGGCGACGTGCCGGCCGGGGACCGCATCTACCGGATGCCGTACCTGGATCCGCAGGGACGGATGACCGTGGCCCAGTGGCACACGGCCGAGTTCGGCCCCGATTACCGGCTGCCGCCGCTGCAGGCCCGTCCCGAGAGCTTCACCTGGCAGGTGCCGACCGACCTGCCGCCGGGCGAGGTCACCGTCCGGGCGACCGTGTACATGACGAAGGTCGTCTCGTCGGTGGTCGACTTCCTGGACCTGCCGGCCGAGGCGAAGCGGCCGGTGCCCATGGGCACGGCCACCGCGACGTTCGTCGTCGAGTGAGCGCCGCCGCCTCGCCGGAGAGTGCTTGACACCGGCAGGCGCCGGTGGGAGGATCGCCGATGCTCCGTCCCCGCGGGGACGGAGCGGCTCCATCCCCGATGGCATCGTGCGGCTGCTCACTCTGGGTCGCGCCCACACCCCGCGCACCGGCGGAGCCAACGCGCGGCGGCGGGCCGAAGGGGAATCCGGGCCGGCCTTGCAAGAGGTCGGTCCCTTTTTCATCCCAGCTTCGTCGCCAGCTCGTAGACCCAGTTCAGGATCCAGGCCGCCGCCACCGCCACCGCCAGCAGCCGCTGCTCCCGCGACGAGAGCCGCGGCGTCCGCCGCGCCGGCGGCCACGCCGTCGCGAGCAGGGACCAGCCGCACCAGAGCAGGACGACGACGGTCCCGAGCGCCACCAGGGGATTCTCGGCCAGCGCTGCACCGGGGTGGCCGCGCGCGAGGGCCAGGACGGCGTGGGTGCCGCCGCAGGTGGGACACGGGACGCCGGTGGCGTCCCGCAGGGGGCAGTGCGCCAGGTGCTCGACGGTGGGACCGGCCAGCCGCGCCGCCAGCAGCAGGACGGCGCCGCACCCGCCGGCCAGCAGCCCCAGCACCCGCCACAGGGACGATCCCTCGGGTCCCCAGCGCATCGCTCAGCCGGCCAGCCGGGCCGCAACCCCCAGCATGACGATCGACAGGCTTCCGCACAGGAGCGGCGGGACGACGACGGCCAGCGCCGCCCGCCACGGGTCGATCCGGTGGATCTCGACCAGCCCGATGATGCCCACCGGGACGGACCAGGCCATCGCCAGCAGGCCGCCGCAGGAGGGGACGATCGTCAGGACGTTGACACCGTAGCCGTAGGCGGCCACCCGCAGCGTCCCGGCGAAGCCGGCCCGCGGCCGGGCGACCAGGACCAGGACCAGGTGGTAGATCCCCGCCGTCACCAGGACGTTGACCAGGGCCAGCACCGGCGCCACCGCGACGAGCAGTCCACCGGAGATGGCCCGCAGGGCCGCCGCGGCCGACTCGGTATCGCCTCCCTGGGCGAGCGTCTGCAGGAAGTCCCGCTGCAGCGCCGGGATCAGTCGCAGCCAGAGGGAGAGGAAGACGCCGGTCAGCACGCCGACGGCGACGACGAACAGCAACGGATCGCGGGGACCGCGCCCCAGCGGCTGCCCGGCGAAGAAGGGCCGCGGGTGCAGCAGCAGCCGCGGGACCGTCTCCAGGAACCCGGCCAGTCGGCCGTAGCGCTCCCGGTTCTCCCACGGCGGCGGGGGCGGGGCGTCTCTGCCCGGCTCCCGGCCGTCCGTCGGCGGGCCGCCCTCGCCGCCGGTCGGCGGGACGTCGCCGTCGCCGGCTGGCGGTCCGAACGGGGCCTGTCGCCAGGGATCGCTCATCGCTGTGCCTCCGGGTAGGGAACGGTCTCTCCCTCGAGCCGCGCCACGGTCACCGCGCCGCAGCTGTCGCTCAGGACGTTGACGCTCGTTCGCAGCATGTCCAGCAGCGGATCGACGGCCAGGATCAGCCCCACCCCTTCCAGCGGCAGGCCGACCGTCGCGAGGATGATCGAGATCATGACCAGGCCGGCCGACGGGATGCCGGCCGCGCCGATCGAGGCCAGCAGCGCGGTGACGACGACCAGCAGCTGCTGGACCAGCCCCAGGTGGACGCCGTAGGCCTGGGCGATGAACAGGGCGGCGACGCACTCGTAGAGCGCCGTTCCGTCCATGTTGACCGTCGCGCCCAGGGGCAGGACGAAGCTGGTGACCCGGTTGCTGACCCCGGCGCCGTGCTCGACGCACTCGATGGTCAGCGGCAGGGTCGCCGAGCTGCTGCGGGTGCTGAAGGCCGTCAGCAGGGCCGGTGCCAGGGTACGGTAGTGGCGGCCGGGGGAGACCCGCGCCACCAGGCGCAGCAGCAGGGGCAGGGTGACGATCGCGTGGAGGATCAGGGCCGCCACGACGACCAGGGCGTAGCGGGCCAGCGAGGCGAAGGCGGCCGTGCCGCTGGTGGCGGCGATCCGGCCGATCAGCCCCAGCACCCCGACCGGAGTGAAGCGGATGACCCACCCGGTCAGGACCATCATGGCGCCGAACAGCGACTCCCAGAACCGCAGCTGCGCCTCCCGCTGCCGGTCGGGCAGCAGGTTGATGGACGCCCCCAGCAGGATGCAGAAGGTGATCATGGGCAGCATCTGCCCCGCCGTCGCCGCCGCGACGGGGTTCTCGGGGATCATCCGCAGGGCGATCCCCACCAGGTCGCCCGCACCCCGGTCGCCCAGCTGCTCCTGCAGGGCGGCGGCGTCGGCCTGCAGGCCGATCCGTGGACCGACCGGTTCCCCGTCCACCAGCCCCGGCCGGACGAGGTTGACCAGCAGCAGGCCGGTCAGGATGGCCGCCAGGCTCGTGGCGACGTACCAGGTGAAGGTCCGCCGGAAGAGGCGTCCCAGGGCCCCGGCCGAGCCGATCCCCGCCACGCCGCTGATGATCGAGCCGGCCAGCAGCGGCACGACGACCATCTTCAGCGCACGCAGGAACAGGTCGCCCAGGAAGGAGAGGACGGCGACGGTGTGGCCGGCGACCGGTTCGCCGATGCGGCGGGCCACCAGGCCGACGGCGACGCCGCAGATGACGGCCGCCCCAATCTGGAGGGGCAGTGTGCGATGGTGTGTGACTGGCTGCGACATGGCGGCAGGATACCCGAACGCTCCGGCGGGGACAACCGTCGAGACGGGTTTTACGGTGGCATCCGGCCGCCCCGGTGCTACAATGCGTCGACGTGCGTTCTGCGCGTGTGGTAACAACCGAAGGAGTCGACAATGCGCTGGACCGTCTCCCGGGGGCGACCCCGGCAGCAGAGGGTGGATGTCTGTATCGTCGGGGTGTTGCAGCGCGACGGCGGCCCCGATGCGACGAGCTGGCGGGAACTGGACCGCCGCACGGGGATCCTGGCGGCCGCCTCCGGCGGCCGGGTCTTCGAGGCGCGGCCCGAGCAGCTGCTGCTCCTGCCCGGCGACGAGGGGGGACCGCGCTGGTGGCTGCTGCTGGGGCTGGGGGAGCGCGACGAGCTGACCCTGGAGAGGCTGCGCCGCTGCAGTGCCGCGGCCCTGCGCCGGGCCCGCGAGGCGCACGCCCGCACCGTCGCCCTCGCGATGCCGTGGCCGGAGGTCGGTGATCCCGTGGCGGCCGCCCGCGCCCTGGTCGAAGGGGCAGAGCTGGGACTCTACGACCCCGGCCTCTGCAAGGGGAAGGCGGCCGAGCGCCGCGAACGGCCCCGCAGCTGTCGCCTCGTCACCGCCGCGGAAAGGCTCGCCGCCGACCTGCGTGCCGGGATCGGCGAGGGGGAGGCGTTCGCGTCCGGCGCGCTGCTGGCGCGCGAGCTGGCGTCCCTGCCGGCGAACCTCCTGGGACCGCGGGAGCTGGTGGCGGCCGCCCGCCGGCTGGGCCGCGAGGACGGTCTGACCGTCCGTGTCGCCGGGGAGGCGGAGCTGCGCCGCCGCGGCCTCGGCGGGATCCTCGGCGTCGCCCGGGGCAGCCGCCGGCCGGCCTACCTGGTGACGGTCGAGTACCGGTCCCGGTCCCGCGGCAAGGTCCCGACGGTCGTCCTGGTCGGCAAGGGGGTGACCTTCGACGCGGGTGGAATCTCCCTGAAGCCGCCCAAGAACATGCACGAGATGAAAGGTGACATGGGCGGCGCGGCGGCCGTGCTGGGCGCCCTGCGGAGTATCGCCCGGCTGCGGCTGCCGGCGCGGGTCGTCGCCCTGGTCCCGGTGGTCGAGAACATGCCCGGCGGCGATGCCCTCCGCCCCGGGGACGTGCTGACGATGGGCTCGGGCAAGACGGTCGAGGTCCTGAATACCGACGCCGAGGGACGGCTCATCCTGGCCGACGCCTTGTACGAGGCCCGCCGCCACCGGCCTGACGTCATCATCGACGCCGCGACGTTGACCGGCGCCTGCGCCGTCGCCCTGGGCGGGGAGTTCGCCGGCCTGTTCACCAACGACGGAGCCCTGGGCCGGCTGCTGGAACAGGCGGGCGGGGAGACCTTCGAGCGGGTCTGGCGGCTGCCGCTGATCGACGCCCACCACGAGGCGCTCAAGAGCGACATCGCCGACCTGAAGAACATCGCCGGCCGCGAGGGGGGCGCCTCGACGGCAGCGGCCTTCCTGGCCGAGTTCGTTCCCGAGGGACCGGCCTGGGCCCACCTCGACATCGCGGGGCCGGCCTGGGAGACGGGAGCCTCGCCCCTGGCGCCGAAGGGCCCGACCGGGTTCGGGGCGCGTCTGCTGGCCCGCGCCGTCGCCCTGGTGGGTGAACAGGGGTCATGACCGGATCGCCCTCACCGGCCGCCGACTACGAGGGGACCGCGCCGCCCTACGGAGCGGTCCCGCTGGGCGGGCTGTCCCGCCGTCGGCTGACGGGGGTCATCGCCGCCCTGGCCCTGCCGGTCGTCCTGGCCAACATCTCCCAGACCCTGATGGGCCTGGTCGACACCCTGATGGTCGGCCGCCTCGGCTCGGCCCAGCTGGCGGCGGTCGGCGTGGCGACGCTCCTGTTCTCGGCCATGGCGACGACCCTCAAGGCGGTCGACGTCGCCGTCCAGACCGAGACGGCGCTGCGGGTCGGCTCGGGCCGGGACGACGAGGTGGGCGGGGTCGCCGGGACGGCGGCCGTCCTCGTCCTGGTGACGGGCGGGATCGTCTCGCTCGCCGCCCTGACCGATCCGGCCGCCCTGATGTCCCTGGTGACCGCCGACCGGGACGTGCTCGCCTTCGGCGCCGAGTACCTGCGCTGGCGCCTGCCGGGGATGATCCCGTTCATGCTCTTCTTCGTCCTGCGGGCCGCGTTCGACGGCATCGGCTGGACGCGGATCGGGATGCTGGTGGGGATCGGCATGAACGGCGTCAACGTCGTGCTGAACGGGATGTTCATCTTCGGCTGGTTCGGTGCGCCGGCCATGGGCGTGGGCGGGGCGGCCCTGGCCAGCACCCTGTCGAGCCTGCTGGCGGTCGTCGTCCTGCTGGGGATCGCCCTCTCCGGCCAGGTGCGCCACCGCTTCGGCTTCTACGGGCGCGGCAGCTGGCGGCCGCGGCTGCTGCCGGTCCTGCTGCGCCTGGCCTGGCCGGCGGCGGTCCAGTCCCTCGGCGCCCTGCTGGCCGTCCTGGTCTTCTTCCGCATCCTGGGGCTGATCTCGATGGTCGCGGTGGCGGCCGGGAACATCGTCCTGCGCATCGCCGCCCTGTCGTTCATGCCGGGCTTCGGGGTGGGGGTCGCCGTCCAGACCCTCGTCGGCCAGTCCCTCGGCCGGGGCGACTCGCGCGGCGCCCGGCGGGCCGGCTGGGGCGGGGTCGGACTGGCGATGCTGGTGATGGGGGTCTTCGGCGTCGTCTTCCTGCTGGTGCCGCAGTGGTTGATGCGCCTGTTCGCCGCCGATCCCGCGCTGATCGCCGCCGGCACGCCGATCCTGCGGCTGATGGGGCTGGTCCAGATCTTCGATGCCGTCGGGTTGACCCTCGCCGGTGCCCTGCGCGGGGCGGGGCAGACCCGGCAGGTGATGATCGTCGATATCGTCGCCGCCTGGCTGCTGTTCCTGCCGACGGCCTGGCTGTTCGGCGTCCGGCTGCGGCTGGGGTTGACCGGCGCCTGGGTGGGGGTCATCGTCTGGTTCTTCCTCTACGCCGTGGGGATGGCCGGCTGGTTCGTCCGCGGCGACTGGCCCCGGGGGGGCGCGTCGTCGCTCGGGGAGGTGGAGCGTGCGTGACGAGCGGTTCGATCCCGGTGGCCCGGAGCGTCGGGTCTGGACCGTCGCCGAGCTGAACGAGGCGATCCGCGCCGCCCTGCAGACCGCCTTCCCCGGCGCCGTCTGGGTCCGGGGCGAGGTCCAGCGCCTGCCCCGCGACGCGGCGTCGCGGCGACACGTCTACTTCGAGCTCCACGGGACGACTCCCGACGGTGCGGCCGTCGCCATCCCGGTCGCCCTGCTGGAGTGGGACCGGCGACGCTACGGCCTGCAGCGCTACCTGGACGGCAGCGACCCCGACTTCCGCCTGGCGGACAAGATGGAGGTCTGCCTCCAGTGCGTCGTCGACTTCTACCCGCCGTTCGGGAAGCTCCAGCTGAAGCTCGTGGGGATCGATCCCGCCTACACCCTGGGCCGGCTCGAGGCCCTGCGCCGCCGGACCCTGGCCTACCTCGAGAAGCAGGGCCTGCTGGAGCGGCAGCGCCGCCTGCCGTGGCCGGAGCTGCCGCTGCGGGTGGGGCTGATCACGTCGGCGGGCAGCGCCGCCGAGCGCGATTTCGTGACCGGCCTGCAGGCCTCCGGGTACGGGTTCCGGGTCCTGCGCGCCGACTGCCGGATGATGGGGCAGAGCATGGTGCCCCAGGTGACGGCCGCCCTGGCGGGGCTGGCGCGCAGCGGGGTCGACGTCATCGTCCTGACCCGCGGCGGCGGCTCGCGGGCCGACCTCTCCTGGTTCGACGTCCAGGAGGTGGCCGTCGCGGTGGCCACCTGCCCCGTGCCGGTCCTGACGGCCATCGGACACGAGATCGACCGCTCCATCGCCGACGTCGTGGCCCACCACGCGTGCAAGACGCCGACGGCGGCGGCGGAGGAACTCGTCCGGCGGGTCGCCGACGCCGACGCGCGGCTGGCCGACGCCGCGGCGGGGATCGCCGCCACGGCGACGCGGCGGCTGGAGCAGGCCCGTGCCGGCCTGCGCGAGGCGGGACGGCGGCTGCGCCTGGGCGTCGACCGCCGGGTCGGCCGGGGGCTGCTGGTCCTGGGAACGTACCGGACCCGCCTGGCGGCGGCCGCCCTGCCGGCCGTCTCCCGCCGGCAGGAGCGGGTCCGGGGCGCGGCGGCCAGGCTCGCCGCGGCGGTGCCGGCGACGGTCCGGCGGGCCGAGGCGCGGCTCCGGCAGCTGGTTCCCCTGCTGGCGGCGCCGCGCCTGCTGCGACCGGCCAGGTCCCGCCGCGGGGACCTGGCCCGGCTGGCCAGCCGGCTGGACCTCGCCGCGCACGGGCGCCTGCAGCGAGCCGATCGCCGCCTGGCGGCCCTGGCGGACAAGGCCCGCCTGCTCGATCCCGACCGTCTGCTGGCGCGGGGCTGGAGCGTCACCCTGGCCGCCGACGGCCGGGTCGTGCGCAGCGCCGCGCAGGTCGCGCAGGGGGACGAGCTGGAGACCCGGCTGCACGACGGGCGGATCGGCAGCCGCGTCGTGAGTGTCGAGCGCCGCGAGCCGGCGCCGGGAAAGGAGTGAGATGGGAGCGAAGAAGAAGGCACCGACCTTCGGCGAGGCCCTGGCCGAGGTCGAGGTGATCCTCGCGCGGCTGGAGAACGACGAGGTCGACATCGACGAGCTGTCGGCGGAGGTGAAGCGGGCCGTCGAGCTGATCCAGGTCTGTCGCGAGAAGCTGCAGCGGACGGAGATGGAGGTCGGCGAGTTCGTCGCCGGGCTCCAGGAGGAGGAGACACCGTCCCAGGCGGAGGGGCCGGCGGCCGGAGAGAACGCGCCCGGGGAGACGAACGGGGAGGAGGACCTGCCGTTCTGACCCCGTGCCGGCGGCGGGGAACCGGCCAGCCGCCCGCCGTGTAGGAGATCCGCACCCGATCCCGGAGGTCTGCGATGCGTCCTTCACTGCTGTCCCGGACCGCGCTCGTGCTGGCGGTCCTCGTCTCGCCCGCGCTGGCCCAGTGGTGCGGCCACTGCGGGAACGTGCACCTCTCCTTCGCGCCCGACTCCCTGGTGGCGGTCCGGAGCGTGGACGTGGCCGACGGGCCGGCCGTCGTCGACCTCTACGCCGTGCTGGCCGACGTGCCGCCGATCCGCTGGCGGGGGATGCGGGTGACCTACGCCGGCGGCTTCGAGCTGCGTCTCGTGGCCGAGGGGGAGGGGGTGGAGATCCTGGGCAAGGAGGTGTCGGCGCCCTGCGTGGACCTGGGCCGGGAGCCGGCCGCCTGCCAGGTGGGCTCCACGCCGGGCTTCCCCCTGCGCGAGGGGCGCGCCGAGCTGGTCCGCTGGCGGGTGCTGGTGCCCCGCGGGGCGCACGACGTGGTCTTCCGCCTGGCCCCGGACGGCGCCCCCAGCTGCGAGCGGACCCCCGACTGCCGCGGCAGCGGCTCGCTGGTCATGTGGGCGGGCAGTGCCGCCCTCGGCCAGGAGGGGCTGCTGTTCAGCGCCGGCTACGTGCCGGCCTACCTGAACCGGACGTCCGGCGGCGAGCCCGATCTCACCCCGGTGCGGGGCAGGACGGACTGGCAGGAACTGGGCGTGGTGACCGTCGCGCCCGACGACTCGACGCAGGACTGATCCGCGGTCTAGTCGCCCGATCCGTGTCCGCCGGCGCAGATCTCCACCAGCACGCGGCCGGTGCCGCGGGGGTGGAGGAAGACCACCTGCTTGCCCCCGGCGCCGGTCAGCGGCTCGGGGGTGAGCGGCTCCAGCCCGGCCTCGCGGCAGACCGCCATGGCGGCGGCGATGTCGTCGGCGGCCACGGCCACGTGGTGCAGTCCCGGTCCCTTCTTCGCGAGGAAGCGACCGATGTTGCTGTCCGGCGACAGGGGGGCCAGCAGCTCGACGTGGCCCACAGGATCGCCCCTGCGCAGTCGCAGCATGGCGACGCGGACCTGTTCCCGCTCGACGGTCTCGATCCGCTCCAGCTCCAGGCCCAGGACGTCGCGCCAGAGGGCGATGGCGGCGTCCAGGTCCTCGACGGCGATCCCGATGTGGTCGACGTGACCGGCCAGGCCGGCCGGAGGGGTGAAGGCGCTGTCCATCGGTTCCTCCCGTGTCGGTACCCGCGTGCGGCGTGTCACTGCCAAGATAGCCGTCCGGCCGGGCCGCGCCAAAGCGGCACTCCGCTGTTGTCTCCCCCCGGCGGTGCGGTACAATGGGCCCCCTCGCTCAACACAGGTGTCGCATCACACGGGAGGAGACCATGCGCGATCCACGCCACGTCCAGCTCGCGGAGCAGCTCATCGGGTACAGCCTGGCCGTGCGGCCCGGGGAGATCGTCTACATCGAGCTGAAAGGGCTCGAGACCCTGGCCCTGGGACGCGAGCTGATCCGGGCCGTCACCGCCGCCGGGGGCGTTCCGTTCTGGTACTACAACGACGAGGACGTCGCCCGCCCCTTCATCCACGACGCACAGCAGGGGCAGTTCGAGCGCTGGGGCGAGTTCCACCGCCGGATCATGGAGATGAGCGACTGCTATGTCGCCATCCGGGGCAGCAGCAATCCCTTCGACCTGAAGGACGTCTCCGCCGAGCGGATGAAGTGGTACAACAAGGCCTACTGGGAGACGGTCCACTCGGTTCGCGTGGAGCAGAAGCGGTGGGTCGTCCTGCGCTACCCGAACCCGAGCATGGCCATCCAGGCGGAGCGGCCCACCGAGGCGTTCGAGGACTTCTACTTCCGCGTCTGCAACTTCGACTACTCGCGCCTGTCGGTGGCCATGGACCCGCTGGTGGAGCTGCTGACCCGCACCCGGACGGTCGAGATCACCGGCCCCGGCACCGACCTGCGCTTCAGCATCGAGGGGATCGGCGCGGTCAAGTGCGACGGCCACCGCAACGTTCCCGACGGCGAGGTCTACAGCTGTCCCGTGCGCGACTCGGTCGAGGGGACGATCACCTACAACGCGGCGTCCATGCGCGACGGCACCCTGTTCCGCGACATCCGCTTCCGGGTGGAGAAGGGGAGGATCGTCGAGGCCGACTGCAACGGCGACACCGGCAGGCTGAACGCGATCCTCGACACCGACGAGGGGGCCCGCTACTTCGGCGAGTTCGCCCTGGGGCTCAACCCGTACATCACCGAGCCGCTGCTGGACACCCTGTTCGACGAGAAGATCGGCGGCTCGTTCCACCTCACCCCGGGCCAGGCCTACGCGGCCACCGACAACGGGAACCGCTCGGCGGTCCACTGGGACCTGGTCTGCATCCAGACGCCGGAGTGGGGCGGAGGGGAGATCCGCTTCGACGGCACCGTCGTGCGCCGCGACGGCCGTTTCGTCCTGCCCGAGCTGGAGGGGCTGAACCCGGAGAACCTGGTCGACTGAGCGCGACCGCCGAGGCGAGGAGGGAGCGATGGGGAAGGGGGCGCATGCGGCCTGGCTGCTGCTGTTCTGCCTGGCGCTGGCAGGTGTCGCGGCCGCGGAGACGGGCGAGGAGACTCCCCGCCGCTGGGGACTGGGCTACGACGGCGGCGTCTCGCTGCGCCGGACACTGGGCGACGGCTGGGATCTGACCCTCGCCGCGGGGCCCGACGACGAGCGGGCGGAGGTGTTGGGGGACAGCTGGACGACCGGTGACGACGGGGAGACGCTCGGTCCCCTGCCCGACGACAGCCTCGACACCACCGAGTCCGGCTGGGTGCGACTGGACGTGGCCCGTCGCGTAGCCGGGGAAGGGCCTGCCAGCCTGTCCACGTTCGTGTCGGTCCGCTACCTCTGGTCCCGCGGCAAGACGGAGATGCTGCGCGTCGATACCTGGGATCAGGATGTGGTGACGCGTCGGACCTGGAAGAACATCGACAGCTGGCTGATCGCGCTCGGACTCAGGCCCCAGTACCGGTTCTCCACCCGTTTCAGCTGCGAGGTGCATCTCGGCGTCTCGTTCGTGGACGAGGACGAGGACAGCGGGCGGGTGGAGGAGCGGCGCGACGCCGACGGCCAGCTCGTCTCGCTGATCGAGGAGCAGGACACGACGCGCACCCGCCGGTTCTTCGACTTCGGCTGGTACGGTACCGGGGCTCTCATCTTCTTCTTCTGGTTCTGATGCGCCGGTACGCTCTGCTCTGTCTCTGTCTCCTGCCGGCGGCGACGGCAGCGGCAGGCCCCGGCGGCGCGGGCTGGGCCGTCGGCTGGCACATCCGGGACATGCTGTTGCAGGCAGGGGACTGGGAACTGGATTATCCCGCCCGTAGCCTGGCCCTGCGCCTGGAGACGGGGGGACGTTGGGATCTCACGGCTACCGTCGGCTTCGGCAGGACGACCACGGACGTCACGGGGCTGGTGACCACCACCCGGAACGGTGATGATCCGGTGGTCACCGGGAACTCGCTGGAAATCTACCAGCGATCCGTCACGGCCGGCCTCTGGCTGGGGCGGCTGCTCTGGCGGGAGGAAACGCTGCGGTTCTGGCTGGAACTCGGCTGTCTGCGCACCTGGTGGGACGAGACGAGGGCCCAGTGGAGAGAATACGAGGATTACAGCGTGGAGAATCGGAGGGCAGTGCAAGGACGCGACTGGGAGCTGTTGACCGGTTTCCGGCCCGAGTGGCACGTGGGGCAACACCTGCGGATCGGTTTCCGGTTCGGCTGGATCCGTCGGTTCTGGCAGGGCAGCCGGGAAAGCCTGAGTGCTTCCGACAGCGATAACCTGACCACGAGATGGTCCCGCTCCGACTGGTCCGGCTCCGGGTGGCGCCGCTATGGCTGGTTCGGGGAACAGTCCCTGGAGATCCTCTACCGCTTCTGAACCTGTGGTCTAGCCCCCGGCCTCCGGCTCGACGACCAGCAGCACGTCCCCGGCGTTGATCGTCTGGCCGGCCTCGACCCGGATCTCGGCGACGGTCCCGGTGACCGGCGCCGGGATCTCGTTCTGCATCTTCATCGCCTCGAGGATCAGGACCGTCTGCCCCTGGTGGACCTTGGTGCCGACCTGCACCGGGACGTCGACGATGACCCCGGGGATCTCGGCGCTGACCGTCCCGCCGCCGCTGCCGCCGCCCAGGGACTCCAGGGCCAGGGCGTGCAGCTCGTCCAGGGCCGTCAGGTCGCGCGGTATGCCGCGGTGGGTCAGCGTCAGGCCGCCGCGCTGGTCCCGGGCCGACACGCTCGCCAGGACCATCCGCCCGTCCGGCAGGCGCAGGCTGACCCGGCGTCCCCCCATGACGAAACGGGCGTCGATCGTCGCCAGCTCACCGTCGTCGAGCTGGACGGCCGCGTGGCCGCGTCGGTTGCGGGCCACCGTCACCGTCGTCTGCTCCCCGTCGTGATGCAGGATGTAGCGCTTCTTCATCCACACGGTGCGGCCTCCCTAGCGTGAACCGGTCATGCGGCGCAGGGCGTCCAGGCGCCAGTTGCCCGCGGCGGTGGCGCAGCGGCTCTCCTGCTCGGCCGTCTGGGCCAGGCGCCGCCGCTCCTCGAACAGGGCCGCGGCGGCCAGCAGGGCGAACCTCTCCTGCTCGGCGAGCGGCACCTGCAGCTCCTCCGGCCGGAAGTGCGCGGCGACGAAATC
Organism: uncultured Fibrobacteraceae bacterium; assembly: GCA_964436825.1. Classification (GTDB taxonomy): domain Bacteria; phylum Krumholzibacteriota; class Krumholzibacteriia; order LZORAL124-64-63; family LZORAL124-64-63; genus CAYTEO01. The sequence goes on along the minus strand of CAYTEO010000001.1, from coordinate 160,438 downwards.
GGTCGTGTAGCTGCCGTCCCGGAACACCGGGTGCTCCAGCGCCCAGAGGTGGAACGGCACGTTGTGGCCCGGGCCGTGCAGGGTCAGCTCCTGCAGGGCGCGCCGGGCCCGGGCGATGGCCTGCGGCCGGTCCTCGCCCCAGACGATCAGCTTGGCCAGCAGCGGGTCGTAGTGGATCGGTACGTCGAACCCCTCGTAGATGCCGCTGTCCAGGCGGACGCCCGGTCCGGTGGGTGTGATCAGGGTCGTGATCCGGCCGATCGAGGGGGCGAAGTTGCGCGCCGGGTCCTCGGCGTAGAGACGCATCTCGATGGCCCAGCCGCGCTGGCGCAGGTCCTCCTGCGCGTAGGGCAGCTCGCCCGTCTCGGCGATCCGGACCTGGGCCCGCACCAGGTCGGTGCCGGTGACCAGCTCGGTGATGGGGTGCTCCACCTGCAGGCGGGTGTTCATCTCCAGGAAGAAGAACTCGCCGTCGGGGGAGAGGATGAACTCGACGGTGCCCGCGCCCAGGTAGTCGACCGAGGCGGCGGTGCGGACCGCCGCGGCGCAGATCCGCTCGCGCAGCTCCGGGGTGAGGCTCGGCGAGGGCGACTCCTCGATGACCTTCTGGTGGCGGCGCTGGACCGAGCACTCCCGCTCGAAGACGTGGATGGCGCCGCCGCGCCCGTCGCCCAGCACCTGCACCTCGATGTGCTTGGGGTTCTCGACGAAGCGCTCGATGTAGACGCTGCCGTCGCCGAAGGCCGACTGCGCCTCGCCCATGGTCTGCCGCAGCGCGGCGGCGATCTCGCCCTCCTCGCGGACGATCCGCATCCCCTTGCCGCCGCCGCCTGCGGCCGCCTTCAGCAGGACGGGGTAACCGATCTTGCGGGCCGCGGCGATCGCCTCGTCGGGGTCGGCCACCGCCGTCTCGGTGCCGGGGATGACCGGCACGCCGCTCTGCAGCATCTTGCGCCGGGCGGCCAGCTTGTTGCCCATCAGCTCGATGGTCTCCGGCCGCGGGCCGAGGAAGACGAGACCGGCCTCCCGGCAGAGGCGGGCGAAGCCGGCGTTCTCGGCCAGGAAGCCGTAGCCGGGGTGGATCGCGTCGGCGCCGCTGGCCAGTGCCGTCTCGACGATCCGCTCGGCCACCAGGTAGCTCTCGGCGGCCGGGGCGGGGCCGATGGGATGGGCCTCGTCGGCCAGCAGGACGTGCAGCGCCTCCCGGTCGGGCTCGGAGTAGACGGCGACCGACCCGATCCCCATCTCCCGCAGCCCCTGGATGACCCGCACGGCGATCTCGCCGCGGTTGGCGACCAGGACCTTGCCGATTCTCTTGCCGTTCATCGTCGTGCTCCTAGAGCGGGATGTTGCCGTGCTTCTTGGGCGGCAGGGTCTGCTTCTTGTTGCGCAGGTTGTGGAGCGCCTTGATCAGCAGGGGCCGCGTCCGCGCGGGCTCGACGATGTCGTCCAGGTAGCCCAGCCCGGCGGCGATGTACGGGTTGGCGAACCGCTCGGTGTACTCGTCGACCAGCTTCTGGCGCAGGGCGTCGGGATCCTCGGCGCCGGCCAGCTTCTGCCGGTGCAGGATGTTGACGGCCCCCTCGGGCCCCATGACCGCCAGCTCGGCCGTCGGCCAGGCGATGTTGAAGTCGCCGCGGATGTGCTTGCTGCTCATGACGTCGTAGGCGCCGCCGTAGGCCTTGCGGGTGATGACGGTCAGCTTGGGGACGGTCGCCTCGCTGTAGGCGAACAGGAGCTTGGCGCCATGCTTGATGATCCCGCCATATTCCTGGTCCGTGCCGGGCAGGAACCCGGGGACGTCCTCGAAGGTCAGCAGCGGCACGTTGAAGCAGTCGCAGGTGCGGATGAAGCGGGCCGCCTTCAAAGAGGCGGCGATGTCCAGCACACCGGCCTGGATGCGCGGCTGGTTGGCGATGATCCCCACCGGCATCCCGTCCAGCCGCCCGAAGCCGCAGATGATGTTCATGGCGTAGCGCGGCTGGACCTCCAGGAAGTCGCCCTCGTCGACGATCAGCCGGATGATGTCGTGCATGTCGTACGGCTTGCGGGGGTTGTCCGGGACGATCTCGTTCAGCTTCGGCTCGATGCGGTCCGGCTGGTCGCTGGTGCGCAGGACGGGCGGTTCCTCCAGGTTGTTCTGGGGGAGGAAGCTCAGCAGGCGGCGGATCATCAGCAGGCAGTCCTGGTCGCTGGCGGCCATGAAGTGGGCCACGCCGCTGCGGGTGTTGTGGGTCTCGGCACCGCCCAGCTCCTCGAAGCTGACCTCCTCGCCGGTGACCATCTTGATGACGTTCGGGCCGGTGACGAACATGTAGCTCGTCTTGTCCACCATCAGGGTGAAGTCGGTGATGGCCGGCGAGTAGACCGCGCCGCCGGCGCACGGCCCCATGATGGCCGAGATCTGGGGGATGACCCCCGAGGCGATCGTGTTGCGCCAGAAGATCTCGGCGTACCCCGCCAGCGACTTGACGCCCTCCTGGATCCGCGCGCCGCCGCTGTCGTTCAGCCCGATGACGGGACAGCCGTTCTCCAGGGCCTGGTCCATGAGGCGGCAGATCTTCTGGGCGTTGGTCTCGCTCATGGAGCCACCAAAAACGGTGAAGTCCTGGGCGAAGACGTAGACCTGCCGGCCGTCGATCCGCCCGACGCCGGTCACGACGCCGTCCCCGACCGGCTTCTGGTCGGCCAGGCTCGGCTCGCGGTGGGTGACGAAGACGCCGGTTTCCACGAACGACCCCTCGTCCAGCAGCAGGTGGACCCGTTCGCGGGCGGTCAGGCGCCCCTTGGCGTGGATCTTCTCGATGCGCTCCGGCCCGCCGCCCTGGTAGGCCTGTTCGCGCAGCTCCTGCAGGCGGCGCAGCTTCTCCTGGAAGGTCTCGGACATGGTCGCGGTCTCCCGGTCGTGGGGAAGATGACGTTCGCAGCACGGGAGGGGCAATCCTAGGGCGGGTCGCGCCGGACGTCAACCTGCGAAGACGTGCAACGGGTGCCGCCGCGGCGGTGTGCCGCCGATCGCCGGGAGGCTTGCCGCCGCCGCGGCGGCGTCCTATGATCCCCGTCCCGGTGCCCGTGCGGCGGCGCCGTCGATCCACAACGACCCGGGAGGCAACCGATGAGCTACGATACCCTGCTGCTGGAGATCACCGACGGCATCGCGACCGTCACCATCAACCGGCCCGACAAGTTGAACGCTCTCAACGCCGCCGTCATCTCCGAGCTCGGCGACTGCTTCGCCGCCCTGGCCGCCGACGATGCCGTCCGCGCCGTCGTCCTGACCGGGGCGGGGGAGAAGGCGTTCGTGGCCGGGGCCGACATCGCCGAGCTGGCCGCGCTCTCCGGCCCGGAGCTGGAGAAGCTGGCGGAGCGGGGCCAGTCCCTCATGTGGAAGATCGAGAACCTGGGCAAGCCCGTCCTGGCGGCCGTCAACGGGTTCGCCCTGGGCGGCGGTTGCGAGCTGGCCCTGGCCTGCCACGTGCGCTACGCCGCGGCCACGGCCAAGCTGGGCCTGCCGGAGACCGGCCTGGGGCTCATTCCCGGCTACGGCGGCACCCAGCGCCTGCCCCGCCTGGTGGGCAGGGGCCGCGCCCTGGAGCTGATCCTGACCGGTGCGATGGTCTCCGCCGAGCAGGCCGAGCGGATCGGCCTGGTCAACCAGGTCCTGCCCCAGGACGAGTTGCTGGAGAAGACCCTGGAGACGGCCCGCACCATCGCCGGCCGCTCCCGCGTGGCCGTCCGCTACGCCCTGAAGGCCGTCGTCGAGGGGGGGAACATGTCCCTGGACGCCGGCTGCCGGCTGGAGGCGGCCCTGTTCGGGACCGTCGGCGCCAGCGAGGACGCCACCGAGGGCTGCCGGGCCTTCCTGGAGAAGCGCAAGCCCCAGTTCAAGGACCGCTAGGCGCACCGCGCGACCCCACAGCCGCCCGGACCGCCGCGGTCCGGGCGGATTTTTCGTCCCTACCGCAGCGGCCACTCGTTGACTATTGTTGGGGCGTCATCCCACTCACCGCGGTGCCAAGGAGGATAAGATGAGCGAGGCCCTCCAGACGGACGCCCCCTACATCGTCATCGATCCGGAGCTGTGCAAGGGGTGCAAGCTCTGCGTCGGGGTCTGTCCGAAGCACGTCATCGACATCAGCGAGAAGCTCAACAGCTCGAGCTACCACCCGGCCTACTACCTGGGGCACGATTGCACCGGCTGTACCCTCTGTTTCTACGCCTGTCCCGAGCCGGGCGCCATCACCGTCTACAAACCGTGACCCCAGCGCTGAAGGAGAGCGGACCATGGCCAAGCAGTTCATGAAGGGGAACGACGCGATCATCGTCGGTGCCCTGCAGGCCGGCTGCCGCGCCTACTACGGCTACCCGATCACGCCGGCCAGCGAGATCGCCCACGCCGCGGCGCGACACTTCCCGGCCCTCGGCGCCACGTTCATCCAGGCGGAGAGCGAGGTCGCCGCCATCAACATGGTCTACGGCACCGCCGGCATGGGGGTGCGCGTCATGACCGCCTCGTCCAGCCCGGGCTTCTCCCTGAAGCAGGAGGGCCTGAGCTACATCGCAGGTGCAGAGTTGCCGTGCGTCGTGGTGAACATCGTGCGCGGCGGCCCCGGCCTGGGCAACATCGCCCCGGAGCAGGGCGACTACTTCCAGATCACCAAGGGGGGCGGCCACGGCAACTACCGCCTCATCGCCCTGGCACCCAACTGCGCCCAGGAGATGTGCGACCTGACCATGCTGGCCTTCGACCTGGCCGACAAGTACCGCAACCCGGCCTGCATCATGGCCGACGGCTTCACCGGCCAGATGATGGAGCCGGTGGAGATCCCCCGCGCCCGGCCCATCCCGTACGACCACACCGACTGGGCCGTCCGCGGCGACGCGGCCACCAGCAAGAATCTCATCTCCTCCATCTACCTCGAGCCCGAGGTCCTCGAGCAGCACAACCTGAAGCTGGACGCCAAGTACAAGGAGATCGAGAAGAACGAGGTCCGGTTCGAGGAGTACCGCGTCGAGGACGCCGAGCTGATCATCGTTGCCTTCGGCATCGTCTCGCGGCTGGTCTACTCGACCATCGACCGGGCCCGGGCCGCCGGCAAGAAGGTCGGCCTGCTGCGCCCGATCACCCTCTGGCCGTTCCCCACGCAGCGACTGCGCGAGCTCTCCGGGCGCGAGGGCATCCAGATGCTGAGCGTGGAGCTGAGCACGGGCCAGATGGTCGAGGACATCCGGCTGGCCGCCGAGGGACGCTGCCCGGTCCACTTCTACGGACGCTGCGGCGGCATGGTCCCCACCGAGGACGAGCTGCTGGCCGAGTACGACAAGATCCTGGAAGGGGGGCGGTCATGAAGGTCATCGCGAAGCCGCAGGCGTTCTACCCGGAATTCGAGCGCAAGAGCGGGCCCCACAAGGAGACGACCCACTACTGCCCCGGCTGCGGCCACGGCAACGTCCACAAGATGATCGCCGAGGCCATCGACGACCTGGAGATCCGGGAGCGGACGGTCATCATCTCGCCGGTGGGCTGCTCGGTGTTCGCCTACTACTACTTCGACTGCGGCAACAGCCAGGCGGCCCACGGTCGCGCACCCGCCGTCGCCACCGGCATCAAGCGGGTCAACCCGGACTCGATCGTCATCTCCTACCAGGGGGACGGCGACCTGGCGGCCATCGGCACCGCCGAGACGCTCCACGCCGCCAACCGGGGCGAGAACATCACCGTCATCTTCATCAACAACGCCATCTACGGCATGACCGGCGGCCAGATGGCCCCCACGACGATGATCGGCCAGCAGTCCACGACCACGCCGCTGGGCCGCCAGGAACTGGTCCACGGCTACCCCATCCGCATGTGCGAGCTGATCTCCACCCTGCCGGCGGTGACCTACGTCGAGCGGGTCGCCGTGGGGCATCCCAAGCACCTGATGAAGGCGCGCAAGGCGATCCGCAAGGCGATCCGCAACCAGGTGGAGAACCGGGGTTACAGCTTCGTGGAGATCCTCTCGCCGTGCCCGACCGGCTGGAAGATGGATTCCCCCGACGCCCGCGAGTGGGTCGTCGAGGAGATGACCAAGATCTTCCCCCTGGGGGTCTTCAAGGACGAGAGCGACGACCGCGAGGGGAAGTGGTACCGTCCCGTGGAGCCGTTCGACCCGGCCAAGCGTGACGCCTACCTGGGCGCCGACGCCGAGACGACCGCGCCGGCCGAGACGATCACCCTGGACGAGCCGCTGCGCTGCAAGTTCGCCGGCTTCGGCGGGCAGGGCGTGCTGACCCTCGGCCTGTTCGTCGCCCAGGTGGGGATGCGGGCCGGGCTGGAGAGCAGCTGGATCCCGTCCTACGGTCCGGAGATGCGCGGCGGGACGGCCAACTGCTCGGTCAACGTCTCGCCGGAGCGGATCGGCTCGCCGCTGGTCGACCGGCCCAACGTTCTGGCGGTCATGAACCAGCCGTCGCTGGATGCCTTCATGGAGACGGTCGTCGACGGCGGCCTGATGATCGTCGACACGACGATCGTCGAGAAGGTGCCGCAGAGCGACCGGATCCGCGTCATCGAGATCCCCGCCACGGGGATCGCCGACGAGGTGGGGACACCCAAGGTGGCCAATGTCGTCCTGCTGGGCGCCATCGTCGCCGCCACGGGGGCCTTCCCGCTGGAGTTCGTGGAGACGACCCTGCGCGAGGTCATCAAGAAACGCAACCTGGTGGAGATGAACATCACGGCCCTGCGCCGCGGTTACGAGTACGTCGCCGGCGCCCAGTGATCCGCGACCGGCGCAGCCTGCCGCCGCCCCCGGTCCGACCGGGGGCGGCGCGGACGGAGGTCCGGAGATGATCATCGGTATCCCCCGCGAGCTCGCCCCCGACGAGCGGCGCGTCGGTCTTTCTCCCTCGGGTGTCCACTCCCTCTGTCGTCACGGTGCCGACGTCCTGGTCGAGCGAGGCGCGGGGCTGGCGAGCGGTTTCTCAGACGAGAGCTACCGCGCCGCCGGGGCCGTGATCGCGGCCGACGGGGAGGAGGTCTACCGCCGCAGTGACCTGCTGGTGAAGGTGCAGAGGCCCCAGTCCGGGGAGGTGGACTGGATCCGGGAGGACCAGATCCTGCTGGCCTTCCTCCATCTGCCCACCTGTACGCCCGACCTGGTCGACGCACTGCGGGAGCGGGGGGCCACGGCCATCGACTACAGCGCCATCCAGGCGTCCGACGGACAGCTGCCGGTCCTGGCGCCCATGTCCCAGATCGCGGGACGGATCGTGCCCCAGATCGCGGCCCGTTTTCTGCAGACCGACCACGGCGGCAACGGGATCCTGCTCGGCGGTCTGCCCGGCGTCCCGCCGGCCGAGGCCGTCATCCTGGGCGGCGGCACCGCCGGCCGCAACGCCGCCCGCGCCCTGCTGGGGGCCGGCGCCAGGGTCACCGTCCTGGACCGGGACCTGGAGGTGGTGCGGGAACTGCACTGGCAGTTCGGGGGCTGCCTGACGACCTACCTCTCCACCGCCTACAACATCGACAAGGCCCTGGGTTACGCCGACGTCGTCGTCGGCGCCGTCCGCATCGGGGCGGGGCGGACGCCGGTGCTCGTGGAGCGCGAGCAGGTCGAGCGGATGCGCGACGGCAGCGTCATCATCGACCTGTCCATCGACCAGGGGGGCTGCTTCGCCACCAGCCGCCCGATGCGGCCGTCCGATCCGGCCTACGTCGTCCACGGGATCACCCACATCTGCGTCCCCAACCTCCCGAGCCTGGTGGCCCGTACCTCGACCCACGCCCTGGTCAACGCCGTCCTGCCGCTGCTGCGGCATCTGGCGGCCGGTGTGGCGTCGGCGCTGCGGGAGGATCCGGCCCTGGCCGCCGGCGTGGGAATCTTCCACGGGCGGATCGTCGACCCCCGGGTGGCGGCCGTCCACGGCGGCGATGTCGCCGACCTGACCACGTTGCTCGCGGCGGAGGAGTGAGATGTCCTGGCTGGAACAGTATCGCGCCAAGTGCACGACGGCCGAGGAGGCGGTCCGGATCGTCCGCAGCGGCCAGCGGGTCTACCTGGGGGCCGGTTGTGCCGTCCCCGTGTCCCTGATGCAGGCCCTGGTGGGCCGGGCCGAGGAGCTGTCGGACGTGGAGATCATCCACATCCTGACCACCGGTCCCGCCGACTACATCTCCCCGGAGATGGGCGGCCACTTCCGCTGCAGCGCCCTGTTCGTGGGGCCGAACGTCCGCGAGGCGGTCAACGACGGGCGGGCCGACTACACGCCGGTCCACCTGCACCAGATTCCCGACCTGTTCCAGCGCGGGCCCCAGCGTCCGGACGTGGCCTTCGTCCAGCTCTCGCCCCCCGACGAGCACGGTTTCTGCAGCTTCGGCATCGAGGTGGGGGTGACCAAGCCGGCCGCCCTGGCCGCGGGGGTCATCGTGGCGGAGATCAACCGGCAGATGCCGCGGACCCTGGGGGACAGCTTCATCCACGTCTCCAAGCTCCACGCCTGCGTCGAGGTGGACCGTCCGCTGGAGGAATTCGCCGGCGGCGAGCTGACCGAGGTCCAGCAGCGGATCGGCTGCCACGTCGCCTCGCTGGTCGAGGACGGCGATTGCCTCCAGCTCGGCATCGGGGGGATCCCCGAGGCGGTGGCCCGCTGCCTGGAGGGCAAGCGCGACCTGGGGGTCCACACCGAGATGTTCAGCGACGGTCTGCTGGACCTGATGGCGAAGGGGATCGTCAACGGCGAGCGGAAGAACTTCCACCCCGGCAAGGTCGTCGCCGGCTTCATCCTGGGCAGCCGTCGGCTCTACGACTTCGTCCACGACAACGCCCTGATCGAGTTCCACCCCACCGACTACGTCAACGACCCGGTCAACATCGCCCGCAACGACCGGATGGTCGCCATCAACGCCGCCCTGCAGATCGATCTGACCGGCCAGGTCTGTGCCGACTCCCTCGGTACGACGATCTACTCGGGGTTCGGCGGCCAGGTCGACTTCATCCGCGGCGCCGCCATGAGCAAGGGCGGCAAGCCGATCACGGCGCTGCCGGCCACGGCCCTCGGGGGGGAGGTCTCCCGGATCGTCCCGGTCCTGAGCGAGGGGGCGGGCGTGGTGACGACCCGGGCCGACGTCCACTTCGTCGTCACCGAGAACGGGGTGGCCGAGCTCTACGGTCGCAACCTGCGCCAGAGGGCCCGGGCCCTGATCGAGATCGCCGATCCCCGCTTCCAGGAGGAGCTGGAGAGGGCTGCCCGGGAGCGGCGGCTCCTCGGTGCGCTCCATCCCGGGGTCGACCTCCCCGGTGCAGATGACGGTGTGACCGGCAGTTCTTGACATTACGTCCCTGAGCCGACATATTGTCCTGGCTATTCAAGTGATCTGACAATATTTCAGACCGGGAGACCATCGTGTCCGAAGACGTCGCACTGTCGCCTCCCGTCGAGGCCCCCGTCCTCATCGTCGACGACGATCCCGAGCTCTGCAGCGCCCTGTCGCGCCTGCTGGGGAGGAAGGGATACACGACCCTGACCGCCGGCGACGGCCAGCAGGCGCTGGCCCTGTTGCGTGAGCGGGAGATCCCGCTGGTGCTGACCGACCTGATGATGCCGCGGATGAACGGCATCGAGCTGCTCAAGGCGGCCAAGCTCGTCTCCCCGGCCACCGAGGTCGTCATCGTCACCGGCCACGGGACCATCGAGACGGCCGTCGAGGCCATGAAGCTCGGCGCCTACGACTTCATCGAGAAGCCGTTCTCGGCCGCGGTCACCCTCAAGGTCGTCCGCAAGGCCCTCGAGAGGCAGAGCCTGATCGCCGAGAACCGGCGCCTGCGCGAGCTGCTGAGCCAGGAGAAGGAGCAGCACCGGCTCGTCGGGCGGAGCGAGGTCTTCCGCCGGACCGTCGAGACGGCCCGCCAGGTGGCCGCCAGCCGGGCCACGGTGCTGCTGACCGGCGAGAGCGGCACCGGCAAGGAGGTCTTCGCCAACGCCATCCACCGCTGGAGCGACCGCGCGGGCCGCAACCTGATCAAGATCAGCTGCGCGGCCATCCCGGAGACACTGCTGGAGGCCGAGCTGTTCGGCTACGAGAAGGGGGCCTTCACCGGGGCCGCTGGGCGCCGGCGGGGACGGTTCGAGGCCGCCCATCGCGGGACCCTGTTCCTGGACGAGGTGGGGGAGTTGCCGCCGACCGTCCAGGTCAAGCTCCTGCGCGTGCTGCAGGAGGGAGTCTTCGAGCGGCTGGGCAGCAACGAGCCGATCCAGGTGGACGTGCGGATCATCGCCGCCACCAACGCCGACCTGGAGCAGATGGTCTCCGCCGGGACCTTCCGCGAGGACCTCTTCTACCGGCTCAACGTCATCAATCTCGAGATCCCGCCCCTGCGCCACCGGACCGAGGACATCCTCCTGCTGGCCCACACCTTCCTGGAGGACTTCTGTCGCGAGAACGACAAGCGGATCGAGGGGTTCAGCCAGGCCGCCCAGGAGGCGCTGCTGCGGTACGACTGGCCGGGCAACGTCCGGGAGCTGGAGAACTGCATCGAGCGGGCGGCCGTGCTCTGTCGCGGCGACATCATCGACGTGGACGTGCTGCCCCCCAACGTGCTGTCGGGCCGCCGCCAGGCCGACGTCGTGACGATCCCGGTCGGCACGACCCTGCGCGACGCAGAGATGATGCTCCTGCGCGCCACCCTGGACAGCACCGGCGGCAACAAGGAGCAGGCCGCCAGGATCCTGGGTATCACGTCCCGCACGATCTATCGCAAGATCAAGTGAGGGGGCGCGTCGGCGGGGCGGGCTGTCTTGACCCCCCGGTGGGGCCGGGCTATATTGGCCCGGTCCCTGCATCGCCCCCCTTCAACCCCTGGTGGCGATCCTCGCCACCGTCGATGTGGGAGCAGACGCGAGAGTGGCGGAACTGGCAGACGCGCAGGATTTAGGTTCCTGTGGGCAACCGTGGGGGTTCGAGTCCCCCCTCTCGCACCATGTCCTCAACCAGCCGCCGTCGGTCGACAGGGGATGTCGACGGCGATCCCGGGAGCAGTCATGAACGAAGCTGCCGCCGGCGCCCAGCCGGTCCCTTTCCAGTTCCACGTCGACGCGCCGGAGAGCTGGAAGCGCGTCATCGAGGTGGAGGTCGCGCCGGAGCACTTCGCCCGGATCTACGGCCGCAAGCTGCGGCAGGCCCGCAAGACCCACACCCGTCCGGGATTCCGCAAGGGTAGGGTGCCCCTGGCCATGGTGGAGCAGGACCTCGGCGGCGAGGTCCGCTGGCAGGCCATCGAGGAGATCATCCCCGGCGCCTTCCAGGCCGCCGTCCTCGAGCACAAGCTGCTGCCGGTCAGCGAGCCAGAGGTCGAGGACCTGACCCTGCCCGACGACGGGCCGCTGCGTTTCGTCCTGGCCGTCGAGGTCCGCCCCGAGGTCAGCGCCGTCGACTACAAGGGGCTGCCGCTGCGGGCGCGGGACGAGCAGCTTCCCGCCGACGCCGTCGACCAGGCCCTGGCGCGGTTGCGGGAGGCCAGGGCCGTCTGGGAGCGGGTCGACCGGCCCGCCGCCAGCGGTGACCGCGTCCGGGTCGACGTCACCCCGCGGTCCGACGACGGGGCTCCCCGGCCGGACAAGGCGGTCACCGACTACGTCGTGGAGCTGGGCGGGGAGGGCATTCTCGAGCCGTTCGACACCGGGCTGACCGGGGCCGCGGCGGGGGAGAGCCGGGAGATCACCGTCACCTACCCGGACGACCACCCCGGCGAGGAGCTGCGGGGACGGACCGTCACCTACGACGTCGTCGTCAAGGAGGTCCAGCAGAAGAACCTGCCCGAGCTCGACGACGCCTTCGCCTCGTCGCTGGAGGAGGGACAGACCCTGCTGGAACTGCGGGCGAAGCTGCGCGAGGAGCTGCAGGCGGAGCTGGACCAGCGGCTGCGCAAGGAGCGCGAGGAGGAGATCGTCGACCGCCTGCTGGAGCGGAACGAGGTCGCGCTGCCGCCCTCCTGGGTCGACTCCTACGTCGAGTCGACCGTCGCCGAGGTGCGCCAGCGGCAGGCCTACCTGGGCCGGGAGATGAGCGAGGAGGACCTGGCGGCCTACCGACGGGAGGCCCGTCCCATGGCCGAGCGGGCCCTGGCGACGCTGCTGCTGCTGGAGTCGATCCGCAGGCAGGAGGGGATCGAGGTGACCCCGGGGGAGGTGGAGGAGCAGATCGCCGCGCGGGCGGCCAGATACAACTTCCCTCTTGACGATTACCGCCGATACCTGAAGAACAATCACGAGGACGAGCGGATCGCGCTGGAGATCGCGGACCGCAAGACCTTCGACTTCCTGATCGAACACGCGGTGCCCGCCGACCGGGAATAGACCGGCCGGGCGGGAACCACCGGGCCTCGGCCCCTGTTCAAGGGCGCGGCGAGGCCGAGGGATGGATCCCAGCCGGAGGACGACGGAGATGCTGATTCCCTACGTCATCGAGCAGACCAGTCACGGTGAGCGCCACTTCGACATCTTCTCGCGGCTGCTCAAGGACCGGATCATCTTCATGGGCCGGCCCATCGACGACACCGTGGCCAACCTGGTCATCGCCCAGCTGCTGTTCCTCCAGGCGGAGGATCCGGAGCGGGACATCTACCTGTACATCAACAGCCCGGGCGGCAGCATCTCCGCCGGCTTGGCGATCTACGACACGATGCAGTACATTTCCAATGACGTGGCGACGATCTGCATGGGACAGGCCGCGAGCATGGCGGCGGTCCTGCTGGCCGCCGGTGCCGCGGGCAAGCGCTCGGCCCTGGTCAACTCGCGCGTCATGATCCACCAGCCGCTCGGCGGCAGCCAGGGGCAGGCCGCCATGCTGGAGATCTACACGAAGGAGATCCTGTACCTGCGTGACCGGCTCTACGAGATCCTGGCCAAGCACACGGGTCAGCCGGTCGAGAAGATCCACAAGGACTGTGACCGGGACTTCTTCATGTCGGCCGACGAGGCGCGCGAGTACGGCCTGGTCGACAAGGTCATCATCAAGCGGGCCACCGAGGACGCGGACGACGAGTCCAAGTAGCGACCGCGAGGAGTAGCCATGACGAAGCGGCGGACACCGGGCACCCCCCAGATGATCAAGTGCTCCTTCTGCGCGCGCGGGCAGGACGAGGTGGCCAAGCTGGTCGCCGGGCCGGGCAACGTCTACATCTGCAGCGAGTGCATCAAGCTCTGCAACGACATCCTGGAGGGCGAGCTGCTGGACGAGCCGACCGAGCCGCGCGAGACGTTCCCCAAGCCGGCGGAGATCAAGGCCCACCTGGACGAGTACGTCATCCAGCAGGACGATGCCAAGATCAGCCTCGCGGTCGCCGTCTACAACCACTACAAGCGGATCATGCAGCGCCGGGTCGGCGACGACGTCGAGGTCGAGAAGAGCAACATACTGCTGATCGGCAACACCGGCACCGGCAAGACGCTGCTGGCCCAGACCCTGGCCCGGTACCTGAACGTGCCGTTCGCCATCGCCGACGCCACGACCCTGACCGAGGCCGGCTACGTCGGCGAGGACGTGGAGAACATCCTGGTGCGGCTGCTCCAGGCGGCGGACTACAATCCCCAGGCCGCCGAGCGGGGGATCGTCTACATCGACGAGATCGACAAGATCACCCGCAAGAGCAGCAACCCGTCGATCACCCGCGACGTCTCCGGCGAGGGGGTCCAGCAGGCGTTGCTGAAGATCCTGGAGGGGACCGTGGCCAACGTGCCGCCCCAGGGTGGTCGCAAGCACCCGCAGCAGAAGTACATCGAGATCGATACCCGGAACATCCTGTTCATCTGCGGCGGGGCGTTCCAGGGGCTGACCGACATCGTCCGCCGGAGGATCGGACACAACGTCCTGGGCTTCGAGCGGGTGGAGAACCGCGACCTGCCGGACAGCGAGGACGAGATCCTCGCCCGCGTCGAGCCCGAGGATCTGGTCCGCTACGGACTGATCCCGGAGCTGGTGGGAAGGCTCCCGGTCGTCTCGGCCCTTCAGGAGCTGGACCGGGATGCGATGATCCGCATCCTGACCGAGCCGCGCAACGCCCTGATCAAGCAGTACCAGAAGCTGCTGGCCATGGAGGAGGTGGAGCTGGTCTTCACCGAGGCCGCCATCGAGGCCGTCGCCGACCAGGCCATCATGCGCAAGACCGGCGCCCGGGGACTGCGCTCCATCATGGAGGCGGTCATGCGGGATGTCATGTATCGTGTGCCTTCCCTGGATGGCGTGCGCCGGGTCGTCATCGACCGCGACGCCGTCACCGGCGACGGCGAGCCGGTCTACCAGTCGGCGGAGCCTGGCCTGGACGCCCAGGGAGCCTGAAGAGCAACGCAGCGCCGGCCCGTCCGCGTGACCGCCGGTGATATGGTACGGGCGGGACGCCGTCGGTGACGACACCCGCCCTTTTGATGCCGGGTCCGTGCCCGGCGGGAGGGGTTCGAGGACCATGCCACAGACCGAGCGTGTCCAGGTCCCGCATCGCGACGAGGAGTTCCCCCGGCGGCTGCCGCTGCTGCCGCTGCGGGACGTCGTCGTCTTTCCCTACATGGTCACCCCGCTGCTGGTGGGACGTCCCCGCTCGGTGGCGGCCCTGGAGGCGGCGGTCGAGCGGGACAAGTACCTCTGCGTCTCGGCCCAGCTCGATCCCGAGACCGAGGAGCCGGGACCGGACGACATCTACCGCATCGGCACCGTCATCAAGGTGCTGCAGATCATCCGCACTCCCGACGAGACCCTGAAGATCCTCGTCGAGGGGGTCGCCCGGGTCCGCTTGGAGCGGTTCACCGAGACGGACGACGGCTACGCCGAGGTCGAGATCAACCCCCTGGCGGAGCTCCTCGAGGAGGACGCCGAGGTGGAGGCCCTGCGCCGCTCCATCAAGGAGCGGTTCAAGGAGTACGTCCGCCTGAACAAGCGGCTGCCCGACGAGGTCCTGCTGTCGGTCCTGAACATGGACGACATCGGGCGGATGGCCGACTCCATCAGCGCCTACATCGTCGGCAAGGTTCCCCAGAAGCAGGAGCTGCTGGAGGAGACCAGCCTGAAGGCCCGCCTGCATCGCATCAACCAGATCCTGGCCGACGAGCTGGAGATCCTGGCCATCGAGCAGCGGATCGACTCCGAGGTCCAGAACCAGGTCCAGAAGAACCAGCGCGAGTTCTACCTCAACGAGCAGCTGCGGGCCATCCGCAAGGAGCTGGGCTACGGCGGCGACGACGACTCGGAACTCGACGACTACCGCGAAAAGATCGAGAAGGCCCGTCTGCCCCGCGAGGCCCGCGAGATCGCCGAGCGGGAGCTGGACCGCCTGGCGCGCATGCCGTCGATGTCGCCCGAGGCGACGGTCGTCCGCAACTACCTGGACACCCTGCTCGAGCTGCCGTGGCGCAAGCGGACCCGGGACCGTCTCGACACCCAGGAGGCCCGTGCCCGCCTGGACGCGGACCACTACGGCCTGGACAAGGTCAAGGACCGGATCGTCGAGTACCTGGCCGTCCTGAAGCTGACCCGCAAGATGCAGGGGACGATCCTCTGTCTCGTCGGCCCGCCGGGCGTGGGCAAGACGAGCCTGGGGCGGAGCATCGCCGAGAGCATGAAGCGGAAGTTCGTCCGCATCTCCCTGGGCGGCGTGCGGGACGAGGCAGAGATCCGCGGCCATCGCCGGACCTACATCGGCAGCAAGCCGGGCCGGATCATCGAGGGGCTGCGCCGGGCCGGCAGCCGCAACCCCGTCTTCCTGCTCGACGAGATCGACAAGATGGGGGCCGACTTCCGGGGCGATCCGGCCGCGGCGCTGCTGGAGGTCCTGGATCCCGAGCAGAACACCCACTTCAGCGACCACTACCTGGAGGTCGAGTTCGATCTCAGCGAGGTGATGTTCATCACCACGGCCAACTCGCTGCACACGATCCCGCCGGCGCTGGAGGACCGGATGGAGATCATCCGCCTGCCCGGCTACCTGGATCACGAGAAGCTGGCCATCGCCCGCCAGTTCCTGGTGCCGCGCCAGCTCGAGCGCAACGGGATCGCCGACTGGGGGCGCGGCTTCACGGACCGGGCGCTGGCCCGGATCATCGAGGACTACACCCGCGAGGCGGGCGTGCGGCAGCTGGAGCGGGAGATCGCGTCGGTCTGCCGGAAGGTGGCCCGCTACCGGGCCGAGAAGGGGGAGTTCCCGCCCCCGGTGACCCATCGCAACATCCAGCGCTACCTGGGGGTACGCCGCTACCGGCGGCAGGTCGTCGCCGGCGAGCCCGAGATCGGCGTCGTCACCGGCCTGGCCTGGACCGTCGTCGGCGGCGAGATCCTCCAGATCGAGGCGGCGCTGATGCCGGGGACGGGCAGCCTGAAGCTGACCGGCAACCTCAAGGACGTCATGAAGGAGTCGGCCGAGACGGCGCTCAGCTACGCGCGGACCCTCTGCCAGGACCTGCCGGCCGACTTCTTCAAGAACCACGACATCCACGTGCACGTCCCCGAGGGCGCCGTGCCCAAGGACGGTCCCAGCGCCGGGATCGCCATGGCGACGGCCCTGGTCTCGCTGCTGCGCCGTCGGCCGGTGAGCAAGGACGTGGCGATGACCGGCGAGGTGACCCTGCGCGGGAAGGTCCTGCCCATCGGCGGCCTGCCCGAGAAGGCGGTGGCCGCCGTCCGTGCCGGTTGCCGGGTCCTGCTCATTCCCCGGGACAACGAGAAGGAGTACAGGGAGCTTCCGGGCCGGATCCGCCGTCAACTGGACTGTCACCTGGTCGATACCATGGACGAGGTCCTGGAACTGGCCCTGGCCGAACAGCCGGTCGCCGGCTCCCGGCGACGGCGCAAGCAACGGCCCGCCGCGACGCGTGGCACCGAGATCGCCAACTGAGCCGGGGGGCCGACATGCAGGTGGAGTTCGTCACCAGCGCTCCCGACCTGGACGGCCGGCCCGCGCGGGTGCTGCCCGAGATCGCCTGCTACGGCCGGAGCAACTGCGGCAAGTCGTCGCTGATCAACGCCCTGCTCGGCCGCAAGCGGCTGGCCCACACCAGCGGGCAGCCGGGCAAGACGCAGCTGCTGAACTACTTCCTGGTCGACGACCGCTACTACGTCGTCGACCTGCCCGGCTACGGATATGCCCGGGTCTCCCGCCGGCAACGGGAACGGTGGCAGCGGCTGCTGCGGTTGTACCTGGCGGCGAACGACCGGCCGGTGGCCCTGCTCCACCTGCTGGACGTCCGGCACGCGCCGTCGCCGGACGACGTCGAGGTCGCCGGCTGGATCCTCGACAGCGGCCACCCGTTCGCCGTCGTGCCGACGAAGATCGACAAGGTCGGCCGGCCGCGGCGCCTGGGCCGCTACCGGGAATTGATCGCCGGGCTGGCCCTGCCGCCGGAGACCCCCTTCCTGCCGACGTCGGCGGTGACGGGGGAGGGCATCCGGGAAGTGAGGGCCTGGATCGCGGCCCTGCTGGAGGCGGCCGAGGCAGATGGCGTGGAGATGTTGTGAGGTTGACAGGTGGTTGCGGACGTGCCTATAATGGAGGCACCATGAGCTGGAGGAGAGTGACAACCGCGTGCCTGCTGATCTCGCTGGCGGCCCTGGCCGTCGGTGCGACCGAGCAGGATGCGAGCAACCTGCCGAGCGTGCTCCCCTACCAGTGCCTCAACTGCCACGTCTCGGCGGATCCGACATCCGGCCCCACCGATCTCAACCCCTTCGGTCGCGACTACCGGGGTGCCGGCCGCCAGTGGTCTGCCCAGCTGGCCCAGATGGATTCCGACGGCGACGGCTGCACCAACGGCGCCGAGCTGGGAGACGTGGACGGCGACGGCCAGCTCGACCAGGGGGTGGAGAGGGAGTCCAGCAACCCGGGCGTGGACGGGGACTGCTCCTCGGCCAGCCTCCTGGACGAGGTCTCCTGGAGTACCCTCAAGTCCATGTTCGACGGACGGCGGTGATCCCGGAGCACGCCAGGCAACCGGACAGGTCTCGGTGACGGGGCGCTATTTTTTTGTCCGCCGCGACGGTGTCGTCTTTTCCCAACGGATGGAGTGACGGTGGAGAACCGGGTCATCATCGGCGGCCAGTGGGGCGACGAGGGCAAGGGCAAGATCGTCGACTGCCTCAGCGGGCAGCACGACTGGGTCGTTCGCTACCAGGGAGGGGCCAACGCCGGCCACACCCTCGTCATCGACGGGGAGCGGATCGTCCTGCACCTCGTTCCCGCGGGGCTGCTCCACGCGGATGTCCGCGGCCTGCTGGGCAACGGCATGGTCATCGATCCCTGGGCGCTGCGCGACGAGATCCTGACCCTGGAGAAGCGCGGGATCCACGTCCGCGACCGCCTGTACGTCTCCGCCGGCGCCCACCTGCTGCTGCCACATCACCGCAGCCACGACGAGCACAGCGAGGCGCGCCGCAAGCACCGGAGCATCGGGACGACCGGCCGCGGCATCGGGCCGGCCTACATGGACAAGGCCGCCCGCACGGGGCTGCGGGCGGGGGACCTGCTGCTGCCGCCGGAGAACCTGGAGCGGAAGGTCATCGAGCGGGTCCTGGAGGCCAACGAGGTCCTGGCGGCCCGTTTCGGTGCCGAACCGTTGCCCGCCAAGAAGATCGCCCAGGAGCTCGTCCAGCTCGCCCGCACCTTCGCGCCGCTGATCGCCGACACCTACGCGCTGCTCGAAGGGGTCCGGCGCGGCACCGAGAGCGTCCTGCTCGAGGGGGCCCAGGGGACCCTGCTGGACGTGGACCACGGCACCTATCCCTTCGTGACCAGCAGCAACCCGACCGTCGGCGGCGCGCTGACCGGGACGGGACTGCCGCCGCGCTGCCTCGGCGAGATCCTCGGCGTCTACAAGGCCTACTGCACGCGCGTGGGCAACGGCTCGTTCCCCAGCGAGCTGCTGTCCGAGGAGGCCGATGCGCTGCGCTCCCTGGGAGGCGAGTTCGGTGCCACGACGGGTCGGGCCCGGCGGGTCGGCTGGTTCGACCTGCCGGCGGCGCGCTACGCCCGCGAGATCAACGGCATGACCGGGATCGTCGTCACGAAGCTGGACGTCCTGGACACGCTGCCGGTGATCCGGGTGGCCGTCGGCTACGATCTGGACGACGAGCGGCTGGACCGCTATCCGGTCCGCGAGGAACTGCTCAGCCGCTGCCGCCCGGTCTACCGGGAGTTTCCCGGCTGGCAGACCCCCACCCGGGAGTGCCGTTCCCTGCTGGATCTGCCGTCCGGGGCGCGCCAGTACCTGGAGTTCCTGGAACAGGAGCTCGGTGTCCACATCGTCGGGATCTCCGTCGGGCCGGAGAGGGAGGCGATGATCTGGACGCCGGAGGGCGTCAGCAGCTGAGCCCGCCGCTTTGACGCTTCCCGGCGGCACACCTATATTCCCCTCACCACCGGTGACGTGGGCCGCTAGCTCATCGGGTAGAGCATCTCCCTTTTAAGGAGACGGTGCCAGGTTCGAGTCCTGGGCGGCTCACCAGCAAAACGGAAGGGGCCGTGCCATGTGGCACGGCCCCTCTCTCGTCGAACCGGACGGCTGCTACTTGCGGCCGAACGTCTTCGTCCAGAGCGCGTCGAACTCGTCGATCGTCTTCTCGAACAGGTCGAGCATCGTCAGGATCGGCTCGGGGCTCTCCAGGTCGACGCCGGCGTTCTTGAGGATCTCCAGGGGCGGGCGCGAGGAGCCGGCCTTGAGCATGTTGTCGATGTAACGGCGGGCGGCCTTGTCGCCGTGCCTCTCGATCAGCTCGGCCATGGAGATGCCGCTGGTCAGGCCTGTGGCGTAGGTGAAGACGTAGAAGTTGTAGTAGAAGTGGGGGATGTAGGCCCACTCGACGCAGTCGTCCGGTCCCATCTGGAAGTCGGGACCGTAGTACTTGGTGATCAGGTCCTTGTACAGCCCGTCCAGGTACTCGGCCGTCAGGGTGTTGTCCTGCTCGGCGTGCTCGTGGAACTTCAGCTCGAACTCGGCGAACAGGGCCTGGCGGAAGATCGTCAGCCGGATGTTCTCCAGCTCCTTGTTCAGCAGCAGGAGCTTGCGGACCGGATCCTTCTCGTGCTTCAGCAGGTAGTCGAGCAGCAGCTGCTCGTTGCAGGTCGAGGCGATCTCGGCCAGGAACGTCGTGTAGTCGGCGTAGACGAACGGCTGGTAGTGCGACGAGTAGTACGAGTGCATCGCATGGCCGAACTCGTGGGCCAGGGTGAACACCGCATCCAGGGTGTTGTCGTAGTTGTGCAGCACGAAGGGATGGGCCCCCTTGGCGGCCATGCCGGTGCTGTAGGCGCCGCTGCGCTTGTTCTTGTTGGGGTAGACGTCGATCCAGCCGTTGGCAGGGTCGGTGCCCTCGGACAGGATCGAGACGTACTCCTTGCCCAGGGGCTGCAGGCCGGTCAGGACGATCCGGCGTCCCTCCTCGTAGGGGTAGGTCCCCTCGTCGCCGGTGATCATGGGGTTGTAGAGGTTGGCGAAGGTCACCGGCCCGTCCAGGCCCAGGACCTTCCGGCGCAGCGCCACGTAGCGGTGCAGGGTTCGGTCCAGGTTCGCGTTGATCGTGTCGATCAGCATCATGTAGACCGAGGGCGAGATGTCGTCGGGGGTGAGGGCCGCCTCCAGGCAGCTGTCGTAGTTGCGGGCCTCCTTCGTCAGCAGGTGCGACTTGACGACCCCGTCGAGGGTGGCGGCCAGGGTGTTCTCGTATTTGCGGAAGGTCGAGAAGAAGGCATCGGCCGCCTGCTTGCGGACGTTGTAGATCGAGGAGGCGCGATACATGGGGAAGCCCGACAGGGTCAGCCGGACGAGCTCGCCCTGCTCGTCGACGATCTGGGGGAATTCCATCTCCACGTCCCGCAGCTTCTGGGCCGCGTCACCGGGGACACCGCGCAGCTGCGCGGTCAGGGCCAGCAGCCGCTCCTCGGGCTCGCTCAGGGTGTGGGGCTTCATCCGCAGCAGGTTCTGGAAGTAGAAGCGGTAGGTCTCCAGCTCCGGCTTCCCGGCGATGAACCGGTCGATCGTCCCCTCGGGCAGCGCGAGCAGCTCGGGATCCAGGAAGGCCGTTGCCTTGCCGAACTTCTGGAACAGGAAGCCGACCTTCCCCTCCAGCTCCATGTCCTGGGCGTTGGACAGGTCGACGTCGGCCCGGCAGCTGGCGTAGGTGTGGAGCTTGTAGAGCTTCTGCAGCGTGTCCTCCAGCAGCTGGATGCACCCGTACAGCTTGTCGGCCGAGTCGCCCAGGTGACCCTTGTAATCCTCGATGGCGGGGATGGCGGCCGCGACCGCGTCGTAGTCGGCCTGCCAGGCGTCGAGGTCGGGATAGAGATCCTGGACGTGCCACTGGTACTCGGCGGGGATCTGGTCGCGCGGTGCGTTGGGGTCGGGAGTGTAGGCCCGGGCGCCCTGCACCGATAGCACCAGCAGCAGCAACGCCAGGGCAGGCAGAGTCCTGCGGACGCGATTCATGTTCAACCTCCTGTGGGGGAAAGAGAACGGCGCGACCGGTGCGGTGACCGGTCACGCCGTCGTGCGGACGGGGCTAGCGGGGCTTCCTCGCGGAGCATCCCCGTCATCGTGCCGTGGCGGAGGGCAGGGGAACCTCGACCCGCTGCCAGGTAGCGCCGTCGTAGTGGAGGACCAGTCCCTCGTAGCCGACGGCCCAGATGTCGTCGGGCGCGGCGCCCCAGATGCCGCTGAGGGGAGCCTGTCCCGGCGCCGAGTAGACGATGTCGCTGGCCGTCCCGTCACGGCGCCAGCGGGCGATCTTCCCGCTCTGGGAGGTGACCCAGAGCCAGTCGGCATCCTGGACCCAGATTCCCGTGATCCCGTCGGGATAGGTGGCCGGGTAGCTGGGGTTGCCCTCGGGGTCGCGGGTGTGGTTCCAGATGTACTCCCCGCCGGCTCCCTGGAGCTGGAACAGCTCGCCGGCCCGGTTGCCCAGGTAGTTGTCCGCGACGACCTCGCTGCAGAAGGCTGCCGTCAGGGTGTTGCGGTGCGGGTCCTCGATCTGCCCCCAGAGCCACTGGTGGTCGTAGTCGGGGTTGTCGTTGGCCATCAGGACGAGGGCCGAGCTGCCGCCGATGCTGTAGGGCCCGACGACGGTGAAGGTGGAGACATCCTCCCAGAACTTGAGGGTGTCGATGGGGGTGCCGTCGCTGCCGTAGCGGAACGCCCAGGGCTGGGTCGGCTGCCAGTCGGTCCCCGCCTGCTGGAGCAGGGTGCCGTTCTGGCCGACGGCGTAGAGGTGATCGTACGGACCGCGGCCGACGGCGTAGAGGTTCTCGCCGGTCCCCGTCGACTGGGTCGTCCACCGCACGCCGTCGAAGTGCTTGAGCAGTCCGTCGAAGCCGGTGACGTAGACGTCGTCGGCACCGGTTCCCCAGACGGCGGTCAGGGTGTCGTCACCGGCCGGGAGCGCCTCCCAGGCACTGCCGTCGAAGTGGAGCAGCAGGCCGGGCCGGCCGACGGCGTAGACGTCATTGGCGCCCGAGCCCCAGACGTCCAGGAACCAGGGAGCGGCGTCGGGGGGCGGGTAGGGGATCTGATAGGGGCCTCCCTGCTTCATGTCCTCGCTGCATCCGGTACCCAGCAGCGCGACGATGGCGAGCAGCAGGACGACGAGCGTCGCGCGACAGCGGCGACGGATGGCCGTGCGGCGGCTGATGGTCTGCTCCATGCTCAACTCCAGCTCCAGGTGGAACGGTGGGGTCGTGGACGGCCCGCCGGATCGGCTCCGGCGCGGCAGACGCGTCCCGGACGCCGGACGGGCCCATGAATATTAGGTAACCACTGCCTCATTGTCCATACGGACTTGCAGCCCCGACGGATTGTGGCGATGATACCCCCGTCCCGGAGGCGAGGGCCCTGGGCTCCGTACCCGGAGTAGCCGAAGGAGAGGAACAACGCCATGTCACAGTACGCCGCGGATCTGCCGGCCGACCTGCCGGCCGCCATCGACCAGCTGCGCCGGGAGCGCAACGCGGTCATCCTGGCCCACTACTACCAGACCGGTGACATCCAGGACGTTGCCGACTTCGTCGGCGACAGCCTGCAGCTGAGTCGCCAGGCGGCGGCGACGGACGCCGACGTCATCGTCTTCGCCGGTGTCCACTTCATGGCCGAGACGGCCAAGATCCTCAACCCCGACAAGCAGGTCCTGGTGCCGGACCTGGAGGCCGGCTGCAGCCTGGCCGACGGCTGTCCCGCCGACGAGTTCGCCGCCTTCCTGGAGCGCCACCCCGGCCATGCCGTCGTCAGTTACATCAACTGCTCCGCCGAGACGAAGGCGCTGAGCGACATCATCTGCACCTCCAGCAACGCGGTCCGGGTCGTCGCATCCCTGCCGCCCGACCAGCCGGTCGTCTTCGCCCCGGACCAGCACCTGGGCCGCTGGGTCTCCCAGCAGCTGGGCCGCGAACTGGTCCTCTGGCCGGGGAGCTGCGAGGTCCACGAGCAGTTCAGCGAGCGGAAGCTGGTCGAGCTCAAGACGCTCCACCCCGACGCCGTCGTGATCGCCCATCCCGAGTGCACCGAGGCGCTCCTGCAGCACGCCGATCATGTCGGCTCGACCAGTGCCATCCTCCGCTTCGCCCGGGAGACGCCGGTCCGCGAGATCATCGTCCTGACCGAGCCGGGGATCCTCCACCAGATGCAAAAGGAGAACCCGGACAAGACGCTCTACACCGTGCCGGGCGCCGACGAGAGCTGCAACTGCAACGAGTGTCCCTACATGAAGCTCAACACCATGGAGAAGCTCTACCTCTGCCTGCGCGACGGGGCGCCCGAGGTGACCGTGCCGGAGGAGATCCGCGTCCGGGCCCTGCGGCCCATCGAGAGGATGCTGGCCCTCTGACCCGTTCGCGGGAGGATCGCGTGCCAGTTGCCACGCCCGTCTACCTGGACCACCACGCCTCGACCCCCCTGGACCCGGCCGTCCTGGAGCGGATGCACGACGTCGCCCGCCGGCATCACGGCAACCCGGCCAGCAACCACGCCTTCGGCTGGGCGACGCGGGCCCTGCTGGACCGGGCGCGGGAGGAGGTGGCCGCGCTGGTGGGCTGCCGCCCCGAGGACGTCGTGCTCACCTCCGGCGCCACCGAGGCCAACAACCTGGCGCTGAAGGGGCTGGCCGCGGGCTGCCGCGAGCCGGGGCGGATCGTCACGAGCGTCCTGGAGCATCCGTCCGTGCGGGAGCCGTTGCGGGAGCTGGCCGGGCGAGGGTGGGAGGTCGTCGAGGTCGGCTGCGGGAGCGACGGGATCGTCGACCCCGCCGACGTCGCCGCGGCGCTGGACGACCGGACCGCACTGGTCACGATCCTGGCCGTCCAGAACGAGATCGGGACCATCCAGCCGCTCGGCGAGATCGCCGCCCTCTGCCGGGACCGCGGGATCCCCTTCCATGCCGACGCCGCCCAGGCGGTCGGGCGGATCCCCGTCGACATGACCGCCGAGGGGATCGACCTGCTCTCCCTCTCCGCCCACAAGTTCCACGGCCCCACCGGCAGCGGGGCCCTGGTCGTCCGCGGCCGCCACGTGCGGCGACGCCTGCGTCCCCTGCTGACCGGAGGGGGCCAGGAGGGCGGGTTGCGTTCCGGGACGCCCAACGTCATCGGCGCCGTCGGTATGGGGGAGGCGTGCCGGGTGGCCGGGCAGCGTCTGGAGGAGGACGGTCGTCGCCTGCGCGGGCTCGCGCAGCGGTTGTGGGAGGGCATCCGGCAGGAGATTCCCGATGCCCGGCTGAACGGCCACCCGCGGCGCCGCCTGCCGGGCAGCCTCAATATCCTGTTCCCCGGTGCGACCGCCGCCGCGCTGCTGCGCGAGTTGCGGACCCTGGCCCTGTCGACCGGGTCGGCCTGTTCCAGCACCGACGGACGCGTCTCGCCGGTGCTGCGCTGCCTCGGGCTGAGCGAACAGGAGGCGGCGGCCAGCCTGAGGATCTGCCTCGGCCGGTTCACGACCGATGCGGAGGTGGCCTACGCCACGGAGCGGATCGTCGCCGCGGCCCGGGCGGTCAGGGCCTAGCCCGTCGGCGGGGGGCTCCGTCTCAGCCGACCAGCGACAGGCCGATCCGCCGGCGGGGAAGGTCGATCTCCTTGACCTTGACGCTGACCTCCTGGCCCTCCCGCAGGACCTCCCGCGGGTGACCGACCCGCTGCTCGCTCAGTTCCGAGACATGGATCAGTCCGCGCACGCCGGGCCACAACTCGACGAAGGCCCCGAAGTCGGCCAGGCCGGTGACGACCCCCTTGACCCATTGACCCACCTGGAGTCGCTGCTCCACCTCCTGCCAGGGATCGTCGGCGAGGGCCTTGAGCGAGAGGCTGATCCGCTCGTGCTGGCCGCCCAGGTCCTGGATGTCGATGACCTGGACCTGCAGCTGCTGGCCCTCCCGGAGGTGGTCCGCCGGGTCGTCGACGTGGGCGTGGCTGATCTGGGAGACGTGCAGCAGGGCCTGCAGACCTCCGATGTCGACGAAGGCGCCATAGGGCATCAGCCGCCTGACGGTTCCCTCGACGACGTCGCCGAGCTGGAGGGAACGACGGGTCTCGGCGGCCCGCTGCTCCTTCTCCTCCTCCAGCAGGACGCGGCGGGAGACGACGAGGCGCCGACCGCCCTCGGCGTACTCGAGGATCCGGAAGGAGAGCTTGCGGCCGACCCATGCCGCGGGATCGTCGACGTAGCCGTCGTCGATCTGGGAGATGGGGCAGAAGGCGCGGTGGCCGTCCAGGTCGACGACGAAACCGCCCTTGTTCGTCTCGGTGACGCGCCCCTCCACGGGGAGGCCGGTGGCGTGCGCCTCCTCGAGCCAGCGCGTGTCGCGGCCGCCGCCACCGCCGGTGAGCACGAGCCGCAGGTCCTCGCCCTTGCCGGCGACCCAGCCGGTGATCTTGTCTCCGACATCGTGGGTGGGGTTGCCGTCGGCGTCCCGCAGCTCGGCCGTGGAGATCGGCAACTCGCTGCGGCCTCCGTAGTCCACGAAGGCGGTCTCGTCGCCGATCTGCACGATCGTCCCGGTGATCCGGTCCCCGGGGCGAGGCTCGGTGGTCCGGGCAGGGAAGGCGGCCTGCTCGTCGAGCAAGCGGGCGAACTCGTCGTCGGTCCGGCCTTGGTCGTTCATCGCGGCACCTCTGTCGCCTGGTTGCGGTGAGATGATCTAGACAGCGTGTAGGATAACACGCACGGACGGAAACACCATGCCGTAACTTGCCCTGTCCGTCATGGCGGTGGCGTGACAGGACGGTGATGGCCGGGTGCGGTGTAACCGGACAGCGCGAATCTTGTTATTAAATAATCGGGATCCGTGATTTTTTTCTTCCATAATTCCCAGATGCCTGATAGGATATAGATGTTTCGTAATGTCCATGGTGGTGGCGTGTTGACGCCGCCGAGAGAGCCCGCGGTGGGACCCGGGCTGGAGGGGAAGGCAATGGTGGAGTATCGGTCACCTGGAGGAAGGTGCCGGGAGCTGTTGGTCCTGGCGATGGTTGTCATGGTCTGGTCATGGTCGTCGGCGACGCCGTCGGCGAACTCGATCCATCGCGACGACGGCTCGTTCTACCGTGAGCAGGCCATGTTCGGCAAGGCACTGGACGTCTACCACAACGGGGCCAACCTGGTCTGCTCCGACTGCCACGTCATGCACGGCAGCATGCAGCACGACTACGACGGGGGGACCAGTGGCGGCGGGAACGTGCCGTCGTATCCCTACACGACCGGTCCCAATCCCTACCTGCTGAAATATGCCAATCCCCTGGACCTGTGTCTCTCCTGTCACGACGGTGTCGCAGGCATTCCCGACGTCGTGGGCGCCGACGTCAACGGCCTGGTCGAGCGCTCGGCCGGCTTCTTCGACGAGCCGGACGTCATCAGCGCCCATGGCCACAACCTCGGGCGCAACCCCACCAGTCTCTGCTCGCGCTGCCACTGGTCGCAGCCGGAGGACCAGGTCGTCACCTGCGTCGACTGCCACGATCCCCACGGCAACGGGAACCCGCGCAACCTGCAGTGGGCCAGTTATCCGGAGGGCACCCCGCCGCTGGGGCTGTTCAACGACGTGACCGGCCTGGCCAAGTACGAGCGTGACCACACCCGCTACGGGACGGCCAACGACGTCTCCCTGCGCGAGGTGACGAACATCTGCCTGGACTGCCACCACGTCTTCTCCGGCCCGAGCTACACCGATCCCGACGGGGACGGCATCCATTCCAAGCACCCGACCTACGACAGCGAGCGGGGCCAGCCCAACAACATCGCCCAGGGCGTCACCCGCGGCACCACCAACCCGACGGTCTGGGAGCAGGGCACCGGTCCCGGTTTCGACGGCGCGGCCCGTGTGCCGTTCGTCGTCGACGGGGCGATCGACTTCGCCTCGGCCTCGGCCGTGGACGGCAACACCAACGGCGTCTTCTGCCTGTCGTGCCACAAGGCCCACGGCAGCGCGAACGCCTTTTCCCTGGTCTGGGACATCAACGGCGCCGTCGAGCGGCGCGGTTGTGACCAGTGCCATCTGCTGGAAGGACACTGATCGTGAGGCGTGACGGCCGGATCAGGATCGGTCTCTGGTTGGCTCTCGTGCTGGCGGGATGGCCCGTCCTGGCCGAGGTCCAGCCGGCGACGCCCCCGGCGCTGGTCCAGATCGTCACGGGGACCGGTCCCAACCAGCCGTTCCGCAATCCCCGCCACATCTTCTGCGATCCGGCGACCGGCGAGGTCTTCGTGGCCGACAGCGGGAACCACCGCGTCGTCATCTTCGACCGCGACGGTACACCGGTCTACAGCTTCACCCACACGGTCTGGCGCGACGGGCGCTACGTTCCCGGGGAACCGCTCTCCCTGGTGGCCACGCCGGACGGGACGATCTTCCTGCTCGACGCCCTGTCGATCGACGTCGCCGTGCTGGACTACCGCGGCACCCCGGTGGACCGGATCCAGCCGGCCCGCCTGCTGGGTGACTCCGGTTTCCGGCCCCTGGCCCTGGCGCTGACGCCCGAGGGCGAGGTGGCCGTCCTCGGGATGAGCCGCGAGCGCGGCGTCGTCCTGATCCTCTCGCCCGATCTCCGCAGCCGGCGCACGGTGCGCCTGGGGGAGACCGGGCAGCTGGTCAAGCCCACCGGGTTCTGGGTGGACGGCCGGCACCGCTTCTACGTGACCGACATGTCCGCCGCCGCCGCCGTCCAGGTCTTCACGGCCGGCGGCGAGCGTGTGCTCGCCTTCGGGAAGCACGATTCCGGCTGGGGGAACTTCTCCCTGCCGACCGGGATCGCCGTCCAGGACGACGGGCGCATCTGGGTGGTGGACATGATCCGTCAGGTCGTCAGCCGTTTCGACGCCGACGGCCGTTTCGAGACGTACATCGGGGGTAAGGGCTCGGGCCCCGGATCCATGGCCTATCCGAGTGCAGTGGCCTGGTACCCGCCCGGGAGAATCTACGTACTGGAGAAGGTCGGTTGTCGCTACCAGGTGTACGCGACGCGGGAAGGAGGTGAGCAGCAGAGCAGTTGACCGATCTTCTGCGTGTTTCCGTCACTTGTCGTCACTTGGGAATGCACTTCACGTCACGTGAAGGGGGACAGCAAGATGAAACGCTTCAGCCTGACGGTCACCCTGGTGATGGTCCTGGCCACGTTCGCCGTGGCCGGCGACTACCACTTCGGGACCTCGCTGGTCTGCAGTGACTGTCACGTCATGCACGCCAGCCAGTCGCACGGGTACAACGCGGACGGCACGGGGATCATCACCCCGTTCGATGCCACGCCGCACGAGTACCTGCTGCGCAACGACGTCAACGACCTCTGCCTGTCGTGCCACGACAACCAGCCGTTCGCGCCCGACGTCTACGGACCGAACGCCAACGGCTACGTCCGGGCCGCGGGCGCCCTGAACCGGGTCGGCGACGCCACCACGGCCACGGGTCACACCCTGGACGCCACGGACTACGCGCCGGGAAGCAACCCGCCCTGGAACAACCCGGACGGCCTGGAGTGCGTGGATTGCCACCAGCCGCACGGGTACAACCCGAACGGCAATGCCTACCGGAACCTGATCTACGATCCGGGCAACGTGAGCTACCCCGGGCTGATCGTGACCTACAGCACCGGCACCAACGACCTGGGCACGGACGTCTACCAGGTCGCCTCCGGCCCGCTGAGCACGCACTACGCCTGGGACAACGTCTTCTTCAACGAGCCTGACCAGACCGCCTCGGCCATCGCCGACTACTGCAAGGGCTGCCATACCGACTTCCACGGTGCCAAGGGCGGCCCCGAGGTCGGCGGCTCCACCGGCGAGGGCTGGCTGCGACACCCGGCGGCCGATGCCGACATCGGCGCCGTCGGCGGCGGCCACTCGAGCCTGGCCGTCTTCGCCGGCCACACCAACAGGGTCAAGGTCATGTCCCCGACGGGTGTCTGGGACGGCTCAGACGCCGGCTCCACGCCGACCTGCCTGACCTGCCACAAGGCCCACGGCAACAACAATCCCTTCGGATTGATCTTCATGGCCGGTACCGGTACGGTCACCGAGGAGGGCGACGACGGCGCCCAGGTCAGGGATCTCTGCAAGCAGTGCCACGTCCAGGGTTGACCGCCTGAGCGGGCACTGACCTGCCCGTACCTGGGGATGGGGGGGCCCTCCGGGGCCTTCCCATCCCGCAACTTCGGGGAGAGGCATGAGAAGATCGCTTCCGTTCTCGATGCTCGTGCTCCTGTCGGCCACCCTCTGGCTGGTCGTTCGCACCGGCGGTGGGGCCGGACCGCTGGTCGCCGCGCCCGGCGACCGGACGGGCCCCCACACCGATCCCGTTCACGGGGTCCAGCGGCTGGTGACCGACCCGCCGTCGATCGGGGAGTGCACCCAGTGCCACGATCCCCATGCCTCCCAGGACGGCCAGATCGCTCCCAATCCCCGGAACCTGTTCGCGCCCAACGACAACAACCTCTGCTTCTCCACCTCGGGGGTGGGCGGGTGCCATCGGGACCAGCCCGTCAACTACCCCCTTGGCGAGACCGACCGCCTGCCCGACTACAGCCCCTATCCCGGCTACTTCGAGGCCAACGTGGGCGGGGACAAGCTCCACGGCGTCCAGTACCGCGGTCGCTGGCCCGGACAGGTCGTCTACGAGAACGCGGGGTCGTACAACGGGCACGACTTCTCGCCCCACGACCGCGATCCCGACATGCCGCTGCGGGACGCCCTCGGCCACGGCCACTGTCTCAACTGCCACGATCCCCACGCCACCGACAACCCCCTGGACCTGCTCAAGGGGACCTATCGTGAGATCGGCGGCTACGCCGACTTCGGGGCACCGGCCAACTACCAGCTCTGCTTCTCCTGCCACGGCAGCAACGGCCCGCCAGGCATGAACAGCGAGGGACGCTGGATCGAGGACTACTACGACAGCAGCCTCAACGGGCAGACCGCCGGCCACCAGATCCGCAAGGATCCGGATATCGCCATCTCCTGGCCCAGCTACGTCAACGTGGGGGACATGCTCCCGTGCTACGACTGCCACAATCCCCACGGATCCCAGGGCAGCGACGGGACCCAGCCGAACCTCTTCCTCCTGCGGGACGACCTGCCCGGCTGGTACGGCTTGACCGATCCCCTGAACAACGCCGACCAGGCGCGGCGACTCTGCTTCGGCTGTCACATCCCCTCCGACGGGGTGCCGGGCAGCCGGACCGTCAACGGCATCGTGATGAACACGATCCCCGACAAGGGGCCGCACCGCACCTCGTCCCGGCGGAACTGCTTCGAGGTCCACGGCCGCGACTACACCGGGCCCTCCTCGTTCAACATCCACCACCCCAAGGGCGATTGATGGAGGCTCCGTGCGGCAACGGCGACTCGAGTCCCCGCAGGCCGGAGACGGTCCCCTGGATCGCCCTGGTCGTTCCCTGCCTGCTGCTGGTGATGACCGGCCAGGGCCGGGCCTCCGCCGAGTGGCACGGCAGGTTCAACACGGCCTACCAGCAGCAGAGCGGAACGGGGGCGACCACGCGCCAGGTCCGCACGAACCTCGAGGTGACGGCCCTGGACGAGCTGCTGGTCAAGAACCGGCTGCTGCTGGACCTCTACCTCGACCGCTACGACGACCTGGAGCTGTCTCGCCAGCTCAGCCGTCACCGGCTGCGCCTGGGACTGTCCGGGACGGCCTACGACCTGTCGCTGCTGCTCTCGCCCCGCCAGACCGTCTCCCTGGCGGCGGACAGCCTCCGCCAGGAGGCCGACGACATCCAGCTCTCCTGGACCTACAACCCGACCCGCTGGCCACGGCTGCGCGCCGGCTACCACCGGCACCGCCTGTTCGCCGCGCCCGGGAGCGCGGAGGTCTCCCAGCGCTCCACCGACGTCACCCTGGAGGCGTTCCAGGACCTGGGCGCGGTGAGGCTGAGTGCCCTGCACCGGCGGCTCGACGACGAACAGCTCGCCACCGGCCGGCGGCATCGCACCCGCCAGTGGCTGGGGAGGGCCTCCCTGGACAGGGACCTGGGGCACGGGGTGCGCGTCTCCGCCGGGACCGACCTGCAGGAGATGCGGACCGAGGGGACGGGCGGGGCGGACTCCCGCAACCGCACCCGCAACCTGCGGGGATCGCTGAGCTGGCGGGCGTCGTCGCGCCTGCAGGTCGGCCTCGACCTGCTCGATCGCCGCGTGGACGACCCGGCCGCGGGGGACGACGACAGCCTGGCCGTGCGCCAGCGGACCCTCCAGATGCGCGTCCACTACCGCTACGCGAGCTGGGCACGCACGGAGATCCGGCGCGACTACCGTTTCCTGGCCGGTCCGGCCGGCGAGACCACGACGGACTACCTCCGGCTGCAGACCAGCCTGGAGGGCCGCCTGCGCCAGGGCGCCCGCGCCCGCTTCAGCATGGCCAACAACATCGTGCTGACCGCGGAGGGCCGGGAGGCCCCCGCCGACGTCTACGACCTGAACATCGACCAGCGGTTCTACCGGCGGACCACGCTGCGCACGCAGCTCAGCGTCACCCGCTACCGGGGGCGGGGCGGCACCGAGCTGGGCCGCTTCACGACCATCGGCCTGCTGGAGCTGCGCTCCTGGCTGACCCGGCGCATGGAACTGCAGACGACCTTCCGGTCGAGCCGGACCGCCGACACCATCGGGCCCTGGGATGCCGACCAGCACAGCTTCTACACGGGGGTGACCTACAACCGGGGCCCCTACTCCTGGGTGGGCAACTGGCGCTGGAGCAGGAACCGGCGACCGACGAGCAGCACGACCAGCAGCCTGAGCACCGCCCTGACCGCGCGCCTGCGGTCGTCCCTGGTCCTGAGCGCCAACCTGTCGCACCAGGAGAATACCGGGCAAGTGGCCAGTTCGGGTGCCGATACATACAACATCCAGCTGCAGTGGCAGATCCAGCAGGGGACGTCGTTCTTCGTCAGCGCGCAACGGACATCCCGCACCGACGGGGAGACCAACCGCGCCGTGAACGTCTCGTTCCTGACGACCTTCTAACCGGTGGGGGATGAGCGATGCTGCACGACCGCGCATCAACGACCAGACGGCCGGGGAGGACCCGCGTTCCGGGGCCGCTGCTGTCCTTGCTCGCCATCGTGGCCCTGGGCTGCGGCTGCGCCGGGACGGCCAGCTACGTCAACCCGGACGCCGACCTCGACTACTACCAGCGGGTCGCGGTGGCGCCGTTCTGGACCGTCAGCGGGGACCGGTTCACGGGACAGCGCGTGGCCGACGCCTTCACCGCGGAGCTGCTGCTGGCCGACCGGTTCGACGTCATGGAGCCCGGCCAGTTCCGGCACATCCTGGCCGAGGTCGTCGACGCCTCGGCGGCGTCGGCGCGGGGAATGACCGCCGGGGAGATCAAGAAGGTCGGCCAGGAGGCGGGGGTGCAGGCCATCTTCGTCGGCAGCGTCCTGACCTACGACATGCAGCGCATCGGCCAGAACCAGTTCCCGGTCATCACCGTCGAGGTGCGGATGCTCGACGTGGAGACCGGCCGGCTGATCTGGAACATGCAGGTGACACGCAAGGGAGGACCGACGGTGCCGTTGTTCGGCTTCGGCGAGGTCCACACCCTGGGCGAACTGACCCGGAAGGTCTGCCATGAACTCGTGGCGCATCTGCCCTGAGCCGCGCCGCCGGCGGTGGCTACCGGCCCGGTCGCTGCTGCCGCTGCTGCTGCTCGGGCTCCTTCTCGCCGGCTGCGGGCCTCGGCCGCGCGCCCATGCCAGCGGCACCCTCTACGACGGCCGCGTCCGTCGCCTCGCCCTGCTGCCGGTGACGAACCTGAGCCCCGATCCCGCCGCCGCGACCGTCGTCGACGACGCCCTGCGGCTGGCCCTGGCGCAGCGGCCGGCCTTCGCGCTCCTGCCCGAGCAGCGCGTCGCCGAGGAGCTGGCCATGCTGCGGATCCGCTACGCCGATCGCATGTCCCGGCGGCAGGTGGTCGAGCTGGGGAAGGCCCTGCAGGCGGACGTCGCCTTCGTCTGCGTCATCGAGGACTACGGGCTGCAGCGGATCGACGAGGAGGACGTCCCCCTGGTGTCGATCCATGCCCGCCTGATCGACCTGAGCGACGGCAGGATCCTCTGGATCGGCGCCCACCAGCGTACCGGGAACGACCGGGAGAGCATCCTCGGCTGGGGGCGGGTCCACTCCCTGCCGCGCCTGGCCCAGTTGACCGTGACGGAGCTGTTGAACACCCTGCCCGCAACAGGAGGATCGTGATGCGTCCCTTGCTGACGGCGCTGGCCGCCGGCTGCTGCCTGCTGGCAGTGCTCGATGTGCATTCCGGCCCGTACGCGGCGACGGGCGGTTCCCTGGCCGAGGTCGACTCGGTGACCGTCCGCACCCGCCACCGCGTCTTCCTGGACTTCCAGGACATCCAGACGGTCTCCCCGGCGGACACCTTCTACGTCGGGGATACCGAGTTCAGTGCCCGCATCATCGATTTCGTCCCCGATTTCGCCATCAAGGCCGACGGCGAGGTCGTCTCGCGCAGCGACCGGCCGGACAACCCGGCCTTCCTGCTCGAAGTGCTCCAGGACGACGCTCCCGTCGACACGACGTGGGCCTTCTGGGCCTCGCGCAGCGCCCCCCACTTCCGTCGCGACGCCATGCTCGCGTT
Source organism: uncultured Fibrobacteraceae bacterium (assembly GCA_964436825.1). Classification (GTDB taxonomy): domain Bacteria; phylum Krumholzibacteriota; class Krumholzibacteriia; order LZORAL124-64-63; family LZORAL124-64-63; genus CAYTEO01. The sequence continues at coordinate 126,357 of CAYTEO010000001.1, read as the reverse complement.
CCAGATCCTGTCGTTCCGCTACCGGGGAGAGATGGTGACCGATCCCGGCGCCAGGGACATCGACAAGGAAGGTGATGCCGAATGACTCGCCCCGACCTCCGTCACGTCCTCGGCTGGCTGCTGCTGGCCAGCGCCGCGCTGCTGGCAGCATCCGGTCCCGCCGAAGCCAAGCGGCCCCGCCGGACCTGCCTGGACTGCCACGACGAGATGAACGCCGTCTTCGAGCGGGCGCACCAGCACAAGCCGTTCGCCGACCGCGACTGCCAGGGGTGCCACGACCGGCACGGCTTCTCGCAGCGCCTCGTCCTGAAGACCCCCCTGCCCGACCTCTGTTTCGACTGCCACGCGGCCCTGGCCGACACGACGCTCCTGCCCGTGCGCCACGAGCCTTTCCGCAAGGGGTGGTGCGTCCTGTGCCACGACCCCCACGCCAGCGACCTGGCGGGCCTGCAGAAGGGGGAGAGGAGCGATTCCGTCTGTCTCCCCTGCCACGAGTCCCTGGCCGCCCAGCAGGCCGCCGCGGTCGTCCACGCGCCGTTCGGCGAGGGGGCGTGCACCGCCTGCCACGATGCCCACGGCGGTCCCGACGCCCGGATGCTGCGGGGGGAGGTCGATGCCCTCTGCGCCGGCTGCCATCCCACCCTCCCGGCCGGCCATCCCGATCCGGGACCGGGCAGCTGCACCCAGTGCCACGCCCCGCACGCCAGCTCGCAGCCGCACCTGATCGACGACCTGGCCCACCCGCCCTACGTGGAGGGGGAGTGCACCGACTGTCACCGGCAGCGGCCGACCGGTGCCGGGGATGCCGACCTCGTCGAGTCCGTGCCCGACCTCTGCCAGGAGTGCCACGACGACGTCGCCGCCGACAGGCAGGCGACCGTGATCCATCCCCCGGCCGCCGAAGGCGAGTGCCTGGTCTGCCACGCGCCGCACCGCTCCGGCAGGCCGGCCCTGCTGGTCGACGGCCAGCGTGGGCTGTGTACCGGTTGCCACGACGACCTGTCCGCCGACGGCGACGGCCGCTCGGTCCACCCCCCCGTGCGCGACGACAGCTGCAGCGGCTGCCACCAGCCCCACGGCGGCGGGAACGCCCACCTCCTCCGGGAGACCGGCCGCGACCTCTGCACCCGCTGCCACCGGGAACTGGTCGCCGCGGCAGACGCCGCGGACACGCCCCACCCGCCGGCCCGGGAGGACTGCGCCACCTGCCACCTGCCCCACCGCAGCGACGCCGACCGGCTGCTCGTCCAGCCCGAGCGCCAGCTCTGCCTCGAGTGCCACGATGACCTGGCCGCGACGGCGGGGCAGCAGGAGCATGCTCCCTTCGCCGGTGGTGCCTGCCACGAGTGCCACGACCCCCACGGCACGGGGACGCCGTCGCTGCTGCGCCGGGAGGGAGGCGAGCTCTGCTTCACCTGCCACGACGACAAGCAGCGGCAGACGGGGCTGGCCACTCAGCACCCGCCGTTCGCCGAGGGCGCGTGCCTGGACTGCCACCGGCCGCATACTGCCGACACGCCGTCGGGGCTGCTCACCGAGAGGCAGCCGGGGCTGTGCCTGGAGTGCCACGACGGGATCGGGGAGGCGCTGGCCGCGTCCCATCCCCATGCCCCGGCCCGCGAGGGGCGGTGCAGCAGCTGCCACGACCCCCACGCCACCGACAACTCCTCGCTGCTGAGCACCGTCGGGGAGAACCTCTGCTTCGGCTGTCACACCGACCTGAAGCAGGCCTTGTCCGCCCCCGGTGATTCCCTGACCCTCCACGCCCCGGCCGCCACCGGCCAGTGCCTGCTGTGCCACGATCCCCACGGGACCGACCAGCCGGGCCATCTGCGCCAGCCGGCTGCCCAGCTCTGCAGCGGCTGCCACGACCCGACGCCAGACCTGGAGCAGCGGCACGGGGGCGTGTCGCTGGCCGGTGCCGACTGCACCCAGTGCCACGATCCCCACCTGTCGCGGCGCTCGTTCCTGCTGAACCGCACCCTCCACTCGGCCTTCGCCGATTTCGACTGCACGACCTGCCACGACGATCCGGCCGCTCCGGCCTCCGCCGCCGCCGACCAGCGGCAGCTGTGCGGCGGTTGCCACGACCTGGACGACCTGGCAGAGGGCGGCCTGATGCACCAGCCGTTCGGCGACGGCCGCTGCACGGCCTGCCACAATCCCCACACCGCCCGCGGCGACCGCCTGCTGCAGGAGCCGGTGCCCCAGCTCTGCTTCCGCTGCCACGACCGGCTGGCCACCGCCACCGGCGCGGCCCACCAGCACAAGCCGTTCCGCGAGGGCCGCTGCCTGGACTGTCACCGGCCCCATGCGGCCGCCGCGCCGCAGCTGCTGCGGGCGAGCGGGGAACAGCTCTGCCTGGGCTGCCACCAGGACCTGGCCGCGCGTCTCGAGGCGGGACGGGCCCATGCACCGGTCCGGGAGGGCCGCTGCCAGGCGTGCCACGAGGGACACGCCTCCGCTCAGCCCCATCTGCTGCAGGTCGCCCCCGGGCAGCTCTGCGCGAAGTGCCACGACACCGCCGAGCAGCCCTTCCGCCTGGCCCACGGCGGGCGCGCGCCGGAGGGGAGATCCTGCGTCACCTGCCACGACCCCCACGTCAGCGCGCCGGGCCAGAAGGCCCTGCTGATGCCTAGCCGGCACGAGCCCTACGCCAAGGGGCAGTGCCGCTACTGCCACCAGCCGGAAAGCTTCGAGCTCCAGAAGGAGGTGCCGGGACTCTGCGTGGGCTGCCACCAGGGGGTGGGCAAGACCCTGCGCGCCGACCTGCACCACGGGGCGCTGGACGAGCCTGGCAGCTGCCTGGCCTGCCACTCGCCGCACACCGGCTACGGGCGCCTGCTGCGCCAGGGCGACCCGAGGGAGACCTGCTTCTCCTGCCACGACCGCAAGCGCTTCCAGCACTCCTACGAGCACGAGCCGGTCACCGAGTCGTGCGGCAACTGCCACGATCCCCACGGGACCGGCCGGCCGGCCCTGCTCGCCGCCGGCAGCCTGGAACTCTGTCTCGGGTGCCACGAGGGTCACGGGGCGAGCGGCCACCCGGTCGGGGACCCCGTCAAGGATCCCCGCACGGGCCAGACGCTGGTCTGCGCCAGTTGCCACAACCCGCACGGGTCGGAGTTCAAGGCGCTGCTGTGGAAGGACCAGAAGCGGGATCTCTGCGTCCAGTGCCACGTGGGAGGGATGGCGCCGAAGTAGGTCCTCCGATCCCGGAACGACAGAAGCGGCGGCCGAACGGCCGCCGCTTCTGATGTCGTTGCTGGCGTCCCCTACGGGAGTCGAACCCGTGTTGCCGCCGTGAAAGGGCGGTGTCCTAGGCCTCTAGACGAAGGGGACGCCGGGCGCTGGAATCTATATCGGCCCGCCGACGCTGTCAACGTGCCCCGTCGGCACCGGTCACGACGGCGGCCGCCTCCTGCAGCAGCCGTGCCGTCGTGCGGATCCCGCACTCGTAGTTCCGCACGTGGAACTTCTCGTTGGGCGAATGGATGTTGTCGTTGGGCAGCCCGTAGCCCAGCAGCAGGACCGGTGCGCCGAGGCATTCCTGGAACGTCCCGACGATGGGGATGGAGCCTCCCTCGCGGATGAAGACGGGACGCGCGCCGAACCCGTCCTCCAGGGCCTTCATCCCCGCCCGCATCATCGGCGCATCGCGCGGCACGAGGACCGGCTTGGCACCGTGCATCTCCGTGACGGTCACCTCGATCCCCGGCGGGGCGATCCGCTGGACGTGGTCGGTGAACAGCCGGGCCACGCGCCCGGGGTCCTGGTCGGGGACCAGGCGCATGCTGACCTTGGCACCGGCGGTGGCGGGGATGATCGTCTTGGCGCCCTCGCCGCTGTAGCCGCCCCACAGGCCGTTGACGTCGCAGGTGGGCCGTCCCCACATCCGCTCCAGGGTCGTGTAGCCCTTCTCGCCGAAGGGCTCCGGCGCACCGGTGTCGCGGCGCAGGTCGTCGTCGCCGTACCGGAGGCGTGCGAATTCCTCCCGCTCCTCCGGTTCCAGGTCGCGGACGTCGTCGTAGAAGCCGGGGATCAGGATGCGCCCGTCGGCGTCCTTCAGGCCGGCGATGATCTCGCAGAGGGCGTTGGCCGGGTTCTGGACCGTGCCGCCGAAGCTGCCGGAATGGAGGTCCTGCGCCGGTCCGCGGACGTCGATCTGCATGTAGGCGAGCCCCTTCAGGCTGTAGCAGATGGCCGGCGTCCGCTCGTCGTAGAGGCTGGTGTCGCTGATGACGACGGCGTCGCACGCCAGCCGGTCGGGGTGCTGCTCCGTGTAGCGGTAGATCGACTCGCCGCCGCACTCCTCCTCGCCCTCGATGATGAACTTGACGTTGACCGGCAGGTCGATCCCCTGGCGCACGTACGCCTCGAGGGCCTTCAGGTGGGTGTAGAGCTGTCCCTTGTCGTCGCTGGCGCCGCGGGCGTAGATGATCCCGTTCTCGACGCGCGGCGCGAAGGGAGGGGAGTCCCACAGGTCGATCGGGTCGACGGGCTGGACGTCGTAGTGGCCGTAGAAGAGCAGGGTGGGACGATCGGGACGCTGCTCGCTCTCGGCATAGAGGAGGGGATGACCTTCGGTGGGGATGACCTCGACCGACAGGTCGAGTTCCGCCAGCCTGTCGGCCAGCCAGCGGGCAGCGCGTTCGACGTCGTCGCGGTGTTCGGCCTGGGAGCTGATGCTGGGGATGCGCAGCAGCTCCAGCAGCTCCTGGAGGTGGCGTTCCCGGTGGCGGTCGAGGTAGTCGAGGATCCGGTCCATGGTCTCTCCTTCCGGCGTTGGCGGTCCGGGGACGTCGAAAACTTAGACTTGACGCGCAACGGTGTCGAGGCGATTGTGACGCCGTTTCCACCGCGCGGCGCACGGAGGCTGCCGCCCGCCGCCGGCGCGTCCCGCTCGTCGTCGCCGGCCCGGAACGACCGGGCCGCAGGATCACCCCGTCTCAGGAGGATGACCGACTCATGATCATCAGCAAGAGCAAGACGAAGGAAGCCGTCAGCCAGTGCAACGTCTCGGGCGATTTCTACGAGGCCCTGGACAAGAAGGTCCGCGAACTGATCGCCGAGGCCGAGAAGCGGGCCCTGGCCAACGGCCGCAAGACGGTGCGTCCCCAGGATCTGTAGTCCGCTCGCACGGCATCGCGGTCGCGCACGGCGGTGTCGTGACAGGACGGGAAGCGGAGGCATGATGTCGCCTCCGCTTTTTTTATGTAACATAATGCACTGAGGTGATTCTTGGGGAGAATAGGTGTATTTGGGTCTGGTCATCATGGATGATCTCTGATAGAGTGTGCCGTGTGGCGTCGTGAGACGCTTGCGGGATCGGAGCTGCGATGAACGCCTGTCCGGCCCCGGAAGGGCCGGGCTACCCGCCCAGGATCGCTCTCGCGCCGACCAGCCATAGTCGTGGCCGTGCGATCCCCGCTGCGTGCGGACACCGATGGAACACCAGACTCGGGGGGGGTACCTATGAAGAGAGTGTGCATGCTGGCCTGTCTGCTGGCCCTCTGCACGGTGGTGGGCGTGGCCTTGGCGCAGGACTACTCGGTGATCGACATCATCGGGAACATGTACGAGTCGGACAACGATCCGGCCGTCGTGGGATTCCCGCCCAGTGACCCCGGTGACGTCCTGGCCGCCCTCGGCTTTGTCGACAACATCAGCGACCCGTTGACTTGGAGCACGGCGGACTACGAGTACACCTTCGTGTTCTCCGACCTCGTCTCCCAGGGCGAGATTGATCTGGGCAACGGTCAGATCCGGATCTACTACTCCGGCGGGACGGTGGACATCATCGCCCAGGCCTATGCCGATGCTGGCTACAGCGTTCCCTTCTACGGCATCGATCCTCCGGATCCGGTGGCCATCGCCTCGTTCAGTGACGGTGAGGTCTACCTGCACGGCTCGTTCGAGAGCTTCGTGATGACCTACGACACGACGAACTACTCGGGCAGCTTCCAGGGCACGATCCTGTTCGAGCTCGGAACCCACTTCCAGGAGCTGGGGCAGGAGCTGGCCAATCCCGAGGCCCTGACGATCGCCGGCGTCATCGGCACCAGTGCCGACCCGACGATCCCCCAGGGATACGATCTCGAGGTCGATGGCAAGATCTACTACGACCCGACGATCCCCGACGAGGCCAGGAGCTGGGGCTCGGTCAAGAACCTGTACCGTTGAGCGGAGGGGAAGGAGGCAAGATGAAGCGACTGGTCATGAACCACAACAGCGCGCGAGCGGCGCTGGTGATGCTGATGCTGATCCTCACCGTTCCGGCTCTGGCACAGGTCGAGTTCACCTTCGAGGGCTTCGCGGCGTACACGCCGGGGCCCGACATGACGGGTGCCATGCTGACCGTCTACGGGATCGCCAACCCGCCGGCGAGCGCCCCCACGCCGGTGCCCGTCGATTTCGGCAACAACGAGTACACCGTGGCCGTCACCGGGATGGTCAGTACCGACTACGTCTTCGACGGGGTGAACCTGACGAAGCAGATGGTCTTCGCCGGCGGGACGATCGGCATCTACGAGGATGCCCGTGTCGGCGGCACGGCGGCCGATTTCTCCGACCCGGCGACGTTCACCGACGGGACCCTCCTGCTGGAGGCGACGGTGGACGACGGGTGGGAGATGCTCCTGAACGACGCCCTCGGTTTCGGCGTCTTCTCGGGCGCCGGTATCGGCACCTGCGACATGGTCGGCGGCATCGACCTGCCGCTGCTCGAGGCGATGCTCTACCCGCTGCAGGACTGGACCTTCGCGGGGACGGGTATCTCCGAGCCCTGGCCCCCGTTCATCACCGTTCCCCCGGGCTACGACCACGTGTTCGGCGTCAAGATCGCCTTCCCCTACAACCCGACGGCCAACACGCCGGCCACGTGGGGGCAGGTCAAGGATCTCTATCGCTGATCCGAAGGCCATGACCGATCCCACCGAGGGGCTCCCGCCGGGGAGCCCCTCGCTTTCTGCGGTCAGTGTCTCCGGCGGCTGACGCCCGGAGGGGATCCGTCGCCCACGGTGCGCGTCCCGCCTCCGCTGCTCCTCGTCTCCGCGCTCCAGGATCAATACCTCGGCTGTGCCGGGCTCTGGCACGGAAGCGGCAATCCCCGCAGCGGAGGTGGTGATGATCTGCAGGGTGCTGTCGGGGACGGTCGCCGGGATCGACGGGGTGGGAGTGAGCGTGGAGGTCGATGTCCGTCGCGGCCTGCCGTCGCTGCAGATCGTCGGCCTGCCGGCGGCTTCCCTGCGCGAGAGCCGCGAAAGGGTCCTGTCCGCGGTCCGCAACAGCGATCTGGCCTGGCCCAGCGGCAGGGTGACGGTCAACCTCCGGCCGGCAGATGTCCGCAAGGACGGGGCGGCCGCCGAACTGGCCATCGCCGTCGGGATCTGTGTCGCGGCGGCCGGCACGGCACCGCGGGGCGAGCACGGAGGGGCCGTCCTCCTGGGCGAGCTCTCCCTGGACGGCACCGTCCGCCCGGTGCGCGGGCTGCTCGCCGTCGTCCTGGCCGCGGCGGCCGCCGGACGCCGGGACTTCCTGGTGCCGCGTGCCCAGGCGGCCCTGGCCGCCTGGGTCCCGGGGACCCGGGTCAGGGGCGTGGAGAAGCTGGCCGATGCCGTCGCCTGGTACCTGGGGTCCGTCGACCTGCCGGTCGTGGCCCCCGCCCCGGACCGGAACCCGCCCCCCGCGACAGACCGGCCTGCAGGCAGGCGGTGGCTGACCCTGCTGTCGCCCCGTTCCCGGCGCGTCGCCGTCGTCGCCGCCGCGGGGAGGCACCACACCCTCCTGGTGGGGCCACCCGGCTGCGGCAAGACGACGCTGGCGCAACTGCTGGGGGAACTGCAGGGGGATCTCACCCGGGAGGAGTCCCTCGTGGTGGCCAGGATCCACGGCGCGGCCGGTACCCGCACGGACGGGGATCTGCCCCGACGGCGCCCGTTCCGGGCGCCGCACCATACCGTCACGCGGGCGGGGCTGCTGGGTGGCGGACCTTCCCTGCGCCCGGGGGAGGTGACCCTGGCCCACGCGGGGATCCTCTTCCTGGACGAGCTGGCCGAGTTCCCGCCCCGGGTGCTGGAGGCGCTGCGCGAGCCGTTGCAGGAGGGGACGATCGCCATCTCACGCGGCGCCGGAACGCGACGCTGGCCGGCCCGCTTCCAGCTGGTCGCCGCGGCCAACCCCTGCCGCTGCGGTTACGCGGGGAGCCGTCGGCGGGCCTGCACCTGTGACGAGTCGGCCCGGCGTCGGTACAGCCAGCGGTTCTCCGGCCCCCTGCTGGACCGGATCGACCTGTTCGTCGAGCTGGAGGAACCGCGGGAGTGGTCGCTCCGCGAGGTGGACCTCCGGGCGGAAAGGGCGGCAGGTGCCTGGCGTGAGGCGAGAACCCTGGTGGCGGAGGCTGCCAGGCTGTTGCGGGAGAGAGGGGGGCGTGACGGCACGACGGACGGTCCCGGGCACTGGCGACGGGACCTGTCGCCGGCGGCAGTGGAGCTGCTGGAGGAGGCAAGGCGGCGGCTGGCCCTGTCGTGGCGAGGGGTGGCCCGGTGTGTGGCGGTCGCCAGGACGATCGCCGCGCTGGCGGGTCGTGGACACGTCGAGGCGGAGGATCTCGTCGAGGCCCTGGGCTACAGACGCGAGACGATCCCCCTCTGGGGGACCGTCCCGGGAAACGCGCCGTCGGGGATCTAGAAGTTGGCGGTGAAGCCCAGTCCCCAGCTGATGGAGTTGATGTCCTGGGAGTCGAAGTCGTCGACGGGGACGATTCCCTCTCCCTCGACGTAGCGGCTGACCGGGACCACCAGGGTGCCGTCGTTGCGGACGGCAAAGGCGTCGCCCACGGGGAAATCCACCTTGTAGCGGTGGTAGAGGATCTCGAAACGGACGCTGGCCATCCCGTCGGTGATCAGCCGGATGCCGCCGCCCACGGTCAGCTCCCAGTCGGCCGAGCTGCCGTCCGTGTAGTCGGAGTTGAGGTTGATCCAGGTGCGCGCCAGGCCGGTCTCGATGAACGGGTGCCAGCGGCCACGCCCGAAGTTGCCGTAGTCCAGGGGATAGAAGACGGCGTTGAGGCCGGCGCTGACGGTGGTGCAGGAGCGGTTCTCGGCGTCGAACTCGCCGATCTCGTCCACCGGCTCCAGGGTGGCAGTGTCGGAACCCTCGATGCTGTTGGTCAGCGAGTGGGGGTTGGTGATCGTGGCCAGGTACTCGGAGACGGAGAAGCCGAGGACCCCCTCCAGGGCGAACCAGGGGTTGAAGTTGTAGTTCAGCCTCAGGACGGGATTGAAGGCCGATTCGCCCACCAGCTTGACGTTGCCGAAGTAGGTGTTCTCGTCCGTGTACTTGTAGATGATCATGTCCCCGGCCAGCAGGGTCTTGTTCAGGTCCCAGAAGCCGAGGGTGACACTCATCTCCAGGGCCCGGGGTTCCATGATCGGCATGTAGCGGGGCCTGCCGGCCTCCTCCTCCTCGCGCTTGCGCTGCTGCTCGGCGAGGCTGGTGTGCAGGAGGTTGAAGGTGCGCTCGCCGCTGAGCGTCGTGTCGGCGGGAGCGGCCTGCTCCTCCGCGGCGATCGTGGCCGTGCCGGCCAGAAGGATCGACAACAGGCAAACTGCGACGAAACGCGCCTTGCGGTCCATGGAAGGGCTCCTGTCTCTCAGGGGTCGAATGGGCTGCCGATAATGTCAGTATCCCGGGCGTTGGTGTCAACCGGAAAAGGTCAGATGACCGCCGTGCCACGGCAGGAACCGCACCTCTTCCTGCAATTCGACACCGAAGCGGGCATACACGGCGGCGCGCATGGCGGCGGCCAGGCGCAGCACGTCGACGGCCCGGGCCCTGCCGTGGTTGACGATGATGTTGGCGTGCTTGTGGTAGACACCGGCGTCTCCCCGGCGCAGGCGCTTGGCGCCGACCGCCTCCAGCAGGGCTCCCGCGGGCCGACGGCGTCCTCCCGGAGTGGCGGGGGGCAGGTTGCGGAACCAGCTCCCGGCGCAGGGCAACCGGACCGGGTGCTTGCGGCCACGGTCGGCCAGGTGCCGTTCCCGTTCCCGCAGCGCCGGTCGCGTGTCACCGGTGCGCTCCAGTCGCAGCGTCACCGACAGGACGATCGCGTCGAGACGCTGCAGGCGGGACCGGCGGTAGCCGAACTCCAGCTCCGCGGCGGTCAGCTTGCGGCGGCTTCCGTCGCGGTGCAGCAGCTCGACATCCACCACCCGCTCGCCGATGGCGTGCCCGTAGCAGCCGGCGTTGCCTGTCACCGCGCCGCCCACGGTTCCCGGCACCCCGGAGGCGAACTCCAGGCCCACCAGGCCGTCCGCCAGGGTGCGACGCACCAGCTCGTCCAGGGGGAGGCCGGCGCCGGCGGTCACCAGATCGTCCTCGACCCGGTACCCGGACAGCTCCAGGCGCAGGACCAGGCCGGCGAATCCGCGATCGTCGACCAGAAGGTTGCTGCCGCCACCGAGGAAAAAGGTGGGCAGCCCCGAGCGGTCGGCGAATTCCAGGAACTCGGTCAGCTGCTGCGGGTTTCTGCAGCGGCAGAGGGCCAGGGCCGGCCCGCCGATCCGCAGGGTCGTCCACGGCGCCAGGGGAGCCTCCGGCAGGACGAGACCGGGGTGGCGCTCCGCCAGGGCGAGCAGCCGGGAACGGATCTCCGGCCGGACCGGGGCCGGGGAGGAGGTTCGCGGGTTGTCAAAGGAGTCGTCCGGTCCCATTGTGTCATCCTCGAGCTGGTGATCGGCGGCCTCCCGGTCAACATCCGGCTCCTGTCCGAGACCGTCAAGGAGAACCGTGAACGATCGGCGTGCCATCCAATGGGCCCTGCTGGTGTCCCTGCTGCTGCACCTGCTGCTGGTGGCGGTGACCTGGCGCTGGACCCCGTTGTCGGCCGTCGTCGTCGCCGAGCGCAACCCGGAACCGCCGCCGCAGGTGACGATCACCCTCTCGCCTCCCGAGGACGCGCAGGACCAGCAGCGGCGTGAGCCGACCGCCTACACCAGTATCCCGGAACGCCAGGCCGCCGAGGCACCGCCGGCCGAACCCGATTTCCTGGCCCTGCACGACGCCCTGGCGGCGGACGAGGTGCCTGGCGGTGAACCGGGTTCCCAGCCGGCGGCACCCCGGGAGGCCGAGGTCCCCCAGGTGGCCATCAGCAGGGACGAGGGAGGCGCTCCCGACGCGATCCGTGTCCTGCCGGTCCCCCCGGCCGACCGCCAGAAGCGACAGCAGCCGGAGACGGCCGGGAGCGGTACGAGTCCCGCGACGGGAACACCCGCCGAGGAGATGGAGGGCCGGTTGACGGAGGGCGAGGACGGGACGCCTGTCCGGGAGACCGGGAACGAGGGGGAGGAGTCGGCTGGGCAGGACGACACCCCGCCGGCCCCCGACCTGGCCCGACTGCTGGCGGGCGGCAGCCCCTCGATCCTCAGGGACGACCGGCAGGGGCGGACCGGGGACTGGGGCTTCGACTACGACCAGTCGGCGGCCGGACCGGCGGGGGGCAACGCCATCCGCTTCGGCGAGTACACCCTCAGCACGAGCGAGTGGGACTACGCTCCCTGGCTGGAGCGTTTCAAGCAGGACTTCCTGCCCCACTGGATCCCGCCCTACGCCTACCTGATGGGGGTCATCAGCGGCACGACGACCCTGCGCCTGACGGTCGAGATCGATGGCTCCCTCAGTGACCTGGAGGTCCTGGAGAAGAAGGGTCACGAGTCCCTGCACCAGCACAGCGTGGCGGCCATGCGGGCGACGGCCCCCTTCGCTCCCCTGCCGCCCGACTTCCCGGACAGCAACCTTGTCCTGGTCATCACGCTGCATTATCCTCCGCGGACGCCCGCACCGGACCGTCGTGCCCCGGGGACCGGCGGGCAGCGGCACGGACGGCGTCCCGGTCGGGAGCGCTGACAGACCCGCCACGGCGGGAGGAGGTAGGAAACCACATGTGGGAACTGATCCGCGCCGGCAACATCATGATGCTCCCCCTGGGACTCTGTTCCCTGATCGGATTGGCCGTCTTCCTGGAACGGACGTATGCCCTGCGCCGTCGCCGCTACATCGTGCCCGAGGTCGTGGAGGCCGTCGAGACCCTGCCTGCCGCCACCGACCTGGCCGTCACCCGGGCCATCCTGGAGCGGAATCCGGGACCGTTCGCCACGATCATCGCCGCGGGCCTGGATCACGCCGACGATGACTGGCCGATCATCAGGGACGTCCTGCAGGAGAGCGGTCGGCAGGAGGCGGTCCGGATCATGCGGCGGTTGGGTGTGCTGGAGGTCATCGCGGCCGTCGCCCCGCTGCTCGGCCTGCTGGGGACCGTCACCGGCATGATCCGTGTCTTCGGCGTCGTCTCCAGCGTGGGGCTGGGGGACCCCGAGCATCTCTCGGGGGGGATCGCCGAGGCCATGGTCACCACGGCGGCCGGCCTGATCATCGGCATCCCCTCGCTGGTGGCCTTCCACTGGTTGCAGGGGCGGGCCGAGGCGATCATCTTCGAACTGGAGCGGTATGCCTCCCAGCTGCTGGACACCCTGCGGACCCGCAGCCGGCGCCGGCAGGGCGAGCGGAGCGGGGAGGTGGCGTGATGCAGTTCTCGCCTCCGCACCGGGGCAGTCGGCTCTGGATCAACGTCACGTCGTTGATCGACGTGATGTTCCTGCTGCTGATCTTCTTCCTGGTCTCCTCCACCTTCAAGCGGCATCCGGCCATCAAGCTGGAACTGCCCCGCGTGGGGAGCAGTACCACCGTCAGCCAGCAACAGGCGCCGACCGTCTATCTGACCGAGGGCGGCGAGCTCTACCTGGACCAGCGCCAGGTGGACGAACAGGAGCTGAGCCGGCTGCTGCGCCAGCGCCTGGCCGCGGGGGCCGAGCAGCGGGTCATCCTGAGGATCGACGCCCGTGTCGAGTTCGAGCCGGCGGCGCGGATCTTCGCGCTGCTGGAGCAGGCGGGCTTCAACCAGGTCAACATCTCCGTCAGGCGGGAGCAGTGATGCCAGGACACGAGAGATCGCCACGATCGCCGGGACAGGTACGCAGGCCCCTGGCGGCCCTGCTGGCCGCGGGTCTGCTGGGACTGGCCGTCTGGTCAGGCTGCACGAGCGACGACCCCGGCACCGTGGGCAGTACACTGCCGGGGGAGCTGGAACTGAACGATCCCCAGGTGCTGGTGACCCGCGACATCGTCGCCTACGGGCACGTGGCGGTCGCCGATCCGGAGCGCCCCTACGACCAGAACCACGTCCTCTACTTCGGACGTGACGGCCAGATGGAGTCGGCCATCCTGGCTCGCTACGACTTCACGCTGCCGGATACGTTTCCCGACTCGGTCCAGGTCGATGCGACGACCGTTACCGGCGTCACCTTGCGCCTGTTCCGCCTGCAGGCCTACGCCTCGACGATCGATACGCTCGGCGAGGGGGAGCCGGCGCCGACGAAGGTCTTCGAGGTCTACGGACTGGTCGACACCCTCGACACCTCCCTCTACCCCGGGCCCGAGCCGGCGTACGGGGCTCTGCTGGCCGCCGAGCAGGACAACGGCTCGTCCATCTTCATCGACCTGCCCGTGGCCGCCTTCCTCGACTGGTACACCGACGGCATGCCCGGCCTGATCATCCGCGAGGGGATGGGCTCCGATCCCGGCCTGGTGGGGTACGCCGCCAGCGAGCTGACCGAGTACAACGAGATCGAGCTGGAGCACGAGGACACCCAGGTGGGGCCGATCATCATCGTCACGCTCGACGAGAGCCTGGACCTGGCGCCCCTGATCTACGTCCCGGTCGCCGACGTCTCGACGATGCATCCACTCGAACCGGCGCCCGCCTCGGCCGCCGGGGGGCTGGTCGTCCGTACCCACCTGCGGGACTATCCCTACTTCGCCTTCGACCTCTCGGACCTGCCGCCCGGCAGCTACATCAACCGGGCGGAGCTCTACCTGGCCGCCGACACCCTGGCCAACCGGGGACCGCTGACGACGCTCGTGCTGAGCGAGATCCCCGTGGCCGCGGTGGCTGCGGACACCATCACCCTGGATGTGCTCGACCAGGCTTCTGCCGTCGACGGTGTGGTCAGCGCCGATCCGCGCTCGGTGCCGGGCGACGAGGCCCCGTGGCTCGGGTTCGACGTGACCGAGTCGGTCCAGCGCTTCGCCAACGGGGTGTTCGAGGAACCGGTCGTCTGGCTGCTGACCGGCGCCGAGGACGTCTTCCCGGCCTACGACTACTCGATCCTGGATCCCGACTTCTACCTGACGCGGTTCGGGTTCCACGGGACCGCCGACGGCGATCTGGCGCCGCGGTTGCGGATCACCTACACCGTCTTCAGCGGAGGTGGGCAATGAGGCGGCTGCTGCGGACGCTGACGGCGACGGCCGCGATCGCCCTGGTGCTGGGCGGGACCGCGGGCGCCCAGACCCCCCTGGCGCTGGAGAACATCGGGGCGGACGTGCGGCTGCCCGACGCCGCGACCGAGGGACGTGGCGGCTGGGGCCTGACCGTCCGCGACACCCTGGCGCCATCGTTCCACAACCTGGCCTCGCTGACCGGCCTGCGCAACGTCGTCCTGCTGATGGCCGGCTACGGGGAACGCCTGCACAGCGAGGAAGGGGACCAGGAGCGGACGACGAACACCGTCCGCACGCCGACCCTGCGGGCGGCCTTCCCCTTCGCCGCCGGCCGGATCGTCCTCAGCGCCGGGTTCCAGGCCATGCGGGGCACCCAGTACGACCGGGCGGACGAGGAGAGCGGTGTCCTGCTGGATCCGCTGGCACCGGAGGACACGGTCGCCGCCTACACGGTCCTGCACCGGTTCACCCGCGAGGGGACCCAGTTCCGTGTCCCGCTGGGGCTCTCCTGGCGGGTGGTCGATGCCCTGTCGGTGGCCGCCAGCGTCAACCTGGAGGACGGGGTCTTCCGTGAACGTGCCAGCGACATCTACGTCGAGCCGCTCGACGCCGCCGGCAACCCCCTGTTGCGCGCCACCCTCGAGTACCTGGAGGACGACCTCGACGGGACCTCGACGACATGGTCGCTGCTCTGGTCGCCGGGCGACCGGTTCGCCCTCGGCGGGAACTACACCCCCGCCCACGACTGGGACATC
This sequence comes from uncultured Fibrobacteraceae bacterium, assembly GCA_964436825.1. Lineage (GTDB taxonomy): Bacteria > Krumholzibacteriota > Krumholzibacteriia > LZORAL124-64-63 > LZORAL124-64-63 > CAYTEO01. The sequence goes on along the minus strand of CAYTEO010000001.1, from coordinate 111,265 downwards.
GACCGCAAGCGGGACATGACGGGACTGCCGGGCCAGGCGGGAACGACCTACGGGGTCCATCTGCCCGCCCTCTACGAACTGGGCCTCTCCTGGCGGTGGAACGACCGCTGGCGGGTGGGGGTCGATGGGGATTACCAGGACTTCGGGGAATTCGCCGGACGCGAGGACTGGGCGGTGTCGATGACCGAGGCGTGGCGCCTGTCGCTGGGGATCGAGCGCACGGAGCGTTTCCGTCGTCGCGGTGGCATGTCGAACCTGCCCCTGCGCTGCGGGATCATGCGGCAGCAGTGGCCCTACCGGGTCCACGGTGCCGTCGTCCACGAGACGCGGATCTCCGTCGGCACCGGCGTGCCGCTTCACCAGCGACGGGGGCACCTGGACGTGGCGGTCAGCTACGGCTGGCGCGGCGGTGACGACGTGGGGATCAGCGACCACTACTGGCGTCTGTCGGTTTCCGTCGCCGGGCTGGAGCGATGGTGGTAGGATGGAGGACCTGATCAGGCCACGCGATCAAGCCAATGCAGAGGTGAACAGGATGATGCGAGGAAAGATCTCCACCGCGGCGCTGCTCCTGCTGGCCGCGGCGCTGATGACGGTGACGATCGGCTGCAACAAGAACGTTCCCCGCAGCGAGCTGGACCGTGTCCTGGAGCCGTTCCGGCAGCTGCCCCCCGCCGACCGCGAGGCCCGGCTGCGGACCTTCCTGGCCGAACATCCGGAGCAGGCCCACTACGCCCTGTTCGAGCTGGGCAACGTCTTCTACCAGCGCGCCGCCGACGAGCGGATCGAGCCCGGGCCAAACTCGGTGACCGGCACCAACGCCCTGCTGGACTCGGCCGTCACCTACTTCGAGGCGGCCATGGCCGCCGACTCGACCTTCGTCGAGCCCATCGTCAACCTGGGCCTGATCTGGGACGACCTCTCCGAGGGGAACAGCCCGCGGTCGCGGCAGGCCCTCAACCGGGCCAAGGACCTCTACGCCGAGGCCATCGCCCTGCGTCCCACCGACGAGATCGCGCGCTGCAACCTGGCGGCCCTGGAGATGCGGCTGCGGCGCTATCCCCAGGCCATGGAGCACCTGAAGGCGGTCCTGGACCACGACCCGCGCAGCGCCCTGGCCCACTACAACCTGGCGATCATGTTCGCCGAGACGAAGATCTACCGGGAGGCGAAGCGGGAGTGGGAGCTGGCAGCCAAGTACGATCCCGACGGCTCGGTGGGACAGCGCTCGCGCGAGAACCTGAAGGTCATCGACGACCTGATGTCGGCCCGGATCCCGGAGAATCTCAAGACCCCGGGCGGGACCGGCAAGGCCGGCGGCTAGGCCGGGCGCTCCCATGACCTTCCCGCTCCCGTTCCCGCCGGAGCTGCGTCGCCAGGTGCCGGCCGGCGCGCGGGTCCTGCTGGGGCTGAGCGGCGGCGTCGACAGCAGCGTCGCCCTGGCCGTCCTGCAGGAGCTGGGCTGCGATGTCCAGACCGTCACCCTGAAGAACTACTGCAGCGCCGACGGCGTCTTCGGGAGCGACGACGACCGCAGCTGCTGCTCCCTGGAGGCGATCGAGAGGGCCCGGCGGGTGGCGGCGGCCGCGGGAGTGCCCCACTTCGTCGGCAACGTCGAGGAGCGGTTCCGCGAGCGGGTCATCGTGCCGTTCCTGGCCACCTACCGGCGGGGCTGGACGCCCAACCCCTGCATCGCGTGCAACCGGGACGTCCGCTTCCCGCGCCTGCTGGAGCTGGCCGACCAGCTCGGCTGCGAGCTGGTGGCCACCGGGCACTACGTCCGCCTCGACCGGCTGGCCCGCCCGCCGCGCCTGCTGCGCGGCGCCGATCCGGTCAAGGACCAGTCCTACTTCCTCTTCGCCCTGCCACCGCGGGTGCTGGAGCGTTGCGTCTTCCCCCTGGGCTGGGCCACCAAGGAACAGGTCCGGCGGGCGGCCGCCGCGCTGGGGCTGGCGACGGCGGCCCGGCCGGAGAGCCAGGACGTCTGCTTCGTCCCCCCGGAGGGGAGAGGGCGGCTCTTCGGGCCCGGGGCGGCGCGGCCCGGACCGATCGTCGACCGGGCGGGACGGGTCCTGGGGCGGCACCGGGGGCTGATCCACTACACGATCGGCCAGCGGCGCGGCCTGGGGATCGCGGCGGACCGGCGCCTCTACGTCGTGGCCCTCGACGCGGACCGGAACCGCCTGGTCGTGGGGGAGCGGGAGCAGCTCGCCGTCGTGACCGTCCACTGCGACCGGCTCGTCCCGCCCGCCGCGGACTGGCCGTCGGCCGCCCCCGCCGGGGTGCGGGCCCGGGTCCGCTACCGGCAGGGAGGGCTCGCCGTGGCGGGCTGGCGGCTGGAGGGGGAGCGGCTCGTCGTCGAACTCGCGGAACCGGCCTACGGGGTGGCGCCGGGCCAGGCCTGCGTCCTGGACCGCGACGGCGTCGTCCTGGGAGGCGGTCGGATCGTCGCCGCGGAGGCGTTGCCGCGGCGGGGAGGTGTGTCATGAACCGGATCATCGGCTGGTGCGTGCGGTTGCTCGTGGTGATCGGCGTCGTCGTCGTGCTGGCCGTCGCCGCCGTCCGCTTCCTGCTGCCAGCGGAGAAGCTGGTGCGGATCGGTGTCGAACGGGTCGAGCGGGAGACCGGCGCCGACGTGCAGCTGGGCCGGATCACCCTGCGTTTCTGGCCGTCGCTCCACCTGCTGGTCGAGGGCGGGAGCGTCCGCGCCGGCGGTGGTGGACTGCGCGGCGTCGCGGCGCGACTGCCGGGACTCGAGGCCTTCGCCCTGCGCTGGCACAGGCTCTCGGTGGGGCTCTCCTGGCGGGGACTGCTGCGGCGGCGCATCGAGCTGGGGCGCATCGAGCTGGTCCAGCCCGACCTGCAGCTCATCAGCCGGAAGGTGTCCGGGACGTCGACGCCCGGGACAACCGGCGGCGGGGGCGCGGCCCTGGCCCTGGCCGGTCTCTCCGTCCGCGACGGGCGCCTGCACTGGCAGGAGCTGGACAGCGGACGGGAGCTGGGCTGCGTGGGCTGGTCCCAGGAGGTGGACCTGTCCCACGCGCCGCACCTGCTGGAGCGGCTCACCGCCGGCGGCGGACGTGCCGCGGCTGCCGGCCGCACCGACAGGATCGGCTGGCGGGCCCGGATCGACACCCTCACCTGGCGCCCATCGTCCGGCGAGCCGTTCCGCCGCCTCGACCGCATCGCGGTCGCCCTGGACCTGGAACTGCCCCCCGCCGGTGACCACTGGGTGTGGCGGCTGCGGGAGCTGTCGCTGCCGGGGCTGGTCCTGGAAGGGGAGGGGCGTCTCGACCCGCCGGTCGCCGGCGGACCGGGTCGGATCACCGGCGCCTGGCGGATGGACCGGTGGGAACCCCGCGTCCTGCCCCACGCCGTGGCGGCCATGCTGCCACCCTCGGCCGCTGCCGCTGCCGCCTGGCTGCAGAGGCAGGACCTGTCCGGCGCCGGGCTCGACGTGACCGGGACCCTGGATCGGCCCGTGCCGGCGCCCCGGGGGCCAGGGATCTCGCCGGCGGAGGGGATCGGCCTGGAGGCGAGCTTCCGCGCCCTGCCCCTGCGGCCGCTCCACCACGCCGACCGCTGGCTGGCGGACGGGACGGCCAGACTGGCCGGCGGAAGGCTGACGGTGGAACTGGAGCGCCTCGCGCCCGTCGACGGCACCGGGACCGTCACGGGGGCGCTGGCGATCGACCCGGTGGGGAGTGTCCTGGCCGTGGATTCGCTCGCGGTCCGCTGGCAGGACCTGGACGTCGCCACGCTGCTGCGCTGGGGGCTGGAGCGTCCGGGGCGGGTCGTCCGGGGGACGGCGACCGGCAGGCTGGACCTCGCCTGGCGAGGCAAGACCGGCGAGCAGTGGCGGCGGACGGTGACCGGCGACGGGGAGATCGTCCTCGGTGACGGCGTCCTCCACGCCAAGCAGTGGCTGGGGGGACTGCGCCCCTACCTGGGGGAGCGGCAGGACCTGCTGACGATACCCTATCATCGTTTCGCCACCCGCCTGCGGGTCGCCGATGGCAGGATCCGGTTCGACGACCTGACACTGGACGGTCCCCAGACCGCGTGGCGGGCAACGGGTTGGGTGGGGCTGGCCGGGGACGTCGATGCCCGGCTCCGGGTCGTGCTGCCGGCCGGTTTCTCGCCCGGCGGCGGGATGCTGGCGGCCGCGGCGGCCCTGCTGCGCGACGACCAGGGGCGGATCACCATCCCCCTGCACCTGAGCGGCCGGTTGGCCAGACCGACCGTGGCGGTCGAGTTGCCCGTCGACCGGGAGCGGTTGCGGCGGGGGGTGCAGGGGTTGCTTGACAAACTGCGGGGCAAAGAGTAACGTGCCTCACCGCGTGGCGGAGCCGGCGCCGCGGAGCGCGGGTTCCGCCGTCGGGGACCGCTGGAGGGCTAGTCCTAATTGGTAAGGCAGCGGTCTTGAAAACCGCCGGGAGCGATCCCTTGGGGGTTCGAGTCCCCCGCCCTCCGCCAGAGACGCATCGGGAGAGGTGGCCGAGTGGCTGAAGGCGCACGCCTGCTAAGCGTGTGTGGGGAAACTCACCGAGGGTTCGAATCCCTCCCTCTCCGCCAGCAAGACCTGGGGCGCCCATAGCTCAACTGGATAGAGCATCTGACTACGGATCAGAAGGTTGGGGGTTCGACTCCTCCTGGGCGTACCAGCTTCGCCCCGGCACCGACAGGTGCCGGGGCTTTTCCTACCGGTCCCGGTCGTCGTGCTCCCCGTGGTGGTGCGAAGCCGTCTTCCTCGCTTGCCGTTCCCCCGTCCCGGCCCGGGTCAGCCCGGCGAAGGTGACGCCGCGGACGCCCCGCAACTTCAGGGCCAGCTCCTCGATCCGCGGTGCCGGTCCCTTGAGGATGATCACCTCCAGGCAGTGATCGTGGTCGATGTGGACGTGGGTGGCGCAGAGGGTGTGGACGTACTCCGCGTGCTGGATGGCGTGGAGGCGCCGCGAGAGGCCGGGCTGGTGGTGGCGGTAGGCGAGAGTCAGCACTCCCAGCACCTCGCCCTCGCTGTCGGACCAGGCGTCCTGGACCAGCTGCGCGCGGATCAGGTCGCGGACCAGCTCGCTGCGCGAGGCGTAGCCGCGCCGGACGTAGCGCTCGTCCAGCTCCCGGAGCAGGTCGGCGGGCAGCGAGACGGTGAAGCGGGTCGTGTCGCGTCGGTTCATCGGTCACTCCCAGTCGTGCAGGTGCGCATGGCGGTGCAGCAGCTCCCCGTGGCGGTGGTGGTGGACGTGGACGAGGTTCGCCGCCTGCAGCAGGGGGAGGTCGGCGGCCACACCGTCGGAGGGACCGTCGTGGAGCAGGGTGTGGTCCTCGCCCAGGACGAGGCAGCGCTCGCCCAGTTCCAGCCCCAGTCCCAGGTTGTGGGTCACCAGCAACAGGGTCGCCGGCACCTCCCGGAGCAGGTCCACCAGCTCGCCGCTGCTGCGCGGGTCCAGTCCCGCCAGCGGCTCGTCCAGCAGCAGCAGCCGCGGCTCCATGACCAGCAGCGCGGCCAGGGCCACCTTCTTCTTCTCGCCGGTGCTCAGGGCGTGGGGCGGCTGCGCCAGCAGGTGGCCGATCCCCAGCGTCTCCGCCCACCGCCGGGCGCGGTCCTCCGGCTCGGCGAGGCCGAACCGGCGGGGACCGAAGGCGATCTCGTCGGCGACGGTGGGGTTGAAGAGCATGGCGTCGGGGTCCTGCAGCAGCAGGCCGACCTCGCGGCGGAAACGCCGGCGCCAGCGGTCGTCGCGCAGTCCCGCCGCCAGGTCGTCCCCGCCGTAGAGGACACGACCCGCGGCGGGGGCGACCAGCCCGGCGGCGATCCGCAGCAGGGTCGACTTGCCGCTGCCGTTGCAGCCGACGACGACGACGTGCTCGCCCGCCGCCAGCCGGAAGGAGACGTCGCTCAGGGCGGGACGCCCCGCGTAGTCGTGCCCGACATGCTCAATGGTCAGCATCGAAGACTCCTCTGGCCACCAGGGCCTGGTGGAGGTCCTCCCCCCGCTGCTGGGCGCGGGTCAGCAGGGTCGCCGCCGCTGCGCCGCCGTGGCGCAGGGCCAGCGAGAGACCGGGACGGTCCGGGGTGCGGCAGGTCAGGGCCGCTTCCAGGTCCTCCCGCAGGCGCCGCAGGGTCCGCAGCTGGCCCAGGGTGATGACCAGCAGGGCCGTCGCCGTGGGATGGCCCCGCAGCAGCAGGAACCAGTCGAGCCGCCTGGCGGCCCAGACCGACAGGGCCGTCATCGCCGCGACCCGGGCCGCCAGCCGCAGCGCGCCCGCCCAGGGCGGCGGCAGGTCCTGCCACCGGGCGGCCACCAGCCAGCCCGCCGCGACGACACCGGTGACCAGCAATGCCCCGCCGCAGGCGTTCAGGACGGCGCGGCGGTGCCGGCCCGCGAGCAAGACGACCAGCAGCGCGGCCGTCGCGGCAAGGTCCGCCCTCCGGCAGGCCGACAGCGCGACCAGTCCCGCGACCGCCAGCAGGGCTGCCATCCGTTGCCGCCCGCGGCGGGTCATCGCTCCGCCTCCGGCGCCAGGATCCCGACGGCGGCGGCGGCGAGCAGGCCGTCCAGCAGGCCGACCACCAGGTGGGGCAGGACGACCGCCGGCAGGGTCACGCGCCAGCCGAAGGGGAAGTAGAGGGGTGTGCCGCCGGCGTCGCGGGCCAGGTGGGGCTGGGCGCCCAGGACGACGGCGACGACCAGCGCCGCGACGGTCACGCCCGCCCAGCCCGCCAGTAGGGCCGCCAGGCGCGGGCGGCGTCGCAGCAGGCGCCACACCGCCCGGGCCGTCATCCCGCCGGCCAGGCCCAGGGCGAGGGCGTTGACCGGCAGGGTCGTCAGGCCGCCCTCGCCCAGCAGGAGGGCCTGCAGCAGCAGGACGAGCGACAGGGACAGGTAGGTCAGCCAGCCGTCGGCCACCAGGACGATCAGCCCCAGGCCCGTGGGGTGGACCGTCGTTCCCCCGGGCAGCGGGATCATCAGCTGCATCAGGGTGAAGGCCGCGGCGGCGACGACGGCCACCCTCGGCACGACCGCCGTGGCCAGGACGCGGCGGACGCGCCGGGCGCCCCACCACCAGCAGGGAAGGGCCACGGCGTAGGCCGTGCCGTAGGTCGCCGGTCCCAGGAAACCCTCCGGGATGTGCATCGCTCCCTCCCTCACCAGAGGACGGACCAGGTCAGGATCAGCCGGGCATGTTCGGTTCCCTCGGACCCCTGCTGCAACGGCTGCTCGTTGAGATCCTTCAGCAGGGGGACCTTGACACCGCACGCCACGCTCGTCGGTCCCTTGAAGAGGCGCAGGCCGGGCAGCAGGTAGAGGATCGTGCCGCCGGTGGCCGTCTCCGGGACGCCGTCGCTGACATCGCGGCCGATCCGCAGGCCGTCCAGCTCCAGGACGGCGTCCCAGCGCGTGCCGGATGCGGCGCGGGTCACCAGCCGCCGGGCCAGGGCCAGGTTGAGGTGCCACTCGTTGCCGAAGCGGGTGCGATGACCGTCGGCGTAGGTGTGCTCGCGGAAGCGGATCGTCGAGACGTCGAGCACGCCCGTCCAGCGATCGGCCCAGAGTTTCGTCAGGCTGGTCCCCAGCGTGACGGCCGGCTCGCCGAAGCCCAGCGACATGCCCGGATCGATGCTCCCGGACGCGTCCCGCAGGTCCGCCCGGCCCAGCGGCAGGCTCGTTCCACCGTAGAGGGCCAGGTGGAGATCCTCCAGGTCGTCGAGGCTCTCCTGGCGGGGCACCGGGTGCCAGCCGTTCCCGCCGGCAAAGGCCAGCACCAGGAACAGGGAAGGATCGGCGAAGCCGGCCGTGTTGTATCCGTTGTCCTCGCTGACCTTGACGTTGAACGGGACGAAGGCGTACAGGGAGCACCAGCTCCGCAGCCCGTACCCCAGCCCCAGCATCCAGAAGTCGTGCTCGCGGACCTCGTCGTCCCGCGCCGCGGTGAAGGTGCGGAAGCGGGCGTGGTCCAGCTTCAGGTAACCGAACCAGCGGCCGGCCGGCAGCGGCGCCGCGCTGGAGGCCTCGATGGGTGCCCCGGGACCCTCCAGGCCGACCGCCCCGACGGCGGCCACCCCGTGGTGGGCGCGGCAGAGGGCGGGCACGATCAGCGTCAGCGACAGACACAGCACGAGCTTGCGGTTCATGGACGACCTCCCCGTCTGTGGGGTGCCACCAGCCAGGCGACGGCCATGAGGATGACGACCCCGATGATGATCCTGACCAGGCGCGGGACACCGGGTCCCCGTTGCTCGCCCGGTGGTGATGACACCGACGCGGTGTCGGCGATCAGCGACGCCGGCACCGGAACCCGCAGGTCGAGGCCGTGGCCGTCCTCCGACCAGACCCGGACCCGCCAGTCCCCGGGCCGGTCGGGCACGAAGACGACCCGCCCGAACCGGTCGGTCCGGCCGGCCAGCAGCACCGCGGCGCTGTCCGGCGGCGTCACCTCGCATCGCTCGAAGGAGAGAGGCTCGCCGTCGGCGTAGGTCGCCGTGACGACGACGGCCTGCCGGTAGGTCACCCGGTGGGTGACGGCGTGGGCTCCCGCGGAGCTGGCCCAGCCGACCAACAGGAGGGCGGCCAGCAGGAAGCGGCAGGGGACTGCCGCGCGCGCGCGCATCAGCGATCCTCCAGGTCGAACTGCAGGGTCGCGGACCGTACGAGACGGTCGCACGTGCCGGACGGATCAGGCCGCCGCAGGCTGGCCCGCAGGAGCTGCAGTCCGCCGTGGCGCAGCCGGATGTTGATCTCGCCGCGGTCGTCGGTGACGCCGCGGACGTCCTCGCCGTAGGCCACCGGCACCCCGGCCACTGGCGCGCCGTCCAGGGTGACCCGGACCCGGAGCTTGTGGCCGGGGCGGACCGTCGCGGGCGGCACCAGCGGCTGCAGCTCCAGCCCCCGGCCTGCGGCGGGGGGTGGTGGGGCGGCGGGATCGAGCAGCAGGACGAGCCGTTCCAGGGAGCGCCAGCTCTCCAGGGGGCTGTCCACGCGGGAGGGCGGTGCGTGCCGGGTGCCGTCCGGGGTCTTGGTCCATGCTCCCCAGTCGGCGACGGCGACCAGGGCGGCACCGGCGGGGGGAAGGAGGGAATCGGGGACGACGGCGCCGGCCCCGTCGGTCTCGGCCAGCAGAGTCGTACCGCCGTCGGTGAAGACCAGGAGGCGGACATGGACCAGATCGTGGCAGGGCCCCGTGTCACCGTCCCCGGGGTGGCCCCGGACGAGGCGCCAGGCGCCGTCCCCGTGCGTGAAGAAGAGGGAGTGGGCGGTCGCCAGCGACGGGAACAGCAGCAGGAAGACCGCAACCAGCCGCACGGGCGGCCAGGGGTGGTGGTGTCGTGAAGGATGCGGCATGGGAGACCTCCGTATGAACAATTGTAAAATGTTCACACCGCGAAGATGGCACGAATGTTTATGGATGTCAAGAATCTGTTAACACTGTAACGTCTGGTTTGCCGGTCGTCAGGGACGGACACACATTTTCCGGGGCACAAGCGAGAGCTTGCCGATCGACCGGGAAGCTGATATATTCCCGCCCGCGCGCCCATAGCTCAACTGGATAGAGCATCTGACTACGGATCAGAAGGTTGGGGGTTCGACTCCTCCTGGGCGCACCACGGAAAGGCGCCCGCCGACGGCGGGCGCCATTGCACTGAAGGGGACCTGGAGCCGGAACGATGGTGATCGAGGAAAGCAGCCCGCGGACCGGGGACGACACGCACGAGCGCTGGATGACGCTGGCCTTGGCCGAGGCCAGGGAGGCGGCCGCGGCGGGAGATGTGCCGGTCGGCGCCGTCGTCGTCCGCGACGGGCGGCTGCTGGGCCGCGGCCACAACCAGGTCGAGGCCCTGGGCGACCCGACGGCCCATGCCGAGATCCTGGCCCTAGGGGCCGCCGCGGCGACGCTGGGCGACTGGCGCCTGGACGGCTGCACCCTCTACGCCACCCTCGAACCGTGCACCATGTGCGCGGGCGCGATCCTGCTGGCGCGGCCGTCGTGTCTCGTCTTCGGGGCCAGGGATCCGCGGGCGGGGGCGGTCGTCTCCGCGCGGCGCCTCCTCGCGGACAACCCCTACAACCTGGACTGCGAGGTCGTCGAAGGGGTCCTGGCCGACGAGTGCGCCGAGCTGCTGCGCGCCTTCTTCCGCCGGCTGCGCGGCAGGGAGGGAACCTGAACTCCCGCCCGGTGTTTCGTCGGCGCGGCGAGTTGATTTCGCCCCGGTCCCGTGCTATCTTACGGCGTCCGCAGGCAGGGCGGAGAGTTGCGAGAGTGGTCGAATCGGCACGACTGGAAATCGTGTGTACCGCAAGGTACCCAGGGTTCGAATCCCTGACTCTCCGCCAGCCCTGCCCCCGGATCGCGGAGAGGTGCCGGAGTGGTTGAACGGGGCGGTCTCGAAAACCGTTGAGCACCTCGGTGCTCCCTGGGTTCGAATCCCAGCCTCTCCGCCACGGAAGATGACAGGTTCGGTGGGGATGTAGCTCAGTTGGGAGAGCACTTCGTTCGCAACGAAGGGGTCGTCGGTTCGAGTCCGATCATCTCCACCACCTCGCCTGCGCGGTGAAACGCCGCGCCACGGTTGGGCCAGGCCCGGTGCGACGCCGGCCAGCCAACCCCGTCAGGACCGGAAGGTAGCAGCGGTACGCGTCCGTCGGCGTGTGCGCCGTAAGCCTGGCCCTCCCAACCGTCTCCAGCCTGCAGCCGAGGGGTCATGTCCTATCACGCCCTGGCCCGCAAGTACCGGCCCCGGACCTTCGCCGAGATGGTGGGGCAGGAGCACGTCGTGCGGACCCTGCAGGCGGCCGTCCGCAAGGACAAGCTCTCCCACGCCTACCTCTTCGCCGGGCCGCGCGGCTGCGGCAAGACGACCGTCGCCCGCCTGCTGGCCAAGGCCCTCAACTGCACCGACCGCCGCGGCGACGATCCGTGCGGGGAGTGCGAGGTCTGCCGGTCCATCGCTGCCGGCACCTACCTGGACGTCCTGGAGATCGACGCCGCCTCCCACACCGGGGTCGACAACATCCGCGAGCTGCGGGACATGGCCCTCTACCAGCCGTCCCAGGGCTCGAGCCGGGTGTTCATCATCGACGAGGTCCACATGCTGTCGAAGGGGGCCTTCAACGCCCTGTTGAAGATCCTCGAGGAACCCCCGGCCCGCGTCTTCTTCTTCTTCGCCACGACCGAGCCCAACCGGATCCCCCGCACCATCCTCTCGCGCTGCCAGCGGTTCGACTTCCGGCTGCTGTCGCGCGAGGAGCTGGAGGGAAGGATCGGCGAGATCGTCGCCGCCGAGGGGGTGAGCCTGGCGCCGGAGGCGCTGCGGCTGATCGTCGCCCAGGCCGAGGGGAGCATGCGCGACGCGCTGAGCATCCTGGACCAGGTCCTGGCCGCCAGCGAGGGGGAGGTCACCGAGCAGGACGTCGTCGAGCTGTTCGGCCTGGTCCGCACCGAGGTCTACACCGAGCTGAACGAGGCGCTGCAGGCCCGCGACCCGGCGGCCGCCCTCGCGGTCCTGGAACGGACCCTCGCGGCGGGGCAGAGCCTGGACGACTTCGCCCGCGGCCTGCTGGAGGACCTGCGGCACCTGCTGCTGCTGCGGGTGGCCCCGCAGCTGGGCGAGGGCCTGAGCCTGACCGCCGACCAGATCCGCCGCCTCGCCGAGCAAGCGGCCCACTGGTCGCCCCAGGACCTGCTGGCCATGCTGGAGCGGGCCGCCGTCGCCCGCGAGAGGATGGCACGCAGCCCCCAGCCCCGGGTCCTGCTGGAGGCGCTGCTGGTCGAGCTGGCCCTGCTGGAATCGCGGGTCCTGCTGTCGGACCTGGTCCGGCGCCTGGAGCAGTTGACGGGGCAGCCCCTGGCCGGTGGCGGCGGCGCCGCAGCCGGGACCAGCCAGGCCTCCCGTTCCGTCCCCGGCGGCGGGACCGCCGATGTCTCGGCGCACCCGGCCGCCGCGGTCGCGCCGGCGCCGGAGACGCCACCGCCGGAGCCCCGGTCCACAGGCGGGGCGACCGTCGCCGTACCCGGCTGGTCGTCCTTCCTGCAGCAGATGCTGCAGCGCCAGCCGGGACTGGCCGCCTGCCTGCTGGAGGGGTGGCCCGAGCTGGTGGGCGATAGTGTGCTGCGGCTGACCCTGCCGGCGGACAAGACGTTCCACTGGTCCCAGCTCCAGCAGCAGCAGGAGGTCCTGGCCCAGGAGATCCGGCGGGCCTTCGGCCGCGACCTGGAACTGGACCGGGTCGCTGTGGTCGATCCCCCGCAGCAGCGACGGGAGCGCGAGCAGCTGCGCCGCCAGGTGGCGCCCACGCTCCAGGAGGAACTGGAGAGTGCGCGACGCCGTGACCCCGACCTGGACGCCGTCGCCGGTGTCCTGGACGGCGAGGTCGTACCCGACAGCGAACAGGACGACTGGCTCCGCCGGCCGGCGTCATCCTCGGACCGGCAACCCGACCCGGGCGCCGGCTGAGCGCCGCCCCCGGATCATCCCAGCGGAGGACGAGATGGACATCCGTGCCCTGATGAAGCAGGCCCAGGAGATGCAGAAGCGCATGGCCGCGGTCCAGGAGGAACTGGCCCGCAAGACCGTCGACGCCGAGGTGGCCGGTGGTCAGGTCCGCGTGACGATGAACGGGAAGCACGAGCTGGTCTCGCTGGAGATCCAGCCCGCGGCCGTCGATCCCGACGACGTGGAGTTCCTGCAGGACCTGATCGTCGCCGCTATCAACGAGGCGACGCGCAAGGTCGACGAGCTGGTCCAGCAGGAGATGGGAGCCGTCACCGGCGGGCTCGGCCTGCCGGGAATCCCGGGACTCTAGGATGTCGGGGCGCGACGGCAGCCGCGGTGATCTGCCCGGCGGCGAGTTCCAGTCGCCCGCCCTGGAACGACTGGTCCGTCTGCTGGCCCGCCTGCCGGGGCTGGGGCGCAAGTCGGCGACCCGGATCGCCCTGACCCTGGTCTCCCCGGACGACGAGACCGGTGCCGAGCTGGCCGAGGCCGTCACGACGGCCCGCCGGCAGGTCCGCTTCTGTAGTCGCTGCGGCGCCCTGACCGAGGCCGATCCCTGTGCCATCTGCAGCAGTGCCGCCCGCGACGGTTCGCTGCTGTGCGTCGTCGCCTCGCCGGTGGACATCCTGCCCCTGGAGCGCGGCGGCTTCTACAGGGGCCGTTATTTCGTCCTGGGGCGCCTCCTCTCGCCCCTGGAGGGAGTGCGGGTGGAGGACCTGCCGTTCGACCGCCTCCTGGCGCGGATCGCCGAGGACGGGGTCGGCGAGCTGATCCTGGCCCTGGACACGAGCGTCGAGGGGGAGACGACGGCCCTCTACATCCAGCGCCTGCTGGAGGGGCAGCCGGTGGCGATCACCCGTCTGGCCGTGGGCATCCCCGTCGGCAGCAGCCTGGCCTACACCGACTCCGCGACCCTGCAGCGCGCCTTCCAGTTCCGTCGTTCCCTCTGAGACCGCTAAGGGGCCCCATCGCCTTGCCGACAACCGGTGGAGAGCGGTACCGCACCGAACGGCACCTCCAGGAGGCGTGACGTGGCGATCGATCCCCCCGCGGCGGACCCGCGACCGCCGGTCGTCATCTATCTCGGACCGGGCCTCGGCGGCAAGACGGCCAACCTGCTGGCCCTGGCCGGCGGGGATCCTGCCGCGTTGACCGTCTACCCGGTCCCCGGCGTCCCCGGCGCCGCCTGGGAGTTCCTGCCGCTGGACTACGGCCCGCCCGCCGCGACCCGGCGGCTCCACCTGCTGGCCGCTCCCGGCCGCCTGCGCTGCAGCGAGGTGCGGCGCCGCCTGCTGCGCGGCGCCGACGGGGCCGTCTTCGTCGCCGACGCGCGGGCCGAGCGCCAGGAGGCGAACCTCGTCTTGCTGGACGAGCTGGGTCGTCACCTCCTGGACCTGGGCTGGCAGCCGGCCCGTTTCCCCATCGCCCTGCAGCTCAACCGCCTCGACGACCCGACGGCGCTCCCGGTGGTCGAGCTGCGCCGCCGGCTCGACCCGCCGCACGTCCCGGTCGTTCCCGCCCGCGCGGACCGCGGCGAGGGGGTCACCGAGAGTCTCGACGCCCTGCTGGAGCGGCTGCCGCCTCGCTGAGACCCGCCCCGACCGGGCAGCGGAATGTTGACCACGCGCCCGGTCCCGCCTATGGTCCCCTGCGCCAGCGTCCGTTTCCCCGTGTCTCGTCCGGGAGGGTCCCGTGCGCCGTCTCGTCTATGCCGTCGCCACTTTCCTGGGGACCGGCTACGCGCCGGTCGCGCCGGCCACCGTCGCCAGCCTCGCCGTCGGTCTGCTCTGGTGGTGGGCCTCGCCCGTGCCGCTGGCGCTGCAGGTCGTCCTGCTGCTGCTGGTCGTCGCCGTCGGCGTGCCGGCCGCGACGTTCGTCGCCCGGGAGCGGGGGACCGACCCGTCGCTGGTCGTCGTCGACGAGGTGGCCGGGATGCTCGTCACCTACCTGGGGGTCTCCACCGGGTGGCAGGGGTGGCTGGCCGGGTTCCTCTGGTTCCGCTTCACCGACATCCTCAAGCCGACCCCCATCCGCCAGCTGGAGCGGTTGCCCATGGGGTGGGGGATCATGGCCGACGACCTGCTGGCCGGTGTCTACGCCCACATCCTGCTGATGGCGACCCTGCGCCTGACGGGGTGGTAGGATGCGCCCGGTCGTCCAGATCGCGGTCGGCGACGAGCTGCTGTGCGGCCGGACCGTCGACACGAACTCGCCCTGGCTCCAGCGTCGGCTGCTGCGGCTGGGGCTGGCAGTCGGGCGGGTCAGTGTCGTGCCCGACTCCGCGGACGCCATCGCGGCGGCACTGGACGCCGCGCCGCCTCAGGCCCTGGTCGTCGTCACCGGCGGTCTGGGGCCGACGCCGGACGACCTGACCGTCGCGGCCGTGGCCGGGTGGGCCGGCCGGTCGCTGGTGGAGGACCCGGAGACGCTGGAGCGGCTCCGTCGGCGCGCCCGGCAGTCAGGTCGCACCTTCGGCCCCCACCTGGCCCGCCAGGCCCGGCTGCCGGAGGGGTTCAGCGCCCTGGCCAATCCCCTGGGCACGGCCCCCGCGGTGGTCGGGGAGGCCGCCGGTCGGCTCGTCGTCCTGCTGCCCGGGGTGCCGGCCGAGGTCCGGGGCCTCTGGCCCGCCGTCGCCGCCTGGCTGCGGGAGCGGGGCAGCGTCGCGCAGGAGGCGAGCGTCCTCCGGCTGCGGACGGTCGGTCTGTCCGAACCCGAGCTGGGGCGGCGGACCGAGCCGCTGCGTGCCGCCCATCCCGGTCCGGCCTGGTCGTGGTGGCTGAGCCGCTGGGGGGTCGATCTCCAGGTGGTCCTGCCGCCGGAAGGGGCGGGGGCGGGCGACGAGCTGGCGGCCCGGCTGCGCGAGGCGTGCGGTCCCCACCTCTACGCCGTCGACGGGGAGGATCTGCCGGAGGTCGTCCTGGCCGCCCTGCGCAGGCGCGGCTGGACGCTGGCGGCGGCCGAGTCGTGCACCGGCGGGCTGGTGGCCGCGGCGGTGACCGACGTCCCCGGTGCCTCGGACGTCTTCCGCGGCGGGGTCGTCGCCTATGCCAACGCGGTCAAGGAGGGGCTCCTGGGGGTTCCCGCTGCGCTGCTGGCGCGGGAGGGGGCCGTCAGCCGCGGTGTCGCCGAGGCGATGGCCGCCGGCGCCCGTCGCGCCTGCGGCGCAGACGTCGCCGTCGCGGTCACCGGCATCGCCGGTCCGGGCGGCGGCAGTCCGGAGAAGCCGGTGGGGACGACCTGGTTCGCGGTCGCCTCACCGCAGGGAACCTGGTCGCTGCGGCGGCGCTTCCCGGCCGGCAGGGAGAGAAACCGCCAGCTGGCCGCGGCGACGGCCCTGGCGGGGGTCTGGCGCCACGCCGCCACGGGCGACGCGCCGTGGCCCGGCTGGCCGGAGGAGTAGGAAGATGCGCCTGTTCGTGGCCGTCGACCCGGGGGAACGGGTCCGCCACCACCTGACGACCTGGCTTGACGAGGGACGGCGCCGCTGGCCGCTGCGCTGGGTCCGCCCCGGGACCCTGCATCTGACCCTGCAGTTCCTGGGGGAGCAGCCGGAGCGGGACGTGGGACCGCTGCAGCAGGCCCTCCGCGGGGCCGTCGCGGACCTGGCGCCCATTCCGGTCGTCCCGACGGGGATCGGCGCCTTCCCGGGCTGGTCCCGGCCGCGGGTCCTGGTCTTGCACCTCGACGGCGGACCCGCGCTCGCGGCGCTGGGCGAGGCGGTGCGGTCGGCCACGGCTCCGGTCGTCACCGGGGATCGCCCCGACGCCAAGCCGCTGCGGCCGCACCTGACCCTGGCGCGGCTGCGGGAACCGCTCGCGCCGGACGACCTGGCGGCCCTGCGGCGGTGGCGGCCGGCGCTCCCGCCGGCCTTCACGGTCGACCGGATCGCCCTGGTCGAGAGCGTCCTCGGCCACGGCGGCGCCCGCTACCGGGACGTCGACGTTTTCCCTCTGGCGGGAGAAACGACGGCGTAGTATGGTAGCGGACACCTGTCCGGCGGCCGGCGCGGCAGCGTCGCCGGGCGCGGGCCCAGGCCAACCTCCCGGACACGGTCACCAGCACAGCACAAGGAGAGAGCGGATGGCAACGGACAGGCAGCAGGAGAAGCTGAAGGCCCTCGAGTTGACCCGGGCGCAGATCGAGAAGCAGTACGGCAAGGGCTCGATCATGCTGCTGGGCGAGGAGAAAGTCGTCGAGGGGATCGACGCGGTCTCGACCGGCAGTCTCGCCCTGGACATCGCCCTGGGGATCGGTGGCCTGCCGCGCGGCCGGGTCGTCGAGATCTACGGCCCGGAGGGGAGCGGCAAGACGACCGTCGCGCTGAGCGTCATCGCCAACGCCCAGCGCAAGGGCGGGATGGCGGCGTTCATCGACGCCGAGCACGCCCTCGACCCCGTCTACGCCCGCAAGATCGGCGTCGACGTCGACAACCTGCTGGTCTCCCAGCCGGACACGGGCGAGCAGGCGCTGGAGATCACCGAGATGCTGGTCCGCTCGGGCGCCATCGACGTCATCGTCATCGATTCGGTGGCGGCCCTGGTGCCGCGGGCCGAGATCGAGGGGGAGATGGGCGACGCCCACGTCGGCCTGCAGGCCCGGCTCATGTCCCAGGCCCTGCGCAAGCTGACCGGCGCGATCAGCAAGACGCACACCCTGGTCATCTTCACCAACCAGATCCGGATGAAGATCGGGGTCATGTTCGGCAACCCGGAGACGACGACCGGCGGCAACGCCCTGAAGTTCTACAGCTCGGTGCGGCTGGACATCCGTCGCGTCGGGGCGCTGACCCAGGGCGAGGAGGTCGTCGGTAACCACGTCCGGGTCAAGGTGGTCAAGAACAAGGTGGCGCCGCCTTTCAAGAAGGCCGAGTTCGACATCCTCTACGGGCGGGGGATCTCCCTCGAGGGGGATCTCATCGAGCTGGGCGTCCAGGCCGGCATCGTCCAGAAATCGGGGGCCTGGTACAGCTACGGCGAGCAGCGCCTGGGCCAGGGCAAGGAGAACGTCCGGGAGTACCTGTGCGAGAACCCCGAGCTGGCTGCCCGGATCGAGCGAGAGGTCCTGGCGAAGTTCGGCATCGGCGCCGGCCCCGCGGAGCCCGCGGACGGGCAGGCGTCCGGGGACGCGGCGGCGGCCCCCGCGGAGAAGGGCAAGGGCGGTCGCCAGGCCTCGGCGGCCGCCAAGTGAGCGCCGGGCCGGCCTGAACCGTGAAGGCTGAGTCGGGCCGGGTGCTGCGGGACTGTCGCGTCGTCGACGGGACGGCCCGGATCGCCCTCGACGACGGCGAGATCCTGGAGCTGGCGGCGGATTCCCTGCCGCCGGCTCTTCCACGTCCCGGGGAACCGGTGCCGGACGAGACGCTGGCCCTGCTGCGGGCCGCCGCCCGGCGCAAGGCGATCGCCCGGCGCGTCTTCCGGCTGCTGGACCGCCGCCTCCACGGGCGTGTGGAGCTGGAGCGGAAGCTGGCGGCCGACGGCTTCGCGGCAGGCGAGGTGGCGGCCGTCCTGGACCGGTTCGCCGCCGAGGGGCTGGTCGACGACCACCGCCTGGCGGAGGCCTGGTGCCGGGACACCCTGCGGGACCGGCCGGTCGGCAGACGCTACCTGCGCGACGGGCTGCGCCGGCGGGGGATCGCCGCCGGGATCGTCGACGCGGCCGTCGACGCCGTCCTGCCGCGGGACGCGGAACCGGAGGTGGCGTTGCGGGCCCTGCGGCGGTGGCGGCGGCGCCAGCGGCCCCAGCCGGCGAACCGGTTGCGGCAGCGGGCCTACCGTTACCTCCTGGGCCGGGGGTTCGGCCCGGCCGCCGCGGGTGTCGCGGTGCGGAACCTGGACGACGAGGAGAGCGATGCGGATCCTGGTGACCGGTAGCGCCGGCATGCTCGGCCGGGCCGTGGTGACGGCCCTGGCGGAGGAGCACGACGTCGCCGGCGTCGACCTGCCGGACGGGGACCTGACCGTCCCGGGCGACGTCGACCGCCTGCTCGAACGACACGATCCCGACTGGATCGTCCACACGGCGGCCTACACGGACGTCGACGGCGCCGAGCGCGAGCGCGACCTGGCCTGGGCGGTCAACGCCGAGGCGACGTCGCTGCTGGCCGAGCGCTGCCGCGCCGGCAACATCGGGCTGACCTACATCAGCACCGACTACGTCTTCGACGGGGAGTCCGACGGCGGGTACGACGAGCACGATCCGCGACGGCCGGTCAGCTGGTACGGTCGCAGCAAGGCCGCGGGGGA
The DNA here is from genome assembly GCA_964436825.1 of uncultured Fibrobacteraceae bacterium. Lineage (GTDB taxonomy): Bacteria > Krumholzibacteriota > Krumholzibacteriia > LZORAL124-64-63 > LZORAL124-64-63 > CAYTEO01. Next base: position 92,533 of record CAYTEO010000001.1, on the reverse strand, counting down.
GGAGGCCGTCGAGCGGCTGCCGACGCCGTGGCAGATCGTCCGCACGAGCTGGCTGTTCGGCCCCGGGCCGCGCAACTTCGTCCTGACGATCCGCCGGCTGCTGGCGCAGCGGCCACGGCTGCGTGTCGTCGACGACCAGGTCGGCTGCCCCACCTACGCCCCCGACCTGGCCGCCGTCGTGCGCGACCTGCTGCGCGGCGGTGCCCTGGGGATCTTCCACGGCACCAACGCCGGTCACTGCACGTGGCACGAGTTCGCCCGGGAGATCGCCCGGGCCGGCGGCGACGACCCCGACCGCATCGCCCCGTGCCGCAGCGAGGAGTATCCCACGCCGGCCCGCCGGCCCCGCTGCTCCATCCTGCGCAGCCGCCGGCTGGAGGAGGCCGGGGTGCAGCCGCGGCCGCCGTGGCAGGACGCGCTGCGGCGCTACCTGCGTCTGCTCGACGACCAGGACCGAGACGATCGGAAGGAACGATGACAGAGACGACACCTTCACCCGGCCGGGAGGTCTGGCGGCGGGCACTGCAGGAGCATCGCGCCGCCGTCGACGCCCTCGACGCGACCCATGCCGAGCGCCTGCTGGCCCTGGCCGATACCGTGGCCGGCTCCTGGGCGGCGGGAGGTCGCCTGCTCGTCTGCGGCAACGGCGGCAGCGCGGCCGACGCCCAGCACATCGTCGCCGAGCTGGTGGGCCGCTTCGAGCGGGAGAGGGACGGCTGGCCGGCCTTGGCCCTGACGGTCAACAGCTCCATCCTGACCGCCGTGGCCAACGATTACGGCTACGACGCCGTCTTCGCCCGCCAGGTGGCGGGACTGGGCCGTCGCGGCGACGTCCTGCTGGCCATCTCCACCAGCGGCCGTTCGGCCAACTGCCTGGCGGCCGTCGCCGAGGCGAAACGGCGCGGGCTGGTGACCGCCTGCTTCGGCGGGCGCGACGGCGGACCGCTGGCCGGGGAGGTCGACATCGCCCTGGTGGCGCCGTCCGACGTCACCGCCCGCATCCAGGAGATCCACATCCTCTGGGGCCACATCCTCTGCGGCGTCCTGGAACAGCGGCTCGCGGGAGGGGAGCGATGAGCAGGGGCGCCCGCGGAACCGTCTGCCGCCTGCGCGCCCCGGCCAAGGTCAATCTCCACCTGGAGGTCCTGCGCCAGCGCGAGGACGGCTACCACGAGATCGAGACCGTCCTGCAGGCGATCACCCTGTTCGACGACCTGGTCGTCACCCTGCTGGAGCGGCGCGACGGTGCGCCGCTGGAGGTCGAGCTCGACGTCGAGCCGTTCGGCGCCGCCCCCGAGGACGCGTCGAACCTCTGTGTCCGGGCCGCCGGACTCCTTGCCCGCGAGACGGGCCGCGGCGGCCGGTTGCGCATCGAGCTGCGGAAGCGGATCCCCGCCGGCGCCGGTCTCGGTGGCGGCAGCGCCGACGCGGCGGCGGTGCTGGTAGCCTGCGATCGCCTGCTGGAGACCGGCCTGGCGATGGAGGATCTGTCGCGGCTGGCGGCCCGGCTGGGAATGGACGTCCCCTTCTTCCTGCGGGGCGGGACCCAGCTGGGTCGGGGCAGGGGCGAGGAGCTGACCCCCCTCTCGCCGATCCGGCGGGGGCGGTTCCTGGTGCTGGTACCGCCTTTCGCCCTGGCAACGGCGGAGATCTACGGCCAGCTGAATATGGGATTGACAACCCGGGGGCCAAAAGCTAACATCGGCTACGTGGAGTCGTTAATTGCCCGCTTTCCAGGGAGTTCCTGGTTCGGAGGCAACCGGTTGGAGGAGGTCGTCCTGCCGGCGCACCCCGAGCTGCAGCGGGTTCTCGTGGAATTGCGGCGGGCAGCTCCCATCGCCATGCTGAGCGGCAGCGGGTCGGCCCTGTACGCCGTCTTTCCCGACAGCGGTCAGCCGCACGGGCTCTTGGAGCGGCTCGTACCCGAAGGCTGGCGCATGTTCGAAGCAGGTCCTCATCCAGCGGGGGTGGTCGTCACGGAGGGCTGAGACCACGATTCGCTGGCGACCAGGAAGCGACCAGGGAGAGGTGCTGTCTTGGAGATCACCGAAATCAGGATCACGTTGCGGGACGATGACAAGCTCCGCGGGTTCGCCAGCATCACTCTCGACAACTGCTTCGTCATCCGTGGTCTGAAGATCATCGAGGGCGGCAACGGGATGTTCGTGGCGATGCCCAACCGCAAGCGGAAGGACGGGACGTACCAGGACATCGCCCATCCGATCAACGCCGAGACGAGGCGCTGGATGGAGAGCCAGATCATCGCCGCCTACAAAGAGGAACTGCGCCGGGCCGAGCGGGGAGAGGTCCCCGTCCAGTCCGGGCTCGACGATGCCGACTCCGCCTTGGAGGAGCAATTCTGATCCGGTCGGGCTGGGGCGTCGTCAAGTGGTAAGACACAAGGTTTTGGTCCTTGCATTCGCAGGTTCGAATCCTGCCGCCCCAGCCAGATCCTGGACGTGGGACGACGGGACCGTGACGACCGCCGACGGCGGCTTTTTTTCTGGACGGCGCTGCGGTCCGGCAACCGGTTCGCGGGCGCCATGTTCAAGGAGGAGTCCCCGGCCATGGACGACCTCGTCCTGATCTCCGGTAACGCCAACCGGGAGCTCTCCCGGCGGATCGCGGAGAATCTCCAGCTCCCCCTGCTCGACGTCGAGGTCGACCGCTTCTCCGACGGCGAGATCCGCATCAAGATCAACGAGAACATCCGGGGCACCGACGTCTTCGTCATCCAGCCCACCTTCCCGCCCGGGGACAACATGCTGGAACTGCTGCTGCTGCTGGACGCGGTGCGGCGCGCCTCGTGCCGCCGCGTCACCGCTGTCGTCCCCTACTACGGGTATGCGCGCCAGGACCGGAAGGACCAGCCCCGTGTCCCCATCGCCGCCAGGCTGATGGCCAACCTCATCACCACGGCCGGGGCCCAGCGGGTCCTGACGATCGACCTGCACGCCCCGCAGATCCAGGGCTTCTTCGACATTCCCCTGGACCACCTCTACTCCGCGCCGGTCCTGCTGCGGCACTTCGCGGACTGGCCGCGGGACAACCTGGCCGTCGTCGCTCCCGACGTCGGCAGCATCAAGATGGTCCGGGCCTTCGCCAAGCGCCTGGAGGCGCCGCTGGCCATCGTCGACAAGCGCCGTCCCGCCCCCAACCAGGCGGTCGTGATGAACTTCATCGGGGACGTGGCCGGCAAGGACGTCATCATCTTCGACGACATGATCGACACGGCGGGCACGATCACAGAGGCGGCCCAGGTCTGCATGCAGCAGGGAGCCGTCTCGGTGACGGCCTGCTGCACCCACCCCCTGCTGTCGGGCAGGGCCATCGAGCGGATCGAGGCCTCGCCGCTGCGGGAGGTCGTCGTCAGCAACACGATCCCCTTCCATCGCCACTCCGAGTGCCGGAAGGTGAAGGTCCTGGACATGTCGGACCTGCTGGCCGAGGCGATCGAGCGGATCCATCTGGAGAAGACCGTCAGCAAGCTGTTCCTCTGACCGCGAGACCTTGACAGCGGCGCCGGGATCTGCTTTATTAGGCGGTCCTTTGTGAAATCCAGCAACCAGTGGCGAACAGCAGGCGTGGCCGGGAGGCTCGCGCCGGCGTCGCCCGACCGGAGGCATACGCATGGCTCTCTACGAGATGATCGTCTACCCGCGGTCGACGACCGGCAAGAACGCCAATCGCCGGACCCGCGCCGCCGGGCGGACCCCCGCGGTGGTCTACGGGAACAAGCGCAGCAACACGACCATCGAGCTCGACACCGCCGAGCTGCGCCGCGCCTTCCAGCACGGCGGCTACAACGCCCTGCTGGCCATGACCGTCGAGGGGACGGACGATTCGTTCGTCGCCAAGCTCCAGGAGATCCAGGTCCATCCGGTGACCGACGAGATCCTCCATATCGACCTGCTGGACATCCCCCTGGACCAGCTGCTGGAGGTGGAGGTCTCCCTGAACATCACCGGCGAGAACCGCGCCGTCCGCAGCGGCGATGCCAACCTGGAGGTCGTGCGCCGGACGGTGACGGTGGAGTGCCTGCCCATGGAGGTGCCTGCCGCCATCGACGTCGACTTCTCCGGCCTCTCGGTGGGCGACAAGATCACCGTCGGCGACCTGACGACCCCGGCCGGCCGGATCGTCACCCCGGCCGACGAGATGGTCCTGAAGCTCGCCACGACCGCCTTCGTCGCCGAGGAGGAAGAGGCCGAGGAGGGTGCCGAGGGCGAGGAGGCCCAGCAGGAGCAGGGGGACGGCGACGGCGAGTGAGCCGCGCGGGACGGACCAGACGGGAAACGGTTCCGGCGAGGGGGCGATGACTGCTCCCTCGCCGCGTTGATGGAGGGCGTCGACGGTGACGATCATCGTGGGCCTGGGCAACCCGGGGAGCGAGTACGAGCGCACCCCCCACAACATCGGCTTCCGGGTCGTCGAGGCCCTCGCCGCCGGTGCCGGCCTGGCGTGGGCCCGGGTCCGCGACGGCTGCCGCGTCGCCCGGGGCACGGTGGCGGGCAGCGAGGTCGTCCTGGTCGAACCGCTGCTCTACATGAACCGCAGCGGCGAGGCGCTGCGGCGGTGGGCCCGGGCCGAGGGGATCGTCCTGGGCGGCCGGGCGGTCGCCGACGGGGACGACACGGACCGGGACGCGGCGGTCGCCCCCCTGGTCGTCTGCGACGACATCGCCCTGCCGCTGGGGTCGCTCCGCCTGCGCCGACGCGGCGGGCCGGGCGGGCACCGGGGCCTGGAGTCCCTGGTGCGGGTCCTGGGGGGGGAGGAGTTCCCCCGCTGCCGCCTGGGGGTCGGCCCCCTGGACGGCGAGCTGCCGGCCGAGCGGTGGAGCGACTACGTCCTGGAACCGTTCGACGACGCGGCGTGGGAGGAGAGCGAGCAGCTCGTCGGGACGGCCTGCGAGGCCCTGGAGACCTACCTCCGGGAGGGGTACGAGGCGGCGGCGTCGCGGTTCAACCGGAGGGTCGTGATCGGCGACTGACGGTTGCGCCGGACCGCCGCGGCTGTTATCATTGCCCGTCCGGTTCGTCCGGAGCTACAGGTCGGTCCGCCCCGGCGGATCGCCATCCATCCCTACCCGGGTCCCCCGCAGCCGCGGGCAGGAGCCCGGGTCGTTCGGTCCGAAGGGAGGTGACACCATGCGGAAGTACGAGACTGTCTTCATCCTGCACCCCGATCAGCCCGAGACGGAGCTGGAGGCCCGTGTGGAGAAGATCGGTGCCATCGTCGCCGAGCACGGCGGTGAGATCACCGAGAAGAACCACTGGGGGATCCGGCAGCTGGCCTACCCCATCCAGCACGAGACGCGCGGCAACTACATGCACCTGCGCTTCCAGTGCGAGGGTGAGGCGATCGCGCGTCTGGACACCGAGCTGCGTCTGGACCACCTGGTCCTGCGGCACCTGATCGTCCAGGACGAGCTGTGGCGGGAGCGCAACGAGGCCAATCGCGCCCGGCGCCAGAGCGCCAGGACCGGCGAGCCGGTGGCCGCCCCCGCGGCGGCAGCGCCCGCGGCGGAGCAGCCCGCCGAGACCAGCGAGGCGACCGGCGCGCAGCCG
>CAYTEO010000001.1:80381-86866 GCA_964436825.1 uncultured Fibrobacteraceae bacterium | reverse complement strand
AGCGCCCGCGGCGGAGCAGCCCGCCGAGACCAGCGAGGCGACCGGCGCGCAGCCGGCCGAGGGTGAGAACGACAGCGAAAGCGAGTGAGCCATGGCCAAGACTCGAGCCAGGGACAAGAAAAAGAAGAAGAAGCGCCCAGCCAAGAAGAAGGCCTGTTTCTTCTGCGTCGAGGGCATCGTGGCCATCGATTACAAGGACGTGGACCTGATGCGCAAGATGACGACCGAGCGGGGGAAGATCGCTCCCCGCCGGAACACCGGGACCTGCCCCAAGCACCAGCGGGCCCTGGCGACGGCCATCAAGCGGGCCCGGCATCTGGCGCTCATCCCGTTCGTCAAGGAGTACTACCGGTAACGCCGGCCCGCCGGCAACCGTGAGAGGTGAGCCATGGATGTGATCCTGTTGCAGAAGGTCGAGCATCTGGGCGAGGCCGGGCAGACCGTCTCGGTGGCGCGGGGCTATGCCAGGAACTACCTGATCCCCAAGGGGCTGGCGGTGGTCGCCGACGAGAGCCACCGCCGCCAGATGGCCGAGCTGGCCCGCTGGGCCCATGTCCGGGAGGCCAAGCAGCGCCGTGCCGCCGAGGAGCAGGCCGCCGCCTTCAAGGACGTCTCCTGTACCATCCAGGTCCAGGCGTCCGAGGACGACAAGCTCTACGGGGCGGTCCACGAGCGCGACATCGCGGAGGCCCTGGCCAAGCTGGGCCACGAGGTGGACCACAAGCAGATCCGCCTGGAAGAACCGATCAAGCAGCTCGGCGTCTACACCGTGCCCATCGCCCTGCACGAGGACGTGGTCGTCGAGATCAAGGTCTGGGTCGTCAGGGCCGGTGACTGATGCCGGCCGGGGGGCGGCGGTGAGACCGTGAGCGGCCGGCGCGGCACCGGGACGGACACCGGCTACGGTGTCATCATGGCCGGCGGTCGAGGGACCCGATTCTGGCCCTTGAGCCGCCGCCGCCGTCCCAAGCAGCTGCTGCCGCTGGACGGTGACGTCCCCCTGCTGCGGGCCACCTACGAGCGTATCGCGCCGCTGCTGGATCGGCAGCGACTGCTGGTCGTCACGAACCGGGAGCAGGAACCGGCCGTTCGCCGCCTGCTCCCGGAACTTCCTTCCGGCCACGTCGTCGGCGAACCGGTCGGGCGCAACACGGCGCCCTGTGCCGCCCTGGCGGCGGGGATCGTCGCCCGTCTCTCCGGCCCCGACGTTCCCCTGGCCCTGCTGCCGGCCGACCACCTCATCGCTGATCCCGACACCTTCCGGGCACAGCTCGCCGACGCCATGTCCCTCGTCGCTGGCGGCGAGGAGGTCGTCACCTTCGGGATCGTCCCCGACCGGCCCGCCACCGGCTACGGCTACATCGAGACCGAGGGGACCGGCGAGGCCGTCCGGCGCGGGCTCCGCTTCGTGGAGAAGCCGGACGCGACCACGGCCGCCGCCTATCTCGCCGGCGGGCGCCACCTCTGGAACAGCGGGATGTTCGTCTGGCGCGCCGGGGCCCTGCTGGAACGCCTGGCGCGGCACGCGCCGGAGGTGACGGCGTGCGTCGCCCCGGCCGTCGCGGCGCACGGGACCGCCGCCTTCGCCGAGCGGCTGGCTGAGGCCTACGCGGAGTGCCCGTCGGTCTCCATCGACTATGCCGTCATGGAGAACCTGACGGGTTTCGCGGTCCTGCCGGCCCGGTTCGGCTGGTCGGACCTGGGGAGCTGGGACACCTGGGGCGAGGTCGCCCCGGACCTCGGCGCCGGGAACCGGGGCCTCGGTCGCGTGTTCTCGCTTCGCAGTACGGGCAACATCGTCCATGCCGGCGACAGGACCCTGGCGCTGATCGGGGTCGACGACCTGGTCGTCGTCGCCACGGAGGACGCCGTCCTCGTCTGCGCCCGGGACGAGGTCCAGTCCATCAAGGAACTGATCGACATGCTGGAGCGGGCGGGTCGCGACGACCTGCTGTGAACGCTCCGGACTCGGGAAAGGTAGGTGCGTGACGATGCAGCGACGCCATGGCTGGTCGGTCTTGCTGGCGGGCTTGCTGGGAGCCCTGCTGCTGGCCGGTTGCAACGGGAAGGACGACGGTGCGGAGTTCCGCGTCGACCACTACTTCGGGAACGGCTTCAAGGACACGACGCCGGTCGTCGCCAAGGTGGGGGACGTGTCGATCACCGAGCGTGACATCGAGCTGCGCTACCAGGAACTGCCCCAGCAGCTGAAGTCGCGGTTCTCGGGACCGGAGTGGAAGCAGATGCTGCTCCACTACATGATCCAGGAGGCCCTGCTGGCCCAGCAGGCCGTGGCCGACAAGGTCTACCTCGATCCCAGGGTCGCCCAGCAGCTGATCAGCCTGCGCCGCTCGACCCTCATCGACGGCTACCGCGACATGAAGGTCTACAAGGAAGCCGAGCCGACGGAGGACCAGGTCATCGCCTACTACAAGCTCCACCAGGACGAGCTTAAGGCGCTGCCGGCGGTCAAGGCCCGTCACATCCAGTGCAACACCGAGGAGGAGGCCCGCAAGGCCTACGACCAGCTCATGCACGGCAAGGGTCGTGACGCCAAGTTCCCCTACGTCGTGGCCATCTACTCGCGCAACGAGACGACCGCGAAGCGGGCCGGCGACCTGGGCTGGTTCAACCGGGGCGGCTTCATCGACGGGATTCCCTACTACGCCAAGTTCACCGACACCGTCTTCGACTGGCCCGTCGGGATCCACGAGCCGGTCAAGATCGGCACCGACTGGCACGTCGTGGAGATCCTCCAGAAGCGGCCCGAGCGTCCGCTCACCCTCGACGAGGCCAGGGACCAGATCGTCCAGAAGCTCAAGCCGCAGCTGCAGCGGCAGAAGCTGGAGGAGACCCTCGCCCAGCTGCGCCGGCAGTACGGCGTGACCTACTTCGGCGAGTACCGGCCGGGGAAGGGGATCGGGCCCGAGGCGCTGATCAAGCGGGCGATGCTCACCCGCGACCCCGACAAGGCGGAGGCCCTGTACGACATGGTCGCCGAGGATTTCCCCGAGACGGAGTACGCCCCCATGGCCCTGTTCATGAAGGCCAACCTCGTGATCGACTACTACGGGGACACCAACCGGGCCAAGGGCTACCTGCGTCGCATGCTGCGCGAGTATCCGGACACGAACCTGCGCGACCAGGCCGAGTTCATGCTCGAGCACATGGACGAGCTGGACTTCCACTCCCCGACGAGCATCGAGGAGCTGCGCAGGCTGGGCAAGTAGGATCCCCACGCGCGGGTGCGTGGAGAGGGGGGCGTTGCGGCGCCCCCTTCTCTGTGCTATGTCTCGGCGCGGAGCTGCCGATGCAGAAGGAACAGGACCCCGGCGGGAGGTTGCCGATGCGAGGCTTGATGCGGGTATTGGTCCCCCTGCTGCTGGCGACGGGTGCGGCGGTGGCCGCCGCGCAGGACGCGGCGCCGGTCGCGGCACCGGCCGACAGCGGCTCGTCCCTGCGGGTCGTGGAGATGGGGATCGGGACGGAGGTCGAGCGCGCGCGGCGCTCCCTCACCGGCGAGGGGGAGGTCTTCCCCGCCACGGTCGGTCGTCTCTGCTGCCTGACGCGGGTCGTCGGGGCTGCCGACACGACGTCCGTCACCCATGTCTGGTACCACGAGGGGAAGACGCGCGCCCGGGTCGTGCTGCCGGTCCGTTCCCCGGACTGGCGGACCTGGTCGTGCAAACGGATCCTGCCGGCCTGGACCGGCCGCTGGGAGGTCGTCGTCCTGGACGGCGACGGCCTGGTCGTCGCCCGCCGGGCGTTCCGGATCGAACCCGTCGCCTCCGGCGCCACCGGGGAGGACAAGGGAGGATCGCAACCGTGAACCGTCGTCGCCAGTCCCGTCTCCTGCCGCCCGTCCTCGGCGTCCTGCTGCTGCTGCTGGTTCCGCTGCTGACCGGTTGCGGCGGCCCCTCCCGACCCGCCACGCGGGGCGCTCCGTCCCTGCCACCGCAGCGGCTGGCGACGGCCGACCGGTTGCTGGCCCGCATGGAGGAGTCCTACGCCGCCGGGCGCGACCGTGAGACCCTGTCGGTCGCCTACGAGCTGATCGACCACTACGCCGGCTACCCCCGGCAGGACAGGGTCGTCGAGCTGGCGGCGCGCGCCGCGGCGCGCAGCGGTGACCGGACGCAGGCCCTGACCCTGCTGGGGGAGTACCTGGCCGTCCACCCGGCGGGCCCGCGGGCGGTGACCCTGTGGGAACTGCGGGGCGACCTGCTGCGGCAGGCGGGTGACGCGCGTCGCGCGGCCGACGCCCTGCTGCGGGCCCATGCCCTGGCGACGGCCCCGGCCGACCGCCAGCGCCTGGCCGAGGCCCTCGCCGCCGTGGCCCCCGACCTGGCGGCCGACGACCTGGCGGCCCTGCGGGCGGACCACCCGTCCACACCCCTGCGCAGCTACCTGGGCTACCTCTGGCTGGAGCGGCTGCTCGGCGAGGGGCGGGAGGCGGAGGCGCGCGACGCCATCGCCGTCCTGGAGGGCGAGGGGCCGCGCGACGACTGGCTGGCCCGGGCGGAGCAGCTGCTCCACGGTCCCGGCGTCGAGATCGGCAAGCGGGCCCTGCCGCGACCGCCCGCCGAGGGGGCCGACGTCCTGCACATCGGCGTCGTCTGTCCCCTGACCGGCCGCTACACCGTCCTGGGCAACGCCTTCTACGACGGGGTCGAGGCCGCCCGGGACCGGGAGAACCGGCTGGGGTGGCGACAGTACACCCTGTCGGTCCACGACAGCGAGGGCGACCCGGTCGTGGCCGCCCTGGCGACCCGCCGCCTGCTGGCGGAGGAGCGCCCCATCGCGGTTGTCGGCTGCCTGCTGAGCCGGACGACCGTGCCGGCGGCGCTGGTGACCGCCGCGGCGGGGATCCCCCTGGTCTCGCCCACGGCCACCAACGAGCGGATCGCCGAGCTGGCGCCGACCGTCTTCCAGACGAACATCACCAGCGCCTTCGAGGCGCGCCTGCTGGCCCGGCTGGCCGTCCAGGTCCTGCTCAAGCGCGACCTGGCCGTCCTCCATCCCGACACGCGCGACGGGGCGCGGGCCGCCGAGGTCTTCGCCACGGCCGTGACCGATCTCGGGGGGCGGATCGTCGCCGTCGAGGCGTTCAACACCGGCCTGACCGATTTCCGCGAACCGCTCTCCCGGCTCGTCGCCCACCTGCCCGAGGCGATCTTCGTCCCCGCCGGCGTGGACCAGATGGTCCTGCTCGGCCCCCAGCTCGACTTCTACCGGGCGGGGGCCCTGATCCTCGGTATCAGCGACTGGAACTCCCCCAGGCTGGCCCGCGAGGTGGGAATGGTCCTGGACCGGGCCGTCTTCCCGAGCGACACGGCGCTCTTCCCGCCCGACTGGGTCGAGGAGTTCCAGCGGGACTGGTCGGCGGAGGACCAGCCGGCGGAGGCGCGGGCCATCGCCCGGCGGTCCTACCTGGCGACACGCCTGCTGCTGCGGACGATCGGTGACCGGGGGTGCGAGCGCCCCGACAGCCTGGCCGCGGCCCTGGCCGAGCGCCTGGCCGACCTGGACCGTGTCGATCCCGGCACGGCCTGGCCGCGCCTGGCGGCCGCCCTGAGGATGTACCGCGACGGGGAGATCGTCCCGTTCCCCACCTCCCTGTTCACGGACGTCCTGGCCGTGGCCGACACGACGGCGGCGGTGGCGGGGCCGGTCGCGACGGATCAGCCCGACACGCTCCTGGGCCGGTAGGCCGCCGGCGCGGCCCTCCCGCGTCCCTCTCCCTTGCCGGTGTCACCGTCCCGCCGGGGGACCGGGCACCGGCACCGGCCGCTCGAAGACGACCAGCAGCGGCTGCCAGAATCCCGACACCTCGGCGCACTGCTCCGGCACGGGCTCGTTGCGCCACTGCCGGACCGCCGCCAGGGCCGCCTCGCCGAACTCGGGCGGTCCGTCCGAGGAGAGGATGTAGGCGCCGGTGACCTCGCCGCGCGGATCGACGAAGAAGGCCACCTTCACCCGCACCGCGGAGGGAAGCAGCCCCACGGTCGGGGGATAGTCGGGGTAGACCTGGTGGACGAGCCGGAAGCAGGGATTCGTCTGGGACGGCAGCGACAAGGCGACGGAGGCGCGTCCGTCCGGCGCCTGCTCGACGGCCGGCGGCGCCGGCCCCTGCGGGACCGCGCCGGGGGGCGACGGGGCCGGTGCCGGGGTGCCTTCCGTTGCGGGTTCCGGGGCCGCAGGCCCCGCTGCGGGGGAGGGGACCGGTCGAGCCTCGCTGTGCCGGGGGTCGGTTCCCTCGTCGATGGCGAGTTCCGGCAGCAGGTGGAGCGGTCCCGGGCGGCCGGAGAAGATGGGCTCCGGGCGACGCAGGCACGGCGGACTGAACAGCCCCAGCAGGAGGATCAGGCCCAGGGCCGTGGCCGTGCTCGCCAGAAACCGCCCGCGACGGCCGCCGTGGTGGCGGGGGGAAAGACCGCCCGTTGCCTCCTGCCTACGGTCCATCGCCACTGACTGTCCCCGCCGGC
>CAYTEO010000001.1:0-80281 GCA_964436825.1 uncultured Fibrobacteraceae bacterium | reverse complement strand
CCCCGCCGGCAGCCGCCACCCCTCCGGGAGACCGGACCGCCAGGGGATGCGCCCGCCAGGTGTCCGACGCCGACCGGTCGACCAGCAGCAGCTCCCAGCGGTCGTCCCTGTGCACCTCGCAGAGATGGCGTCGTCCCCGCAGCGGCAGGCAGGCGCGCCAGCCAGTGCCTGACGGGGGTGGGGTCCAGAGCCAGTTGCCGTCGACGAGCAACCAGTCGGGCGTCTCACCCGCGGTGGCGACGGCGCGGAGCAGGGAATCGGTCGCGGCAGCCGCGGCGGCCGGGCTGCCGCCGTCCCGCAGGGCCGTCCCGGTCAACAGCGCGGAGGCGAGGCAGCGCTGCCAGCAGACCAGCAGCTCTTCCGTCTCCGGCGGCCCGCCCGCGGCGCCGGGTCGGGGCAGGACGACGACGACGGCCGGGCACGCCGTCTGGCGCAGGAGATAGTCGTAGGCCGCATCCACACCGACCGTGTCGGTGACGCCCGTCACCGGCAGGGCCGCCGCCAGGGCGCGGGCCCATGCCTCGCCGCGCGTGCTGCCGGGATGGTGGAGGACGCGCCACGCCGGTCCGTCCTCGCCCGCCCTGGCCAGGCCCAGGTAGAGGTCGGCACCGACCGCGTCCGCCAGCAGGACCTTGGTCTGGTCGGCGACGAGACGGTCGTCTTCGCGGGTCATGACGACGGTGGCGCCGGCGCCGCGCAGGAACGCGGCCAGGCAGCGCGCCAGGGCCAGGTTGAGGCCGCTGCCGCTGCGTCCCACCAGGTCGCGTCCCTGGTCCTCGCGACCGCCGCCGGAGGGATCGACCACCACCGTCAGACCGGCCAGGGAGGGGACCAACGGCTCCCAGCGCAGGGTGTCGGGGGGCGGGGCAGCGGCAGCGGTCACGGCAGTCGCCGGGACGCCGTCCGGCGGCCAGAGCAGCGGCCGGGCCCCCGCGGACTGCAGCCAGACGGGCCGGTCGACCGGCAGGGGGACGACGGTCGCGTCGCGGGCGACCGCTGGCAGGGGCAGTCCCCCGGCCAGACGCGAGCTGAAGTCGTGCCAGACGCCGCCGGGTACGGCCGCCGCCGGCCACGGATCGGCGGCCACGAGCGTCGTCCAGCGGTGGCCCGCCAGGTCGTCCCGGTCCACGTCGCAAGCGGGTGTCTCCTCCCCGGCGGCCCCGTCCACGCGCCGCCAGAGGAGCCGCAGCGGCGGCAGGGGATCGGGCGTGCCCGCGGGCAGGACCATGGAGCCGCGGGCGCCGCGGCCCGGCGGCAGGGTCAGGCGCCAGTCCGCCGCGGCAGGGGAGGCGAGGACCAGGGAAGCGAAGGATTCCAGGGGCGATCCGTCGCTGCGCCACTCCAGGCGCCGTCGTCCCGTGCCGTCGCGGGCGACCGCGAACCGGAACCGTTCACGCGATGGCCGGATGGTGTCGCGCCGGACCGGAGTGGCCCGGCCGGCCAGGTTGCAACCCCGCAGGACGGCGACGTGGGGGCGGCGCGACACGGCATCGCCGGGGTGCCAGACGACGGTCCCGTCGGCAGGATCGATCGCCGGGGAGACGGGGACGCCGTCGATCCGCAGCTCCACCGACGTGGGATCGAGCGCCGGCCCGCCGGCGCCGGGGCGCCCGCCGGGCAGGTAGGCCCACCGGACACTGCGCCGTCCGTCCCGTTCCGCGATCCGCGGCGGTGACCACGCCGGCGTGCCGCCGCGGAAGTAGTCGAGCAGTCCGAGGAAGTAGGCCCTGGCCTCGAGCTGCTGTTTCTCGGCCAGGGAGAGGCGCCGCTCCACGGCCGGGTTGGAGAGCATCGCCGGCTCGCCCAGGACGGCCGGGCAGGTGCTGTGGCGCAGGACGTAGAAGTTGCCCGGCAGGATCCGGGCCGGGGTGATGCCGAGGTTGCGGACCAGCCGGCGCTGGATCGCCCGGGCCAGGTCGAGGTCGGCGCCGTCGCGACCGGCCGGGTAGTAGGTCTGGGTCTCGTTGAGGGAGCGGTCGAGGCGCGGGTTGCTGTTGTGGTGGAGGGAGACGAAGACATCGGGCCGGAGCGAGTCGACCAGGGCCACCCTCGCCGCCAGGTCGGCCGCCAGGGACGAGTCGGCCGGTGTGAGGAAGTCGCGATCGACGCTCCTGGTCAGGTGGACCTCGGCGCCGGCCCACTCCAGCAGGCCGCGCAGGTACAGGGCCACGCCCAGGTTGACGTCGGCCTCGGCCAGCCCGTCCCGGCCGATCGCCCCGCGGAAGAATCCGCCGTGGCCGGGATCGAGCACGATCCTCCGGCCCCGCAGGGGGGTGGTGTCGATCTCCCGCCACGGTTCCCCGGGCAGGTCGTAGCCGGGCGGAAAGGCGGGACGGTGCGGCCGGTGGGCGCACCCCGCCAGCGCCACCAGCAGCAGGGCCAGCAGGACAGCCGCCGACGAGCTGCCGGGCAGGGATGCGGGGCGGTGCCGCCTCGACGTCCCGTGGTCCCAGGGCCGGTGCCGCGGCAATCGTGTCCCCGCTTTCGTCAGGTCGCAGGGGAACCATAACTCATTGTCGTTGTTGGCGATCATGCGAACGACTCCCGTGTGGACTGCGGAAACACATTTACCGGGGCACAACCATCAGGGTAGAAGGGGGAAGAGCATCTGTCCAGCGACGGAGCAACCGGCTCCCCGGCTGGACAGTGGACGCCGTGTCTGGTATGTTTGGCGGCCACGATTGCACGAGAATCCGACACCTGGGAATCCCCGACCGAGAGGGACGGCAGCCCCCATGGCGACCTCCGATCTGCGCTATCTGCCCCCGGTGGGTGCCCTGCTCGAGGACCCGGCCGTGGCCCCGCTGCTGGCCGGTCCGGCCCGCACGTGGGTGACCCGCCTGGTCCAGGAGGTCGTCGACGACCGGCGGCGCGAGCTGCTGGCGGACAGAGGCGGCGGCGCCGTCTCGCGCGAGCGGCTCCACGCCGAGCTCGTCGAGCGCATCGTCGCCGAGCACGCGGCGCTGCTCGCACCGGCGATGCGGCGGGTCGTCAACGCCACGGGGATCATCGTGCACACGAACCTGGGGCGTTCGCGCTACCCCGAGCAGGCCGTGGCCTGGGCGACGCTGGCCGCCCGCCACCCCGTCGACCTGGAGATCGATCTGGTCGCCAACCGCCGGGGACACCGCGGTCGTGGCGTGGAACGGAAGCTGGCCCTGCTGACCGGCGCCGAGGATGCCCTGGTCGTCAACAACAACGCCGCGGCCGTCTGGCTCGCCCTGCGGGTCGCCGCCGCCGCGGGCCGGGTCGTCCTCTCCCGCGGCGAGGTCGTGGCCATCGGCGGCTCGTTCCGGATGCACGAGATCGTCGCCGAGACTGGCTGCGAGCTCGTCGAGGTCGGCACGACGAACCGGACGACCCTCGACGACTACCTCGCGGCCCTGGTCCCGGGAGCGGTCGTCCTGAAGGTCCACCGCAGCAACTTCAGCCTGCGCGGTTTCACGGAGGAGGTCGCCCTGGCCGACCTGGCCGAGGCCTGCCACAGCAGGGGGCACCTGCTGGTCTACGATGCCGGCAGCGGGTTGCTGGCCGACCTGGCCGGCGCTGCCGGTCTGGACCAGCGTCCCCTGGCCGCGGAGCTGGCGGCCGGCCCCGACCTGGTGACCTGCAGCGGCGACAAGCTGTTCGGCGGCTGCCAGGCCGGGATCGTCCTGGGTCGCCGGGACCTGGTGGCACGGCTGCGGGAGCACCCCATGCGGCGGGCCTTCCGGGTCGACAAGACGACCCTGGCCGCGCTGGACGGGACGGTGACGCACTACCTGGCCGGGGAACAGCTCGACGCGGTGCCGACCCTGGCGGCCATCGTCCGTCCCCTCGCGGAGCTGGAGGAGCTGGGACGGGGGCTGCTGGAGGAACTGGCGGCGGACCAGCCGGCGGGCTGGCGCGGCGAACTGGTCGAGGGCGTCGCCCAGGTGGGAGGCGGCTGCAGCGCCGAGGCGGAACTGCCGTCGCGCCTGCTCCAGTGGCAGGGCCCCCGCGAGGATCTGGAGACGGTCCACCGGCTGCTGCGGACCGGTGATCCCGCGGTCCTGGCGCGCATCGGTCAACAGGGGCTGGCGGTGGACCTGCGCTCGCTGGCGCCGGAGGACCCGCCCGTCCTCGTCCAGGCGCTGCGGCGAGCCTGGCGACAGCTGGGACAGCGTGAGGAGGCGGGGAATGGGTGAGCAAGGTCGTCCTGCGGTCTGGCAGCTTCCCGCGGTGGACCTGACGGTTTTCCCCGGCCTGCGAGCGACCCCTGGCGCCGCGCGCGCCTGGGCCGACCGGCTCCTCGCCGCTGCCCGGCCGCCGCTGGCGGGGGATGAGCTGCCGGTGGTCCTGCTCGTGGCCTCCGCCCCACCGGAGACGGCCTGTCGCGCCGGTGTCGCGCTGGCGCTGGCCCGCCTGCTGGCCGCCTCCGGGCGCCGGGTCGCCCTGCTCGACGGGGACGACCAGCGTCCCGACCTGACCGCCTGGGCGGAGGACCGGGAGCGGGAGGGATGGATCGACGTCGTCCGCTACGGCATCTCGCCGCGGCGGGCCGGGAGTCCCGTGACCACGGACGACGCGGGCGAGATCGTCCTGCTCGGCGTGGGCAGCTACCACCCGGTCCGGCTCACCGCGGACGAGGCCGCGGCTCTGGCAGCGGACCTGCGCGAGGAGTTCGACCATGTCGTCGTCGCCATCCCCGGCAGCGATCTGGCCGCCCCCTGGCTGGGGATCCAGGATGCCGGTCTGGTCCTCTGCGGTGGTTCGCTGGAGGGGCCGGCCGGCTGGCGGCTGGGACTCGAGCCCCTGCTGATCGTGGAGCCCGCTGCCGACACGCCGGGAGCTGCGGGGATGCGGGAAACCGACGTCGCGGCAGGGGGGCGTGGGCAGGGCCGCGGCTCGGGACAGGGACATTCCGGTTCGTCCGCCGTCTTCAGGAGGCTGGCGGTCCTGTTGACGGTCCTGCTGATCCTGTCGGCCGCCTGGTGGTTCGGGATCCTGCGCGAGGAGCGAAGGCAGCCGGGTATCACCGAGCAGGAGATCCCGGCGTCCCCGGTCGTGCCGGGGCCGGATACCCTGCAGGCCGCCGCGGCGGGGACGACCGGCGCGGGCGTTGCCCGGGCGGACAGCGCGGCCGCCGACAGCGTCGCCGTCGGGATGCGGGAACGGGCGGCAGGAACAGTCCCGCCGTCGACAGCTCGGGTCGCCGCCGATACCACCGTCGGCCGCGATCCCTTCCTGATGCCGGTCGGCGGACAGGGCTATTGCCTGCACATCAGTTCCCTGAGCGACAGTCTCGGTGCCCTGCACGAGCTGCGGAAGCTGGAGCTGCGGGGTGGCGTCCGTGGCCTGATCCGCCGCGAACGGCACAAGGGGAAGTGGTGGTACCGGATCTACGTCGGGAGCTTTCCGTCGCTGGCCGCCGCGAGGGCCGCCGTCGACAGTGCCAAGCAACGGCTGGGCGTCGACTACGCCATGCCGGTCAACATGCGTCACCTGCAGTGACCAGTGCACCCACAGCCACGGGATGACAGCGTGAAACTCAAGTCCATCACCCTGCAGGGGTTCAAATCCTTCGCCGACCGGACGACCCTCGAGTTCGACACCGGGATCACCGCCATCATCGGTCCCAACGGGTGCGGCAAGAGCAACATCGTCGACGCCATCCGCTGGGTCCTGGGCGAGCAGTCGGCCAAGCAGCTGCGCGGCGAGCGCATGGAGGACGTCATCTTCAAGGGGACCGGTAAGCGCAAGCCGGTGGGCCTGTGCGAGGTCACCCTGACGTTCGACAACGCGGACCGCGGCCTGCCGATCGAGTTCGACGAGGTGGCCATCAGGCGGCGGGTGACCCGTGACGGGATCAGCCAGTACATGCTCAACGGTTCCCCGGTGCGGCTGCGCGACCTGCGCGACCTGTTCTTCGACAGCGGGGTCGGCAACACGGCCTACAGCGTCATCGAGCAGGAGAAGATCAACCGCATCCTGACCGAGAACACCCAGGAGGTGCGGCTGCTCATCGAGGAGGCGGCCGGGATCGTCAAGTACAAGGCGCGGCGCAAGGAGGCCGAGCGGAAGCTGGAGCAGACCCGCCAGGACCTGGACCGGCTGCGGGACCTGACCGACGAGATCGAGCGCGAGGTCCGCTCGCTGCAGCGCCAGGTGGGCAAGGCGCGGCGCTACCAGCGGCTCTACCAGCAGTGCCGCTCCCTGGACCTGCTGCTGGCCGGCAAGGCGCACGAAGACCTGGCCGACCGGGAGCGGACCCTGCAGGAGGAACTGCAGCAGCTGCGCGTGGACCTGGACGCCGATGCCGGCGAGCTGGCCGAGCTGCAGGCGAGGATCGAGGCCACCCGGCCGGCCGTCGACGAGCGGGAGGCGGAGAGGCGCGGCCTGGAGGAGTCCCTGCAGGCCTTCATCGCCGAACTGCAGCAGGTCGAGCGGCAGGTCCTGCTGCTGGAGCACCGGATCGAGGACCACCGCGCTCGCCTGGAAGCCAACGCCGAGTCGGCGGTCGAGCTGCAGCGTCGCCGGGAGTCGGTGCGCGAGGAGATCGCCGGCCTGACGCGCCGCCAGGCGCACGTCGTCGAGGAGCTGGAGAACCTGACCGCCGCCCTGCTGCGGCGCGAGGAGGAGCTGAAGCTCATCGAGTCACGCTTCGACGCCGACCGCCAGGCCCTGGAGAAGGCGTCCCAGCTCAACATGCAGTTCATCGAGAAGGACAACCGTCGCCAGGCCGAGCTGCGGGAGCTGGAGGTCCGCCTGGAGAACCGGCGCGACCGCCTGTCCGCCCTGCAGCAGGAGCGCGAGCGGATCGCCGCCGAGCGCGGCGAGCGCGAAGGGGCGATCGCCGAGCTGCAGCAGCGGCGCGAGACGGGCATGGCGCGGCGCCGGGAGCTGCTGGGCGAGCTGGCCGGGCGGGAGCGGGAGCTGGAGCAGGCGCGCGACGAGGCGACCCGGCTGCGGGACGAGATCTCCCTGCGCGAGGCCAGGCGGGAGTCGTTGCGCTCGCGCCAGGAGCTGCTGCAGCGGATCAAGGAGAGCTACCACGGCTACAGCGACGTCGCCCGCGAGATCCTGCAGGCGGGCCAGGACGACCCCGACATCGCCGGCAGCCTCGCCGACCGGCTGCGGATCCCCGGCGAGTGGACGGTCGCCTTCGAGGCCCTGGTCGGCGACCTGATCGATTCGGTCGTCGTGCGGGGGGAGGAGAAGGCCCTGCACTGGATCGGGGAGCTGAGCGCCTCGGGCCGTGGCCGTGCCAGCTTCCTGCGCGGCGACGCCGCCGTCGCGGCGCCGGGATCGGTTCCCTCCCCGGGCGGCGTGTGCGCCCTCGACGTCGTCGCAACGCCGGAGGACCTGCCGGCCCACCTCCACCGCCTGCTGGCCAGGACCTTCCTGTTCGCGGACGACGCTGCCTGCCGGCGGGCCGCGGCGAAGGCGGCGCCCGAGGTCGTCTGCGTCTCCCGCGACGGCCTGCTGGTGACCGGCGACGGCCTGATCCGGGGCGGCCGCGGGCGCAGCGAGGAGGTCAGCCTCATCGGCCGGGACGAGAAGCTGGAGGCCGCGGCGACGGAGCTGGCCAACCTCGACGGGGAGATCGCCGCGCTGGAGGCGGACCTGGAGGGGATCCTCGCCCGGGAGCAGGAGCTCGCGGCCGCCGTCCGCGAGGGGCGCCGCACCCTCGAGACCCTCGACGCCGACCTGAACCGTCTCCACGTGGAGGCGGCCGAGCACGAGAGCCGGCTGCAGGCGCTCCAGGAGCGCCTGGAGACCATCCAGCGGGACAGCGAGCAGCTGGCCGCCTCCCTGGAGGAGCTGACCGCGCAGCAAGCGCGGCTGCGCGACGAGCTGGACGCGACCACGCGCCAGCGGAGCGACAGCAGCGTCCGGCTGGACGAGCTGCGCCGGCAGGTCGTCGAGGGGGAGCAGGAACGGGACGCCGCGCGAGCCGAGGTGGCCAGCATGCGCCTGGAGCATTCCCGCCTGCTGGGGGAGAAGCGCGAGCTGGCCACGGCCCTGCAGCACCGCCAGGAGTCGCTGGCCGAGATGGAGGCCTCGGAGGGTCGGCTCAAGCAGGAGGCCGTCCTGATCCGCGAGGAGCTGGCGTCCATGGAGCAGGAGCTGGAGCAGCGCCGCCGGGACCTGGCCACCGGCCTGGAGGAGAGGGAGCGGCGTCGCCTGCTGGTCCAGGCCAGCGCCGAGGCCATCACGGCCCTGCACACCGAGACCGCCGCCTGGCACGACCGGGTCCGCGAGATCGAGAACAAGCGCGCGGAGGTCCGCGAGCAGATCCACGCGCGCGAGACCGAGCTGGCGACCCTGGAGGTCCGCCGGGCCAACCTCGTGGAGAGGATCGAGGAGCAGTACAAGGGGCGTTTCCGGGAGCTGATCCGCTCCTTCGACCGCGACTCCCTGCCGCCCCAGCTCCAGTTCGACGGCGACGTCTTCCAGGTCTCCCAGGCGGAGGAGCTGCTGGCCGACGCCCGGCGCAAGCTCGGCTCCCTGGGAGCGGTCAACCACCTGGCCGTGGAGGAGTACGAGCAGAAGAAGGAGCGGCTGGACTTCCTCCGCTCCCAGCTGGCCGACGTGGAGAAGGCCCGCGACGACCTGGTGTCGACGATCGGCAAGATCAACCGCACGGCCCGCCAGCTGTTCACCCAGACCTTCGAGGAGGTCCGGCGCAACTACATCGCCGTCTTCCAGACCCTCTTCGAGGGGGGACGGGCCGACCTGATCCTCGAAGCCGAGGGCGACCCGCTGGAGGGCAACATCAGCGTCGTGGCCCAGCCCCGCGGCAAGCGGGTGGACCACATCCGGCTGCTGTCCGGCGGCGAGCGGTGCCTGACGGCCCTGTCGCTGCTGTTCGCCGTCTACCTGATCAAGCCGTCGCCGTTCTGCCTGCTGGACGAGGCGGACGCCCCCCTGGACGACAGCAACGTGCGCCGCTTCGTCCACATGCTGCAGGAGTTCTCGCGCAACACCCAGTTCCTGGTGGTGACCCACAACAAGCTGACGATGGAGAAGGCCAACCACCTCTACGGCGTGACGATGATGGAGGAGGGGGTCAGCTCCCTGGTCTCGGTCCGCTTCGAGGACGTGGCCGCCTCCCACAGCGACGCCGAGCTGGGCGATGCCATCGCCCGGCGCCGCCGCCAGATCGACGCCCAGGTCTCGGAGCAGGCCGTCGTCGCCGCGCCGGCCGCCGACCCGGCGGACGAGGAGCCGCCCCGGCTGACCTTCGTCGGCGAGGAGGACGACGCCCCGGACGAGGAGTCCGCGGCGGCCGCGGACACTGCCCCCGACGACGGGGCGCCGCCGCCTGCCGCACCGCAGGACGAACCCCCGGCCCGGGCCATGGAGGCGGAGTGACATGTGGAACGCTCTCTCGCGACTGAAGCAGGGGATCGGCAAGACCAGGCGCGGGCTGCTGGGACGCCTCGGCAGCATCTTCGGCGGCCGGGTGAAGCTGTCGCCGGAGACCCTGGACCAGATCGAGGAACTGCTGATCCAGGCCGACCTGGGCGTGGCGGCCAGCACCCGGATCACCCGCTCCATCGAGAAGCGCCTGAAGGAGGAGGGGGGGGAGGCGACCCTCGACTCGGTCCTCGAGGTCATCCGCAGCGACATCGTGCGCACCCTGCGCGAGGCGAAGCCCCGCGGCGTGGAGACCCGCGACTGGGACCAGCTGCTCGACGGCGGCGGCAAGAAGAAGAAAAGGGGCCGCAAGGGGAAGAAGGAGGCCGCGGAGCAGGCGCCGCCGGCTGACGCGCCGGACCCGGATACCGCCCCGCGGGTCCTGTTCGTGGTCGGGGTCAACGGGACCGGCAAGACGACCAGCATCGCCAAGCTGGCCCACCGCTTCACGCAGGAGGGGCACCGCGTCCTGCTGGCCGCCGCCGACACCTTCCGCGCCGCGGCCGTCGAGCAGCTGCGCATCTGGGCCGACCGGGTCGGGGTGGACTGCGTCCAGCAGGGACAGGGCGCCGATCCCGCAGCGGTGGTCCACGACGCTCTCTCGGCCGCTGCCGCCCGGGGGCACGACATCGTCATCGTCGACACGGCCGGCCGGCTGCACACCAAGACCAACCTCATGGAGGAGCTGGGCAAGATGGCCCGGGTCATCCGCCGCCGCACCGGCCGCAACCCGGAGACCCTGCTGGTGGTCGACGCCAACACCGGCCAGAACGGCCTGCAGCAGGCCGCTGTCTTCACCCGGACCGTCCCGGTCGACGGCCTGATCCTGACCAAGCTGGACGGGACGGCCCGCGGCGGGATCGTCGTCGCCATCGCCGAGACCCTGGGCCTGCCGGTCCGGTACGTCGGGGTCGGCGAGCAGGCGGACGATCTGGCCGAGTTCGATCCGGAGGAGTTCGCGGCGGCGCTGTTCGACAGGGAGACGGGCGACGAGGGGGCCTCCTGACCGGCCGACGGTCGCCTTGACAGTACCGGACGGGGCCGCTAGGTTGGAATCGCCGCCCTCGACGGGGCGGCGTGACGACAAGCTCAACTTCGGGGCGGGGTGGAAGTCCCCACCGGCGGTCACAGCCCGCGAGCCTGGCCCTGGCGGCCCGGCAGACCCGGTGGAATCCCGGGGCCGACAGTGAGAGTCTGGACGGGAGGAGTTGGGCGCCCGCGACGCCGCACCCGCGGCGGGACCGTCGTGTCCCGCGGCTGCGCCTGCCGTCCCCTGCGCCCCGCCTAAGGACGGACACCGGGATGGCCCACGGACGCAGCGATACCCATTTCATGGCCATCGCCCACCGCCTGGCCCAGGCGGTGCCGTGTCGCACGTGGCCCAACCCGCCCGTCGGCGCGGTCGTGGTGCGCGACGGGGAGATCGTCGGCCGCGGCGTCCACCACGGTCCAGGTACGCCCCACGCCGAGCGGCTGGCCCTGCAGGAGGCCGGCGAGCGCGCCCGCGGCGCCACCCTCTACGTCACCCTCGAGCCGTGCAACCACCAGGGCCGGACCCCGCCCTGCGCCCCGCTGGTGGCGGACTGCGGCGTGGCGCGCGTGGTCGTCGGCGTGCGCGACCCCAACCCGCACGTCCCCGGGGGCGGCCTGGAACTGCTGCGCAATCGCGGGATCGACGTGACCGTGGGCGTGCTGGCCCGCGGCTGCCTGGAGCTGATCTGGCCGTTTGCCGCCACCGACGGGTTCGCCCGTCCGTTCGTCACCCTGAAGACCGCCACCAGCCTGGACGAGCGTTTCGCCCCCGCCGCGGGCCCTGACGGCGCGCCGTTCTACCTGACCGGCGAGCCGGCCCGCCGCGAGGTGCACAGGCTACGGCGGTGGCACGACCTGGTGCTGGTGGGGGGCGAGACGGCCCGTCGCGACCGGCCGCGCCTGGACGGTCGCCTGGCCGCCGACGCCGACGACTGTCCGGCCGAGGACCCGTTGCCGGCCGTGGTCACCGGTGCCACGAGCCGGGTCGCGGGCTGGCGCGAGGACCGGCACGTCGTCTTCGCGCCCCTGACCGACGACTCACTGTCCGCGAGCGCCGAGGTCGTTCCCTGCGCCACCGCCTCGGACGGCGTCGACCCGCGCGACCTTCTGCGGCGGGCCGCCGACCGCGGCTGGCATACCATCCTGCTGGAGGCCGGTCCGCGCCTGGCCGCCGCTTGGCTCGCCGCCGGCTGCGTGGACCGCTGGCTGCGGTTCACCGCGCCGGTGGTCCTGGGCGACGGGCCCGGCTGGCCGGCGTTCGCGGCCCCGCAAGAGCGGTTCCACCTGACCCGGACCGTCCGCTTCGGCGCCGACGGGTGCCAGGTCTGGGACCGCCGCTCCTTCGCCGCCGCGCGCGACGCGCTGACCCGGGCCCCGGAAGGAGGGACGTGATGTTCACCGGCCTGGTGCGCGAGATCGGCACGCTCCGCCAGGTACGCCGCCGTCGCGGCGTGACCGCCCTGGCCATCGCCGCGCCCGCGGTGGCCGGCGAGCTGGCCGTGGGCGACAGCCTGGCCGTGGACGGCATCTGCCTGACGGTCACCGACCGGCGCGGCGACCAGGTCGTCGTGGAGGCCGTCGCCCAGACCCGCCGCCTGACGACCCTGGGCAGCTGGCGCGTCGGACGGCGGGTCCACCTGGAGCCGGCCGTGCGTGCCGGCGACCCCCTGGGCGGCCATATCGTCAGCGGCCACGTGGAAGGAACGGCCAGGCTGGTCACCAGGCGCCGGGAGGGCGACGCCCTGCGGCTCACGTTCCGCCTGCCGCGGGAGCTGGCGCGGCGACTGGTGCCACAGGGGTCGGTGGCCGTGGACGGGGTCAGCCTGACCGTGGCCGAGCTGCCGGGTCCGGACCGCTTCACGGTGGCGGTCATCCCCGAGACGCAGCGCGCCACCAAGCTGGGGACGCTGCGGCCGGGCGAGGCCGTGAACATCGAGACCGACCTGCTGACCCGCCGCGACGGCGCCGGTGGAGATCCCGGCGGCCGACCCGGCGGACCGCTGACCATCGACGGCATCCTCTTCCGCGGCTGGGGCGGGGGACGGCGCTGAGATCCACCGCGCACGGCGCGGGAAAGGACAGGACGATGAGCGAGCGCGAGGTCCGGCTGGATTCCATCGACGAGGCCCTGGCGGCCCTGCGCCGCGGGGAGATGATCATCGTCGTGGACGATGCCGACCGGGAGAACGAGGGCGACTTCATCCTCCCGTCGGAAACCGTCACCCCCGAGGCCATCAACTTCATCAGCAAGCACGGCCGCGGCCTGATCTGCGTGGCCGTCACCCCGGAGCGGGCGCGCGAGCTGGACCTGCCGCCCATGGTCGCCCGCAACGAGGCGCGGCTGCGGACCCACTTCACCGTCTCGGTCGACGCCGCCGACGGCGTGACGACCGGCATCTCCGCCCAGGACCGGGCCCGCACGGTGGCCCTGTTCGCCGACCCGCAGACCCGCCCCGAGGACCTGGTCCGGCCGGGGCACGTCTTTCCCCTGGAGGCCCGTCCCGGCGGGGTGCTCAAGCGTGCCGGCCACACCGAGGCGGCCGTGGATCTCTGCCGCCTGGCCGGCCTGCAGCCCACCGGCCTGCTCTGCGAGATCATGGACGAGGACGGGTCCATGGCGCGCCTGCCGCGCCTGCGCCAGATCGCCGATACCTTCGGTCTGCGGCTGGTCAGCATCTCCGACCTGATCGCCTACCGGCGCGCCCACGAGAAGCTCGTCCGCCGCGAGGTGGAGGTCGCCCTGCCCACGCGCTTCGGCGAGTTCACCATGGTCGCCTACACGACCACCGTGGACGACGCCCAGCACGTGGCCCTGGTCAAGGGGACGATCACCCCTGAGGAGCCGACGCTGGTGCGGGTCCACTCCGAGTGCATGACCGGCGACCTGTTCCACTCCCTGCGCTGCGACTGCGGCGAGCAGCTGGAGGCCGCCCTGGGGACCATCGAGCGGGAGGGCAAGGGGGTCCTGCTCTACATGCGGCAGGAGGGGCGCGGGATCGGCCTGATCAACAAGCTCAAGGCCTACCAGCTGCAGGACGAGGGGTACGACACCGTCGAGGCCAACCACCGCCTCGGCTTCGGGGACGACCTGCGCGAGTACGGGATCGGCGCCCAGATCCTGCGCGACCTCGGCGTGCGTCGCCTCTTGCTGATGACGAACAATCCGCGCAAACTGGTCGGCCTGGCCGGCTACGGGCTGGAACTGGTGGGCCGCGTCCCCCTGGAGGTCCGGCCCAACGTGCGCAACTACCGCTACCTGGTGACGAAGAAGCAGAAGATGGGTCACCTGCTGGAGCATCTCGACGGTGAGACCGCCCCGGCCGGGGGCCGCAACGGAGGAGAAGCCGATGGGTAGGACCTTCTCGGGACGCTTCGACGCCGGCGGCCGGCGCATCGCGCTGGTCGGCAGCCGGTTCAACGAGTTCATCACGCGCGAGCTGCTGGCCGGCGCCCGCGACTGCCTGGAGCGCCACGGCGTCGCCGCCGACGACATCGACGTGGCCTGGGTGCCGGGCAGCTTCGAGATCCCCCAGGCCGCCCGCCGGCTGGCCCGCAGCGGCCGCTACGCCGCGGTCGTCTGCCTGGGCTGTCTCATCCAGGGGGACACGCCCCACTTCCAGCTCATCGCGGCCGAGGTCACCAAGGGCGTGGCCCAGGTGGCCCTGGAGAGCGAGGTGCCGGTCACGTTCGGGATCATCACCGCCGAGACCCTGGACCAGGCCATCGAGCGCGCCGGGACCAAGGCCGGCAACAAGGGCTTCGACGCCGCCCTGGCCGCCCTGGAGATGATCGACCTCTGGCGCAGCATCGACGCGGGAGAAGACCTTGGGTAGACGCCGCAAGGGGCGGGAGCTGCTCGTCCAGGCCCTCTACGCCGCCGCTCTGAGCGGCAACCCGCTGCAGGACTGTGTCGACGACCAGCTCGAGCGGCGCGGCTCGGCGCCCGAGACGGCCGAGTTCGTCCGTCCGCTGGCCGATCTCATCGACCGCCACCGCGAGGAGCTGGACCGGCGGCTCGACAGCCTGCTGGAGCACTGGGACCCGTCCCGGGTCGGTGTCGTCGAGAGGGCCATCCTCCGTCTCGCCCTGGCGGAGCTGACCTACCGTCCCGACGTGCCGCCGGCGGTCGTCATCAACGAGGCCTGCGAGCTGGCCCGTCTCTACTGCAGCGACGAGGCGGTCGGCTTCGTCAACGGGCTCCTGGACCGGGTCGCCCGCGAGGCGACGTCGCAGGGCGCGGCACCTGCCGCGGCCGCGGAGCCGGAGGAGTCCGATACCGACGGGGGCACCTCGTGAAACGGGCCACCCGGGAGCACTGGCAGCGGTTCTGGGAGCAGGCCGACGCCCTGAACCTGGACGACGTCTACGGCAACGACGGGCGGATCGTCAGGGAGCTGTTCGCCCTGGGCGATCCCGCCGGCCGGCGGGTCCTGGAGGTGGGGGCCGGCAGCGGCCGTGACGCCGTCGCCCTGGCCAGCGCCGGTGCGCGGGTGGCGACCCTCGACTACGTCCCCGGTTCCCTGTCCCTGACGCTGCAGGCCGCGGACGCGGCGGGTGTGGCGGTGGCCCCGGTCGGGGGCGACGCGTTGCACAAGCCGTTCCCCGACGACACCTTCGACATCGTCTTCCACCAGGGGCTGCTGGAGCACTTCCGCGACCCGCTGCCGCTGCTGCGGGAGGACCTGCGCGTGCTCAAGCCGGGGGGCTACCTGCTGGTCGACGTGCCGCAGACCTTCCACTACTACACGGTGGGCAAGAAGGCGCTGATCGCCGCGGGACGCTGGTTCGCCGGCTGGGAGACCCAGTTCACGCCGGGTCGACTGGAGAGGGTCTGCCGCCAGGCCGGCGGCGAGGTCGTCCGCACCTACGGCGACTGGATGGTGCCCGGGCTCTGGTACCGGGCCCTGCGCAAGGTCCTGCTGACCAGGCTGGGGGTGCGGCTGCCCATGTATCCCGATCCCGTCCCGCCGCTGGGCCGCCTGCTGGCGCGGCTGCGGGAGCGCTGGCGCGAGCGGCGCTGGGCCCTGTACACGACGATGACGATCGGTGTGATCGTGCGCAAACCGGAACGGAAGTGACAGCGTGCGGATCCTGGCGGTCAACTGGCGCGACATCGGCGATCCGCTGGGCGGCGGCGCCGAGCTCCACCTGCACGAGATCCTCAAGGGGGCCGTGGCGGCGGGCCACGAGGTGGACCTGGTCGTCTCGGCCTACGCGGGGGCGCCGGCCCGCGACGAGATCGACGGGATCCGGATCCACCGCCGCGGCCACTGGGCCGTCGCCAACCTGGTCCTGCCCGGCGTGGTGCGGCGCCTGCTGCGGGAGCGGCGCTACGACCTGCTGCTCGAGGACATCAACAAGATCCCGTTCTACACCCCCCTCTACGCGGCGGGGGTGCCTGTGCTGGCGGTCGTTCCCCACCTGTTCGGCACGACCGTCTACCGGGAGACCAACCCGGTGGTGGGGACCTACGTCTGGGCGGCCGAACAGCTCATCCCGGCCGTCTACCGCAAGGTGGCCTTCGAGGTGATCAGCCCCTCGACCCGGGGCGACCTGATCCGGCGCGGCCTGCCGCCCGAGCGGATCCGGACCGTCTACTGCGGCATGGATCACGACCGCTTCCGCCTGGCCGATCCGCCGCCCCGGGACGAGCCGCCGCTGCTGGTCTCCTGGAGCCGGCTGCGGCGCTACAAGAGCGTCGATGTGGCGATCCGGGCCTTCGCGCTCGTCCGGCGCGAGATACCCGGCGCGCGGCTGCTGGTCATGGGCCGCGGCCCCGACCGCCCCCGCCTGGAAAAGCTCGTCCGGAAGCTCGGCCTGCAGGACGCGGTCGTCTTCCCCGGCCATCTCCCGTGGGAGGAGCTGGTGGGAATCCTCCACCGCGCCAGGCTGTTCCTCAACCCCAGTCCCAAGGAGGGGTGGGGATTGACCGTCATCGAGGCGGCCTGCTGCGGCCTGCCGACCGTGGCCGCCGACAGTCCCGGCCTGCGCGACTCGGTCCGCGACGGGGAGACCGGCATGCTGGTACCCTACGGAGACCCGGAGGCGATGGCCGGGGCCGCCCTGGCGCTGCTGCGCGACAGCGACCGGTGGCGAAGGATGAGCGGGCAGGCGCGCCGGTGGTCCGAGCGCTTCAGCTGGGAGCGCTGCGCGCGGGAGTCGCTGGCGCTGTTCGACCAGGTCGTGGCCGGCGAGTGGGAGGTTGGCGGATGAACTTTCGCGGGAGCTGGTTGCTGCGCGCGGGGGTCAGCGCGCTGCTGGTCGCGCTGCTGCTGCGGCGGTACGACCTGGCGGCGACCTTCGCCGAGCTGTCCGGCCGCCTCCAGGCGGGCTGGCTGCTGGCGGCCGTCGGCGTCTTCGCCGTCTCCGTCCTGGGCGGCGCCCAGCAGTGGACCTGGCTGCTGGCAGGGGCCGGGATCCACGCTCCCCGCGCCGCGCTGTGGCGCCTCTACCTGGTGGGCCTCTTCTTCAACAACTTCCTGCCGGCCAACGTGGGCGGCGACGCCGTCAAGGTCCTGGACCTGGGACGGCGCGAGGGCCGCACGGCGGTCGTCTTCGGGGCGACCCTGGTCGACCGGCTGCTGGGACTGGGGGCGCTGGCCATGCTGGGGCTGATCGCCGTCGCCTGGGGGGCCCGCAGCGGCGCGGCCGCCCTGCCGGTCATGCCGCTCGCGGTGGTCCTGGGCGGGATCCTGCTGCTGCTGCCCCTGCTGCTGACCCCGGCCCTGTCGGGCCCGGTCGGGCGGCTCGTCCGGATGCTGCCGTGGCCGGGATGGCGGGACCGGTTCGTCCGGATCGACGACGCCCTGCGGGTCCACGGCCGCCGCTGGGGACGGCTGGCCGCCCTGTTCCTGTTCGCGCTGCTGGTGCAGCTGCTGCGGGTCGCGACCCACCTGCTGGCGGCCCGGGCGCTGGGATTCGATCTGGACGGGCAGCGCGCCCTGCTGCTGCTGGCCCTGGTGCCGGTGCTGGGGATCCTGATCACCCTGCCGGTGAGCATCAACGGGATCGGTTTGCGGGAGACGGCGGCTGCCGACCTGTTCGTCGCCGCGGGGATCGTGGCCGACGGCGGCTCCGCGGTGGCCATCGAGCTGGTGGCCTTCGCCATCCAGCTCATCGTCAGCCTGGCCGGTGGCGTCCTGTTCCTGCTGGGGGAGGTGCAAACCGCCCGGACCGGGCGGGACGGGAACCGATGACGACCCGTTCTTGTTGCTCCTGCTCACCATGTGCTAGGTTCGCCGCGGCCATGGCTGTACGGCAACCGGAACGACGAGGATGAAGAGCATGCCCACGACGACTCGACAGGATCGGTGGACGCCCCGGCTGGCCGGCGGCGTCTTCCTGCTCGCCTGGATCGTCTACCTGCTGACGATGGCGCCGACGCTCAGTTTCTGGGACTGCGGCGAGTTCATCACCACCAGCCACATCCTGGGGATCCCCCACCAGCCCGGCACGCCCCTGTACGTCCTGGTGGGCCGCTGCTTCGACCTGCTGCTGGCACCGGTGCTGGGCAGCACGGCCAGGGCCGTCAACGCCATGTCCGGGTTCTTCAGCGCCCTGGCGGTCATGTTCACCTACCTGGTCATCGTCCGGCTGGCCCGCCGGGCCGATCCCGACGCGGGGTGGCTGCCCCATGCCGGGGGGCTGGTCGGCGCCCTGATGCTGACCTTCAGCCACACCTTCTGGAACAACGCCATCGAGGCCGAGGTCTACGGCCTGGCGGCGTTCATGATCACCTTCCTGACCTGGCTGGCCCTGAAGTGGTACGACGTGCGCCGCCGGGAGGCGAGCAACCGGCTGCTGCTGCTGATGATCTACCTGCTGGGCCTCGGCGTCGGGTTCCACCTGGGAACGCTGCTCGTCTTCCCCGGGATCTTCGTCCTGGTCCTGCTGGCCAGGGAGCGCCGGATCGAGGTCCTCGACCTGCTCGGCCTGGGCGCCGTGCTCGGCCTGTTCATGGTCTCGACCATGATCAAGGACGACTTCGTCCTCGTCGGAGCCGTGGTCGCCCTGGCGGCCTGGGCCCTGGTGCGGGCCCACGGCGGCAAGCCGCTGGTCCTGATCGGGGGCGGGCTGTTCCTGCTCGGCCTGTCGGTCCACATCTACCTGCTGATCCGCGCCGGGCTGGACCCGGCCATCAACCAGTCGCAGCCGGACAACTTCGCCACCCTCATGGAGGTCCTGCGGCGGGAGCAGTATCCGCCCATGAACCCCTTCCAGCGCAAGGCCGACTTCCTCTGGCAGATCGGCTACTACTACCACTACCTCGTCCAGCAGTTCACCTTCCTGGACCCGCGCCTGGGCGGCGGTGCCCGCTGGCTGAACTTCCTGGTGCCGGTCTTCCTGGGACTGCTGGGGGCCGTCCACGCCCTGCTGCGCGCCCGGCCTCTGGCGTGGCTGATCCTGGTCAACTACCTGATCAACGCCGACATCCTGAACGTCTACCTGAACTTCACCGACCACGAGGTCCGTGACCGCGACTACTTCTTCTTCGCCGGCTTCCTCTACTTCGCCGTCTTCATCGGGATCGGCGCCGCCGCCCTGCTGCGGTACCTGGCCGGTCCCCTGCTGGAGAAGGGTCGCGATGCGGTCGCGCGGAGCGGGGCCGCGGCGGTGCGCATCGGCCCGGTCGTCAAGGTCGTCGCCGGCGCCCTGGTGCTGGTCGCCGCGCTGCCGCTGCTCGTGCCCGGCCACACCAAGTGGTTCGAGCACGACCGCCACCTGAACTGGGCGCCGCGGGAGTACGCCTGGAACATGCTGGCCGGCCTGGACCACGACGCCATCCTGTTCACCAACGGCGACAACGACACCTTCCCGGTCTGGTACCTCCAGCAGGTGGAGGGCTTCCGCAAGGACGTCTCCATCGTCAACCTGAGCCTGGTCAACCTGGCCTGGTACAACAAGCAGCTCAAGCGCTACCCGCCCACCGTGAAGATCTCCTACAGCGACCGCGAGCTGGAGGAACTGCGGCCGGTCATCTACGAGGACCCCGAGACCGGCAGGCGCGAGTACCTGATGGTCAAGGACTACGTGGTCCACAACATCCTGCAGAACGCCGGGCGGCGACCGGTCTACTTCGCCGTGACGATCCCGCAGGAGAACATGAAGCGCTACTACGGGATGCTGCGGATGGAGGGACTGGCCTACCGCTTCACCGGCAGGGCGTCGCAGGACGGCAACCCTACCGTCGATCCCGAGCGCCTGCTGGCCAACGCGTACGGCGTCTACGACTACCGGGCGGTCCTGACCGGGGACAGCGACCGCCGTCGCCGCCGCTTCGCCGAGCTCAACAGCCTGGATCCCGCGCCGCTGCTGGCGGGCGATCCCGCCCAGCTCGCCGGCGAGGGTCGCACCTGGGAGTTCGAGGGCCTCTACACCGACGACGGCGAGCGCCGCCGGGACGTCTTCTTCGACACGACGACCAGCAACCTCATGGGCAACTACCCGGCCGGCATGATCCGCGCCGGCTACGCCATGCTGCAGCAGGCCCGGACCATCCCCGTCGAGGACGACTCCCTCTACCAGCACGTCCTGGGCAAGGCCGAGGCGGCCTTCGAGATGGCCCGCAGCTTCGACCCGACCTTCCCCATGGTCGCCGACATCTATCCCCTGCTGCTGATCGAGCGCCACCGGCCGGCTGCCGCCCTGGCCCATCTCGACGCCATCCACGGGCGGATCCCGCAGCTGGACGAGGAACGGACCGTCGGCCAGGTCGTCGAGACCCTCTACACGGCGGGCGCCGACTCCCTGGCCGAGGCTTGGCTGCAGCGCCGCCGGGCGGCGGACCCCGGAGATCCGCTCCCGTACCGGATGCTGTTCAAGCTGGCCCGCTACCGTGCCGATCTGCAGGGGTGTCGCGCCATCGCGGAGGCGTGGCGGGAGCGTTTCGGGCAGGAGGACCCCGCCATGGAACGGGCCCTCGCCGAGATGGAGCGGGAGCAGGGCGACGGCGGCTCCGACCCGGGGACCACGGGAGGGAACGGGCAGCATGAACGATGACGCGCGTTCGGCGGTGCAGCAGCGGCTGGCCGAGCTCCTGGCACCGGGGACGCCGGTCGTCGTGACCGGTTGTGCCGGCTTCATCGGCAGCCACCTGGCCGAGGCCCTCCTCGATCGCGGCTGCCAGGTCACCGGAGTCGACTGCCTGACCGACTACTACGATCCGGGACTGAAGCGGGAGAACCTGGCGGCCCTGGCCGGGCGCGACGGCTTCACCTTCCTGGAGCGCGACCTGCTGGATCTCGACGCCGTCGAGCTGCTGCGGGGCCGGCGCTTCGTCTTCCACCTGGCCGCCCAGGCCGGCGTGCGGGCCAGCTGGGGAGGGCACTTCCGGGAATACACCGACCGGAACGTGCTGGCGACCCAGCACCTGCTGGAGGCGTGCCGCCATCCCGAGGTCGCCGCGACCCTGGAGCGGTTCGTCTACTCCAGCTCCAGCTCCGTCTACGGCGACCGCGAGGACCTGCCCGTGGCCGAGACCGCCCTGCCGCAGCCGTTCTCGCCCTACGGGGTGACCAAGCTGGCGGCGGAGCATCTCTGTGTCCTGTACAGCGGGAACTTCGGCGTGCCGACGACGAGCCTGCGCTACTTCACCGTCTACGGGCCGCGGCAACGGCCGGACATGGCGTTCCGCAAGTTCATCGACGCGGCCCTGGACGGGCGGCCGTGGATCGTCTACGGCGACGGGAGCCAGACGCGCGACTTCACCTTCGTGGCCGACGCCGTGCGGGCCAACCTGCTGGCCGTGGCCACACCGCGCCGCTGGGCCGTCTACAACGTCGGCGGCGGGGCGCGGATCTCCCTGGCCGAGGCGCTGGAGATCCTGCAGGACCTGCTGGCCGTTTCGGCCCCGGAGGTCACGGTGCGGATCGAGTACCGCGAGCGGGAGAAGGGCGACGTCCACGATACCTGGGCCGACCCCTCCCGCATCGCAGCCGAACTGGGGTACAGGGCCACGACCCCCTTCCGCGACGGGCTGCGGGAGGAGGTTCGGTGGGCCGTCCAGAGGAGACAGCGCAGTCATGGGGCGTGAGCGATCAGCCGGGTGCGATCTGTCGATCGTCATCCCGGCCTACAACGAGGCGGAATCCCTGCCCGAACTCGTCGAGAGGATCGAGGCGGCGGTCGCTCCGCTGGGGTTGAACCACGAGGTCTGGATCATCGACGACGGCAGCCGCGACGACACGCCCGCGGTCCTGCGCAGCCTCGCCGACCGGTACCCGGCCGTGCGGGGGATCCGCTTCTCCCGGAATTTCGGCAAGGCGGCGGCCCTGTCGGCCGGCTTCCAGCGCGCGCAGGGACGCTACGTCGTGACCATGGACGCCGACCTGCAGGACGACCCGGCCGAGATCCCGCGGCTGCTGGCCAAGCTGGAGGAGGGGTACGACCTGGTCTCCGGCTGGAAGCAGGATCGCAAGGACGGCTTCGTCAAGAACCAGACCTCGCGCCTGTTCAACCTGGTGACCAGCCGGGCCGTCGGCCTGCGGCTCCACGACTTCAACTGCGGCCTGAAGGCCTACCGCCGCGAGGCACTGGCCGCCGTCCGCCTCTACGGGGAACTGCACAGGTTCATCCCCGCCCTGGTCCACCGGGGCGGTTTCCGCGTCACCGAGCTGCCCGTCCGCCACCACCCCCGCAAGTACGGGACGACGAAGTACGGTCTGGCCCGCTTCCTCAACGGGTTCCTGGATCTGCTGACCATGCTCTTCCTGACCTCCCGCGGCACCTCGCCCCTGCACCTGTTCGGCCGCATCGGCGTGGCCCTGCTGGCGGTCGGCGGCGGGATCATGGCCTGGTTCCTCGGCTGGTGGCTGACCGGCCACGGGCTGCGGATCCGCCCGCTGATGCTGCTGGGGGTGACCCTCGTGCTGATGGCCGTCCAGTTCATCAGCCTCGGCCTGCTGGCCGAGCTCGTCGTGGCGGGACGACACCCCGAGAGCGAGTACATGGTGCGGGAGATCATCGCCCCCGCGGACCGGACCGGCGATGCCGACTGAGTTCTCCACGTGGCCCACGCTGACGGTCGTCGTCGTCAACTGGAACGGACGACACCTGCTGGACGACTGTCTCGGTTCCCTGCTGGCCGGCGGCTACCGCGACCTGCGGATCCTGCTGGTGGACAACGCCTCGACCGACGGTTCGGTCGACTTCGTCCGTCACCGCTATCCCGACGTGGAGATCCTCGCCGCGCCGGAGAACCTGCGGTGGGCGGGGGGGAACAACCTGGCCCTGCGCCGGCTGCGCCGCGACGGTTGCCCCGACTGGGTCCTGCTGCTGAACAACGACACCATCGTCCCCGGCGGCAGCCTGCAGCGCCTGGTCCGGACCGCGGCGGCCGACCCCGCGGTCTGGGCCGCCACGCCGCGTATCTGCTACGCCGACGATCCGGCCCGGATCTGGTACGACGGGGGGATCGTCGGCCGCTGGTCCGGCTGGGTCCGGCACGCCGGGATCCGGCAGGAGGCGGGCGGTCGCCCCCTGACCTCGCGTTACATCGAGTACGGCACCGGCTGCGCCCTGCTGCTGTCCCGGCGTGCCGTCGAGGAGGTCGGGGACCTGGACGAGGAGTTCCGGCTCTACGGTGAGGATTCAGACTACTGCCTGCGGATCCGGGAGGCGGGGGGGCGCATCCTCCACGTGCCGGCAGCCCTGGTCCTGCACAAGGTGAGCCAGTCGCTGGGCGGCGACTCCCCGGAGCGGCTCTACCTGCGTTCCCGCAGCCACATCCGCCTGCTCCGCCGGCACTGGCACGGCCTGGCGCGCGCGACCCTCTGGCCGGCCCAGCTCGCCTACCATGCCGGCCACGTCGCCTGGTGGCTCTGGCACGGGAGTCCGGCCGCGGCGCTGGCCCTGGTCCAGGGAGCCCTGGACGAGCTGACCGGACGCCCCTATCCTGGCCGCCGAGGCGCGCGAGAGTGATGGACGCCGAGGCAACCGTCGGTTACACTGGAAGTTCCCCGGACGGTCGTCCCGGGGGCGAGGACCGGGAGGGACCGTGCGATCCCCGCTGAGAGAACATCCCGCGCTTGTCCGCTGGCTCCCCGGGGTGGCCGGGGTGCTCGTCCTGCTCGCGATCGTCTACCCGGAACCGCTGCTGCGCGGGGCCGTCTTCGGCTCCGCGGACAGCAACAACGCGCTGGGGTTCACCCTGGTCGGCAACGCCGCCCTGGCGCAGAGACACTATCCTCTCTGGAACCCGTATCTCTTCCTGGGGATGCCGACGTTCGGCTCGCTCACCTACACCCGGTTCGTCTATCCGCCCGGCGAGGTGCTGACCTTCCTGCAGGATCATCTGGGCTTCCCGCCCCTGACCTGGCTGCTGGCACACCTGCTGTTCGGTGGCCTGGGCATGTACTGGCTGCTGGGACGGTGGCGGCTGTCGACGGCGAGCCGGCTGCTGGGGGCCGCCCTCTGGCTGATGTTCCCCAAGGTGACGGCCTGGGCCGCCTTCGGCCACGGTTCCAAGCTGGCGACGGCCATGTACCTGCCGTGGGTCGCGGGACTGACCCTCGGGCTGCTCGAGGGCCGGGGACGGCGGACGGCGCCGCTGTTGGCGCTGGTGTTCGGCCTGGAGGTCCTGCGCGGCCACATCCAGATCATCTACTACACGGGTCTGCTGGTCGGCCTGCTCTGGCTGGGCCGGCTGATCGCCGTCTGGCGCGGGAGTGGCGCCGCGCGCTGGCCCGACTTCCGGCGTGCGAGCTTCCTGCTGCTGGCGAGCCTGGCGCTGGCCGGCGGGATCGGCGCGATCCTCCTGTGGCCCGTCCACGAGTACGCCGGCTGGTCGGTGCGGGGGGCGGCCGAAGGGGGAGGGGCGGCGTACGAGTACGCCACGGGCTGGAGCCTGTCGCCACGGGAATGGGACACCCTGCTGCTCCCGTCGGCGGCCGGGTTCGGCAAGGCGACCTACCAGGGAAGGATGCCGTTCACCGACTACCCCAACTACCTGGGCCTGGTCGCCGTGGGGCTGGCGCTGCTGGGGCTCTGGCGGAGGCGGGACTGGGTGACGACGACCCTGGCGGTAACCGCCTTCGTCAGCCTGCTGATCGCCTGCGGCAACTTCTTCCCGCCGCTGTACGACCTCTGCTACCGCTTCCTGCCCTACTTCAACAAGTTCCGGGTCCCGTCGATGATCCTGACGCTCACCGGCTTCGCCGTGGCCGTCCTGGCCGCGGTCGGCCTGGACCGGTGGCGGGAACTGGGAGCGCGGCAGCGGGCCTGGAGCGGGATGGGCCTGCTGCTCGTCGGCGTCCTGCTGGCCGCGGGTGGACTGGGCCTGGCGCGTGACGGCTACGCGGCCCACCTGACGGCCCTGGCCCGTGACGGCGGCAAGCCGGCGCCGGCCGGTTCCCTGCTGGAACTGGCCTGGCGTCTCCACCGCGCGGACCTGCTGCGGATCGGCCTGATCCTCGTCGCCCTCGGCGCCTGGTGGCGGTTCCTGCTGCCGCGCGGCGGTCGCTGGCGGGAGCTGGCGCCCTGGGCCGTCGTCCTGCTCGTCGTCGTCGACCTGGCGACGGTCGACCGCCGGATCGTCCATCCCGAGCGAAGCCTCCACGCCGTGGCCCGGACCACCCAGGGCGGCGGGCGGCTCGTGCCGGCCCCCGCGGTCCTGGCACCCCGGCCGGCGGCGACCAGGCCGGGTGTCGATCCGGTCTGGCAGCGGATTGCCGGGCAGGCGGGCCACGAGCGGATCTGGCCCCTGGGCGGTGCGTCGAGCACCAACGAGGGGATGCTCGCCGGCGTCCGCTCCCTGGGGGGGTACCATCCGGCCAAGCCCGCGGCCGCCGAGGAGGTCCGTCGGCGTCTCTTCGACCAGCGCCGGCCGTCCGGGCGGCTGGCTTCCTGGCTGGGGGCCTCCCTCCTCGTCACCGACGGGCCGCTGCCCGAGAACGCCTTCCCCGTCCTGGCGGAACTGGGGGCGGCGGTGGACCCCGACCCGGTCGTCGGCGACGGCCTGGTCGCCTACCGGATCAGGGATGCGTTGCCGCGGGCCCGCCTGGTCACCCGCTGGCAGCGGACCGAGGCTCCCCTGTCCTCCCTGCTGGACGGGATCGCCGCGGGTCGGCTCAGGTGGCGGGACACCGTCCGCCTGGAAGCGGTCCCCGACCCGGCACCGACACCGGTCGACACGGTCCTGCCCCCGGTCACCTACGTGGAGGACGACCTGGACCGGGTGACGCTGCGCACCCGGGCCGATGTCCCGGCGATCCTGGTGCTGGCCGACCTCTGGCTGCCCGGCTGGCGGGTCACCGTCGACGGCACGCCGGCGGCCCTGCTGCGGGCCGACCGCCTGCTGCGGGCCGTGGCGCTGCCGGCGGGGGAGCACGAGGTCCGTTTCGTGTACCGCGATCCCGCCTTGCACAAGGCCCTGCCGGTCGGCGGTGCGGCCCTGCTGCTGGTGCTGCTCTGGCTGGTGCTCGGCGTTCCCGCCCCGACACGGACCCCGCACGCCCAGGAGGAAGACCGACCGTGAAGAGCCTGGTCGTCATCCCCACCTACAACGAAGCAGAGAACATCGGCCGGATCGTTCCCGCCGTCCTGGAGCGGGACCCCCGGCTCCAGGTCCTGGTCGTCGACGACAGCTCGCCCGACGGCACCGCGGACGTCGTCCGCGCGCTGTCGGAATACGGAAAACGCGTCCACCTGCTGCTGCGGCCGGTGAAGGCGGGCCTGGGAGCAGCCTACATCGCCGGCTTCCAGTGGGCCCTGCGCGAGACCGACGCCGAGGCCATCTTCGAGATGGACGCCGACTTCAGCCACGACCCCCGCGCGATCGACACCTTCCTGCGGGAGATCCGGGACTACGACGTCGTCCTGGGGAGCCGCTACCTCAACGGCGTGACGGTCGTCAACTGGCCGCTGCGCCGGCTCGTGCTGAGCGTCGGGGCCAACATCTACGCCCGCTTGGTCACCGGGATGCCGATCAAGGACAGCACCGGCGGTTTCAAGTGTTTCCGGCGCCACGTCCTGGAGGCGCTGCCCCTGGACCGGATCCGCAGCGACGGCTACTCCTTCCAGATCGAGATGAACTATCACTGCTGGAAGCGGGGATTCCGGATCAAGGAGATTCCCATCCTGTTCGTCGACCGGCAGGTGGGCGTCTCCAAGATGTCCAAGCGGATCATCCTGGAGGCCATGTGGGTCGTCTGGTCATTGCGCCTGCGGCGCATCCCCTAGGGGAGGCGGAGTGAAGCTCTCGATCGTCATCGTCCACTACAACACGAGCGACGATCTGGCCCGCTGCCTCGGGTCGCTGCAGGAGAACCCGCCCGCCTGCGAGTACCGCATCATCGTCGTCGACAACGCCTCCGACGACCCTGGCCTGCCGGCGGTCCGGGAACGGTTCCCCGGCGTCGACTGGCTCTTCCAGAGCCGCAACGTGGGCTACGCGGCCGGCGTCAACGCGGGGCTCGCCCTCTGCGAGGCCGACTACACGCTGATCCTCAATCCCGACATCGTCGTCCTGCCCGGTGCGATCGACGCCCTGCTGGCCGACGCCGACGCCCATCCCCGGGCGGGGATCATCGGTCCCCAGCTGCTCAACCCCGACGGCTCGATCCAGGAGTCGTGCCGCCGTTTCTATACCTTCACCACGCTGGTCCTGCGCCGGACCATCCTCGGAAGGCTCTTCCCGCGGGCCAGGGCGGTGCAACTGCACCTGATGCGGGACTTCGACCACCTGTCGGCCCGGCCCGTCGACTGGGTCCTGGGCGGCTGCCTGCTGGTGCGCCGCGAGGCGCTGCGGCGGGTCGGTCCCATGGACGAGCGCTTCTTCCTCTACTTCGAGGACGTGGACTGGTGCTACCGGATGTGGCAGGCCGGCTACGAGGTGCGTTACACGCCGGTGGCCCGGTTCGTCCACAGGCACCGGCGCGCCAGCGCAGGCGGGATCACCCGGCGCGGCTTCTGGCTCCACCTGGCCAGCCTCATCTCCTTCTACGAGAAATGGGGACTGCTGGTCTACGCCCTGAAGCGCTGGTCCGGCCCCCTGGGGACCCTGCTGGCCTGGCTCTTGGACATGGCGGCCGTCAACCTGGCCTTCGGGGGGGCCTACCTGGTGCGCCGCCTGCTGCAGCCGCTGTTCGCGGAGCCGCTGTTCCCGTGGTCGGAGTACCACGGCCTGCAGCTCTACGCCGCGCTGCTGGCGACGGTCACCTTCGTCCTGCGGGGCCGCTACCGGCGGCGCACCGGCCGCTGGCGCCCCGGCTGGCGGGAGGACCTGCAGCAGGCGGGGACGGTCGCGCTGCTGCTGCTGGCCAGCACCTATCTGAGCCACCAGGTCGTCTACAGCCGGGCCGTCCTGCTGTTGTTCTTCCCCCTGCTGGTGCTGTCCCTCGGTCTCGGCGGCACGCTCTGGGAACGGTTGCGTCGCCGCATGACGAAGGGACACCTCTCCCTGGAACGGACCCTCCTGGTCGATCCCCCGGCAGGGCTCACCGACTGGCTGGCCGCCGTCGGGGATCCCCGCCGCCTGGGCCTGGACCTGGTGGGTTATCTCGGCGACGACCGGATCGTCGCCGGCAAGGTCTCCCTGCCGCAGCTGGGAGTGCGCGCGGAGATGGGGACCGTCGTCGATCGTTACCGCATCGGGCAGGTCGTCTTCTTCGCCTGGCCGGCGGGCGATCCGGACGAGCTGCGCCTGCTGCGGGAACTGCGTCGGCGCCGGGTCCGCCTGCGCTGGCAGGTCCCTGCCGCCTCCCTGGCCGTCGCCGGCGGGAGGGGGGAGGCCTTCGGTCCGCTCCCGAGCCTGGTCCTGGACCCCGGCGAGGGACATCCCCTGGCCGGTCTCGGCAGGCGGCTGGCGGACCTGTCGGCGGGGGTCCTGCTCTGGCCGGCCGGCATGCTGGGCCGGCTGGTGAACCGTCGGTCGCGCGACGATCGTGTCGTCGTGCTGCCGCTGACCGGCCAGGGAAGCCAGGTGGCGGTCCACGTGGATGCCGACGGCCGGCCGCGATCCCTCTGGCGGCAGCCCGTCCTGCTGGCGGCGCTGCGTCGGGGGGCGCTCTCCCTCTGGAGCGACATGCCCCTGTCGGCAGGGGAGGAACCGGTCGCGGCGGGGGAGAGCTGGTGCCTCACCCCCGGTCGCCCCGGTCTGACCGGTCCCTGGGCCGGCACCACGCGCGGCGAGCGCTGGCGCCGGCTCTGGACGACGCCCGGCGGTCGCGTTAGCATCAACCCGACTGCCCCTGAGAACAGGAGAGCCCCATGAGAAGACGCTGCATCGCCCCGCCGCTGGGCCTGGCGATCGCCCTGGTCTTTCTGCTCCAGCTGCCGGCCCGTGGCGCGGTGGACCTCCGCGTCCTGCCCGGGGCCCGCGATTGCGTCGCGCTGGTCGAGGTCTCGGGCGAGCTGTACGGCGGCCTCGCCGACGGCGGGATCGTCGTCCTGGCGACAGGCGATCTCGCCCCGGTCCGGCGCTGGACGACGGGGGACGGGCTGTCGGGGCAGCGGATCGCGGACCTGGCCTGGACGGGGGCGAACCTCTGGGTGGCGACACGCGACGGCGGCCTGACCAGGGTGACGCTCGCCGCCGACGGTCCCGTCTTCCGCCAGGTGACGAACATCGCCGACCTGGCCGTGACGGCCGTCACCGGGACCGTGCGCGGTGAGACGGAGCGCGTCTGGTACGGGACCGACGGGGCCGGGTTCGGTCTCGTCAGCAACGGCCTGCCGGGCGGGACCTACACCACCACCGAGGATCCGGGGCTGGTCAGCGACGTGATCACCGCCCTGGCCCTGCGCGGGGACGACCTGGTCATCGGCACCGACGCCGGCGTCTCCCTGCTGCGCGACAACCTGCTGACGGACTGGAGCGGGTCGCTGGCCGGGACCAACGTCGGTGACCTGCTGGCCGTGGCCGACACCGTCTGGGCGGCCGCCGACACCGGCGTCTACCGGCGCGCTCCCGACGACGCCGACTGGGTCCCGGTGGGGGCACTGGGGCGGGCCGCGGCGGCCCTTGCCGTCCAGGACGACACCCTCTGGTGCCTGGCCGCCGCCGGCGCCGCCGACCTCCTCCTGTGGCGCTGGGACGGTGCGGCCTGGCAGCCGGTCACGCTGCCCCGCGACGGCGCCCACGCCCTGGTCTCCGGCAGCCGTCTCTGGGTCGGGGGGACCACCCCCGTCACCGACGACAACATGCACGCGGCGCGCGCGTGGGTGGCCGGTCGCAGCGGGGACCAGTGGTCACAGTACCTGACCGACGATCCCTTCTTCGTCAACAGCGACGGTGCGGCCGTCGGTTCCGACGGGACCCTCTGGCTGGGGGGGCGCCAGGCCGAGGGGATCGCCTGGGGCGACGGCGATACCTGGCAGCAGGTGACCCGCCTGGCCAGCGCGGACAACGACTCCGCCGGCCTGTTCGACGACGACGGCCCGATCCTCTCGGTCGCGGCCGGCCCCGACGGGGACGTCTGGTTCTGCCAGTTCCAGAGCGGCGGTGTCATCCACTTCGATCCCCGGTCGGATCGCTTCGTCCACCTGGATCGCACCAACTCCGGCCTGCCGGATGATCGGATCGTCGCCCTGCAGGTCCATCCGGCGGGGCCGGTCCTGATGTGCAGCGACGTCAGCGGGGTCCACGTCCTGGTCGATCCCGACCGCGGCCACGATCCCGGCGCCTGGCTCCACCTGCCCACCGACGCCGCGGGCCTGGGCGGGGGGACGGTGCGTGACGCCGTCGTCGTGCGGCCCGACCGGATCGCCTTCGCCGTCGAGAACGTGGGCGTGGCCTTCTGGGACCCCAACGGCCTGGCCGGCGGCGCGGAGGACGATCTCACCTGGCTGGAGACGGGGGACGACCAGTGGGCGCGGCTGGACGCGGCACCGGCCGGCTCGTTCTACAGCTTCGCGGGCACGCGGGCCCTGGCCGTCGCCGACGACGGGACCGTCTGGGCGGCGGGCGGGTCGGGACTGGCCCACTTCCGTGTCCTCTCCTTCGGCGCCGGCAGCGTGGGGATCGAGATGCTGGGCGAGTACCACGCCAAGCGGGATCCGGCCATGCCCGGCCTGATGCAGGAAGGGGTGTCGGACGTCTGTGTCGACGGGACCGGCAGCGCCTGGATCTGCCACGACCTGGGGATCGAGCGGGTCGACGAGGGGAGCGAGACGACGACGATCGTTCCCTACACGTCGGTCGGCGACTACTTCCGCGCCGGCCTCGGCGTGCTCTACTCGCCGACGATCATCGCCGGCCTGCCGCCGGGCAAGTTCCGGGAGACGGCCGTCTCCCCCGACGGCAGCCGGATCCTGGTCAGCGGGGAGAACGGCGCCGTCCTGGTGACCGTTACCGCCGCCATGGAGGAAGGCTCGGCACTGGCGTCGGTCCGTCTCTACCCCAATCCCTTCCGGCCCGGCCGACATGCCGGTCTGCGGGTGGGAGGGGTCGTCGCGCCGGTCCAGTGGGGATCCCTCGCGATCACCGGCGGTGTCGCCGTCGTGATCTACGACCTGGAGGGGCAGGTCGTCTACCGCAACGACCACGTGGCCAACGACGAGCCGTTCTGGGACGGCCGGAACCTGGCCGGGGATCCGGCCGCGCCGGGGGTCTACCTGGTCAGGATCGCCCGGGAAGGCGCCGTGGTCGTCCGCCAGGTCTCCCTGGTCCGCTGAGGGGGACGCACCATGCCCGACCGCCTGGAGCTGGGGGAACTGTCGGTGACGCTGGTCGAGGGGCCTTCCCCGCCGCGGGCGTGGGAGCGCCTGCTCGCCGACGCCGAGCACCCGTCCCTGTATGCCGATCCCGTCTGGGCGACGACCCTCTGCCGGCACCTGCCGCGGCGGCGTCCCCTCTGGCTGCTGGTCAGCGAGGGGGAGCGTCCCCTGGCCGGGATGATCGGGATCGTCCGCCGCCGGGGCCCCCTGGAGGTCGTCCAGGGGCAGCACGAGGGCCTCTCCGGAGCGCCGCTGCTCGTGGCGGGACTCCCG
This sequence comes from uncultured Fibrobacteraceae bacterium, assembly GCA_964436825.1. GTDB lineage: Bacteria > Krumholzibacteriota > Krumholzibacteriia > LZORAL124-64-63 > LZORAL124-64-63 > CAYTEO01. The sequence goes on along the minus strand of CAYTEO010000001.1, from coordinate 48,943 downwards.
GCGCGGCGGCGCGAAGAGGTCGTGGCCGCCTGCGCGGTGGGCTGGGCCCGGCTGGTGGGCAGGGGTGTCCGCAGGGTGAGCGCCTCCCTCTCCCTGCCGCCGCCGTGGGACGGTGCGCTGGCCGGCCATCTCCGGGCGGAGGGCTGGCGCCGCGAGACGGTCCCGGCCGCCGTCTTCGACCTGGCTCCCGGCCTGGAGGCCGTCGAGCGGGAACAGCTGCGCAAGAACCGCCGCAACGAGCGGAACCGTTCCCTGCGACGGGGCTGCCGCCTGGAGACGACCACCGATCCCGCCGTGGCGGAACCGTTCCTGGCGGTCTACGCCCTCTCGGCCCGGCGCTGGGGGATCACGCCACCGCCGCTGGCGCTGCTGGCCGACCTGCTGGCAGCCGCCGGCGGCCGTGTCTTCTGCACGGTCGTCCGGCACGGTGACGAGTTCCTGGGCGGTCACCTCCTGCTGCACGAGGGGGAGACGGTGACGGCCTGGCTGGGTGCCACCCTGCCCGGACGCGAGGAGCTGTTTCCCGCGACACTCCTGGTCTGGGGCGACCTGCAGGAGGCCTGCGCCCGCGGGGCGCGCTGGCTCGACCTGGGCGGCCACGGCGGCCAGCGGGGTGTGGCCAACTTCAAGCGGTTGCTCGGGGCGCAGGAGGTGATGCGCGGCCTCTGGCGCCGCGAATGGTTCCCGGTGCGCTGGTCGCGTGCCTGGCGGGGGAGAGGCCGGTGAGGCTCGCCCGCCAGGGCGGGGTGATCCTTGCCGCCAGGCTCGTCCAGGCCGGGGCCGCGGCGGTGGCCGGGTGGCTCGTGGCGAAGGCACTGGGTCCGGCGGGGCAGGGGCACTACAGCCTGCTCGTCCTGGCGGCCACCGCCGGTGCGGCGCTGCTGAACGGGGGGCTCGGGCTGGCCGCCGTGCCCCTGTTGCGTCGCGGAACGCTGCCGGCGCGAAGCATCCTGTCCGCCCAGATCGCCTGGATCGCCGGCGTGATGGTGCTCGCCCTGCCCGCCTGCCGGTTCCTGCTGCCGGCCTGGCCCGCCCTGGCCGGGCCGCTGGCCGAGCTCGGGACCTGGACCGTCGTCCTGCCGACCGTCCTGCTGCTGGCGGCCCTGATCGCCAGCGATGTCTTCACCTACGACCTGACGGCCGCGGGCAGGATCTTCCAGCCGCCCCTGGTGGGCGCCCTGCGGGCCCTGTTCTGGTTGCTGCTGGCGGGTGGTCTGCTGGCGGCCGGAAGGCTCTCCCTGGGGGCCGTCCTGGTCGCCCTCGCCGGCAGCCAGCTGGCGGCCGCGGTCGCCCTGAGCGTTCTCGGCACCCGTGCCCTGCGGGAGGGTGGCGAGGGGGCGGGGGAGCCGGACCGGCCGGCCCTGCGCGAGGTGATCGTTCGCCTCTGGCGGTCGGGCCGGTTCGGACAGCTCTCGGCGGTCGTCTCCCTGCTCCACCTGCGCATCGACCTGGCGGTGGTCGCCGCCTTCCACCCGGCCGGTGTGGTGGGAGTCTACTCGGTGGCCGTCCTCGTGGGGGAATTGCTCTGGTTGCTGCCGGGGGCCCTGCAGCCCCTGCTGGTCTACTCGGCGGCCGGGACGGAGAGCGACCGCGACGAGCGATCGGCCGCCGCGGTCCGCCTGGCCGTGGGGGCGACCGGACTGGCGGCGGTTCCCCTGTTCCTGCTGGCGCCGGCGGTCGTCCCGCGCCTGTTCGGCCCCGACTACGCCGGTGCCGGGGTCGCCCTGCGGGCCCTGTTGCCGGGGATCGTCGTCTTCGCGGCGGGATCGGTCCTGGCGGCCGATTTCATCGGCCGCGGCCGTCCGGGCTGGAACACCCAGGCCAGCCTGGCGACCCTGGCCGTCAACCTGGCCGCCGGCCTCTGCCTCATCCCCTCCCACGGGGCGGTCGGTGCCGCCTGGGCCTCGACGATCGCCTATTCCGTCGGCGCCGCCGTCATGCTGGTCCGGTTCCGTCATGCCAGCGGGCTCCCCTGGTCGGGGATCCTCCTGCCGGCAGCACTCCGCCGCCCCCGCGGCTGATCCCGACTTCCTGCGGATCTCGTAACGCATTGTAAGACCATCGGTTGACGCTGATGGCCAGTGGTCTGCCCCCTCCCGAAAAAAATCGCTTTCGGGGGTTGACACCCATGGGGGAGCGGTGTATTGTCGCGGCATCGAGTGGTGATTTATGGTGATTTGTGGTGAAAGTGAGTTCCAGGGACGATGAACGTGGCGAGGCTCGACAGCGGCACTCCACCGACGTTCACGGGGTCGTACGAACGGGCCGTCGACGCCAAGGGACGCCTCAGTCTGCCGTTCCGTTTCCGCCGCGAGGGCGGGGACGAGGAGCTCTACTACGTCACCCCCGGACTGGACGGTGCCCTGACGGTCTTCCCCCTGCAGGAGTGGGAGCGGGTCATCGCGGAACTCCAGGCCCGCGGAAAGGGCCGGGAGGGCCGTGCGCGCCTGCGCCGGTTCAGCGCCCACAGCTACCGCCTCGTGCCCGACGGGCAGGGGAGGGTCTCCGTGCCGGTGGAACTGCTGGAGAAGGTCGGGATCACGCGGCGGGTCCTGGTCGTGGGGATGGGACGTTACATGGAACTCTGGGCCCCGGAGCGGTTCCCCGAGAGCATCGCCGTCACGGAGGACCCCGAGGACGAGGCCTTCCTGGACGACGTCTTCTGAGCGTCCAGGTGGATGAGGGAGCGACGAACGCCAGGGATGGAGCCCCTGCGGACACGGATGTCGCATCGCAGATGGGATGGAGCCCATGGCGCCGAGAGAGATGACCCGGAAACAGCCGGACCTGCGCGTGGTCGAGGGGGGTCTCACCTGTGAGATCGCCGCCCGCGAGGGGACGGTCCGGGTCGCTCTCTCGGGGATCCTCGATCGCCGGACCCTGGCGGCCGTCCGCCGGCGTGTCGACGCCCTGCTCTGGCAGCGGGGTCGCCGGATCGTCTTGGACGGCGCCCGCCTGATCCACGTCGACTACCGCGCCGTGGCCGACCTGCTGGCATGGCGACGGGACCTGGCCCCCTACGGCCATCGGCTCCTGCTGTCGCGCTGGAGCAGCTACCTGCGCACGATCCTGCTGCTGGGGGCCGGCGCCGAGCCGACGGGGGGACGCCGCCCGGGCCAGCGGCTGCGGACGCGAGGATGAGTGCGGGGCGGCACATTCCCGTGCTACTCGCCGAGACCCTCCACTGGCTGCGGCCCGCGCCGGGCAGGCGCTACCTGGACGGAACCTACGGTCGTGGCGGGCACGCCGCCGCGCTGCTGGAGGCCGGCGCCGAGGTCCTGGCCCTGGACCTGGATCCACGCGCCGTGGACGCATGTCGCGAGGAGGCGGCAGGGCAGCCGCTGCTCCGCTGCCGGCAGGGATCGTTCCGGGAGATGGCAGGGGCTGTCGCGGCGGCTGGCTGGGACCGCCTGGACGGGATCCTGCTCGACCTGGGGGTCAGCTCGCCCCAGCTGGACGATCCCGCCTACGGCTTCAGCTACCGCGCCGAGGCGCCCCTGGATCTCCGTTTCGACCCGCAGCGCGGCAGGCCGGCCTCCGCGCTGATCAGGGAACTGTCGGAGCGGGAGCTGGCCGACCTGATCCGGCGCTACGGCGAGGAACGGCGGGCCCGCGCCATCGCCAGGGCCATCGCGGCCCGCCGCCGGGAATCGCCCGTCGAGACCACCTCCCAGCTTGCCGCGGCGGTCGCCGCCGTCGTCGGACGCCGGGAGGAACGGAACGCCGCTCTCAGCAGGGTCTTCCAGGCGCTGCGCATCGCCGTCAACGAGGAGCTGGCAGCCCTGAGCGAGGCCCTGGCGGCGGTCCCCGGCCTGCTGGCGCCCGGGGGCAGGATCGTCGTCATCGCCTACCACTCGCTGGAGGATCGCATCGTCAAGCGCTGGCTGGCCCAGGAGGGCCGCGACTGTCTCTGTCCGCCCGCGGTGCCGGTCTGTCGCTGCGGCCACCGGCGGACGATGCGTGTCCTGACCCGCCGGCCCGTGCGGCCGGGGCAGGAGGAACTCGCCGTCAATCCACGCGCCCGCAGTGCCAGGTTGCGGGCAGGGGAGAGGTTGCCATGAACGTCATCCGTCATCGTCTGATCCGTCGGGGCGCCCACCGCCGGTCGTGGAGCCGGGCCTGTGCGGGCAGCATGGCCTGTGAACGGCACTGGTGGCTGGCGCGGTCGGGGGTGAAGGTGGCCGTCGGGCTGGTGACCATCGCCCTGCTGCTGTTGCAGGTGGGGCTGGCGAACGGGATCGTCTCGCGGCGGCGGGCCATCGCTTCCCTCAGCGGGGACCGGGACTACCTGGTGACCCGGGTCGGTGAACTCGAGTTGAGCTGGCATCGCCTGACCGATCGCGAGACGATCGTGGCCCGTGCGCGCCGGGAACTGGGAATGGTGCCGGCCGACGGGCCGCTGCCGCCGGTCGTCGTGGCCATGCAGCCGGCGCCGCGGCGGCTGCCGCTGTGGCATCGCCTGCTGGCGGCCGTCGGGTCGGGCCGCGGGGTCACGCCGGTTGCCGCCCAGGAGAGCCGGCCTTGAGAAGAGGCCGCGGCGTCGGCGGGCGCCTGCTTGCCCTGCAGGTGGGTGTCCTGCTCGCCGGTCTGCTGTACGCGGCGCGCCTGGTCCAGGTCCAGGTCGTGCGGCACGAACACTACCTCGCGGTTGCCAAGAACCAGTGGGAACGCCGGATCGCCATCCCGCCGCGGCGGGGCGAGCTGCGGGACCGCCGCGGCAGGACGCTGGCCGTCTCCACCAGCCACTGGCGGGTCGGTGTCGCCAGCAGCCGCGTCGACGACCCCGACCTGACGGCCGGGAGGATCGCGGACGCACTCGGCGTTCCGGCGGGACCGCTGGCCAGGCGGATCCGGGAAGCGGGCGGGACCCACCTCGTCGTCGTCAGGCGGGCCGTCCTGCACCGGGACGTCCTGGACCGGTTGCGTCGGACCCCGGGGGTCACCCTCGAGAGGCTCGAGACCCGGACCTATCCGTACGACGGGACCGGCCTGTCGCTGATCGGGACCTACCGCCGCGATCCTAGCGGGGAGTGCTTGGCGACGGCACTGGAGCTGGGCCTGGACGACCTGCTGGGGGGGCGGCCCGGGACGGCCCTGGAGTGGGAGACGGGCCGTGGGCACAGCGCCGGCTACCGTGTCCTGGTGCCCCCGGTCGACGGCCACGACGTCACGCTGACCATCGATATCGACCTGCAGAGGATCGCGGAGACCTGCCTGGAGGCGTCGGTCGCCGAGACCGGCGCCGCCGGCGGGAGCGTCCTGATCATGGAGCCGTGGACCGGCGAGATCCTGGCGGCGGCGGACACGCCCGTGGTCCACGACCGGGAGCGTGCCCCCGCCGATCCGGGCCTGTGGAACAACTTCAACTTCACCGGCGCCTACGAGCCGGGCTCCATCTTCAAGGTCTTCACGACGGCCGCCCTGCTCGAACACGCCGCCATCGACACCGCCACGGTCATCGACTGCGCCGACACGCGATTCGGGGGCTACCGGATCGGCAACGCCGACGGCCACGAGTTCGGGCGCATGTCCCTGCTGGAGGCCTTCGCCCACTCCAGCAACGTCTACTTCGCCAAGGCAGTCCTGAACCTCTCGCGCGTCGAGTTCTACCGCACGCTGACCGCGCTCGGCTTCGGCCGGGAGGTCGGGCTGGCCTACCCCGGAGCGACGCGGGGGCTGCTGCGGGAACCCTCCCGCTGGTCGGGTCGCAGCCAATCGACCCTGGCCATAGGGCAGGAGCTCTCCGCCACCCCCGTGCAGCTGGCGACCGCGGCCGCCGCCGTGGCCAACGGCGGCCGGCTGCTCGTGCCTCGCCTGGTGGCGGCAGTCGACGGCCGGACCGATGGCCACGGCCCCCTGGTTCGCGGGCGTGTCATGAGCGAGCGGACGGCCGCGCTGCTGCGCGAGGCGATGCGGCGGGTCGTGGGCGAGGGGACCGGCAAGGCCGCCGCCGTCCCGTGGACGACGACGGCGGGCAAGACGGGGACGGCCCAGAAGGCGCGCGAGGACGGCCGGGGGTACATGCCCGGGAAGTACGTCGCCTCGTTCCTGGGGTTCGTCCCGGCGGACCGCCCCCGGCTGGTCGTCCTGACGGTCCTGGACGAACCCGACCGCGTGCACCACTATGCCTCCGCCAGCGCGGCGCCCCTGTTCGCCCGGATCGTGGAGGAGATCGGCCGGTCGACCGACTGGCTGCGGGACGTCGTCGCGCCGGCGGCCGTCCTGACACCGCCCGCGCCCGGACGGCTGCGGGTGCCCGACGTCCTGTACACCGACGTGGCCACCGCCGGCGAGCTGCTCGCCAGGGCGGGCCTGCTGGTCCGGGCGAGCGGAAGCGGGGGCCTGGTCGTGGGCGAGCGGCCGACGCCCGGAACGCTCTGCACGCCGGGGACGGTCGTCGAACTGGCCGTCGCCGCGGCAGAGCCGCCCCGGGGGGCACCCTGCCCGGACTGGCGCGGCCTCTCGAACCGCGAGGTCCGCCGCCGCGCCGCGGCCCTCGGCGTGACCGTCCGCTGCAAGGGCGTGGGGTACGTCGTCTCCCAGCGACCGGCGCCGGGGGCACCGTTGCCGGACGGGCCGATCGTCGTGACCATGGAGCTGCCATGATGACGCTGCGCGATCTCTGTCGTCCCTTCCCCGAGTTGTCCGCCCAGGTCGCCGGCGACGTCGCCGTCACCGGCGTCGTCGTCGATTCCCGGGCCGTGCGGCCGGGGGCGCTGTTCGTGGCGGTGCGGGGAAGCGGCGTCGACGGGCACCGCTTCCTGCCCGACGCCGTGGCGGCAGGCTGTGCGGCGGCCGTCGTGGCCGAGGAGGCGACGCTGCCCGACGGCGTTCCCGACGACCTGCCCCTGTTGCGGGTCGCGGACACCCGGCCCTGGGGGGCGAGGCTGGCCCGCGAGCTGGCCGGCCGGCCCGACGCCGGGATGACCGCCGTCGGCGTCACCGGGACCAACGGCAAGACGACGACGGCCTTCCTGCTGCGGCACCTCCTGGCGGCGACGGCCGGACCGTGCGGGCTGGTGGGAACGATCCGCTACGAGACGGGCCGGCGGATCGTGCCGGCGCCCCTGACGACGCCCTCGGGCCCGGACCTCTTCGGGCTGCTGGGCGAGATGCGCGACGCCGGCTGCCGCGGCGTTGCCCTGGAGGTCTCCTCGCACGCCCTGGACCAGGGGCGCGTGGCGGACCTGGCCCTCGACGCGGCGGTCCTGACGAATCTCAGCCGCGACCACCTGGACTACCACGGTGACATGGACCGGTACCGCCGGGCCAAGCTCGGCATCGTCGAGCTGCTGGCCGGTCCGCGGCGCGACAAGGGGGACGGCGTCCTCGTGGTCAACGCCGACGACCCGGCGTTCGCCGGCATCGCACCGGAGGGGATCGCGACCGTCCGCTACGGGACAGCGGACGCGGCCGGTCCGGTCGACCTGCGACTGCTCGAGGCCGGGCTGTCGCCGACCGGCAGCAACCTGGTGCTCGAGTGGCGCGGGCGCCGGCTGACGCTGGCCTCGCGGCTGGTGGGCCGGTTCAACGTGTCGAACCTGCTGGCGGCGGCGGCGACCGGACTGGCCCTGGGATTCCCCCCGGAGCAGGTGACAGGGACGCTGGCGTCCGCGCCCCAGGTGCCGGGCAGGATGGAGAGCCTGCAGCTGCCCGGCGGCGCGGTCGCCGTCGTCGACTACGCCCATACCCCCGCCGCCCTGGAGGCGGTCCTGGTCTCCTGCCGCGAACTGACCGCCGGCCGTCTCCACGTCGTCTTCGGCTGTGGGGGGGACCGCGATCGCGGCAAGCGGCCCCAGATGGGTGCGGTCGCGGCCAGGCTGGCCGACGTGACGTGGATCACCTCCGACAACCCCCGGCACGAGCGGCCCGAGGACATCTGCGACCAGATCGCGGCGGGCTACCGGGGGGTGTCCCGCGTCGACGGTCGGGACTGCCGGATCGTCGTCGACCGCACCCGCGCCATCCGCGAGGCCCTGGCGGGGGCCGCCGCAGGCGACACCGTCGTCATCGCCGGCAAGGGGCACGAGGACTACCAGATCGTGGGCGACGTCAGGCGGCATCTGGACGACAGGGAGATCGTCCGCGCCTGGATCGAGGAGGTGGACCGTGGCTGAGGCCGGGTTTCCGCTGCGGGAGGCGGTCGCCGCGCTGGCCGAGGCCGGGCTGCTGGCCGATCTCCTGCTGCCCGACAGCGACGGCTGGCGGCGGGGGACCGCCGACGAGCTGCCCCCAGGGGCCGCCTTCCTCGGCGCGACGCTGGACAGCCGCGCCGTCGCCGCGGGGCAGCTCTTCGTGGCCCTGCCGGGAGAACGGACCGACGGCCGACGGTATCTGGGTGCGGCCCTGGCGGCCGGCGCGGCGGCGGTCCTGGCGCCCCCCGGCGAGCCCCTGGACGCGGCGCTCCGCGCGGCACCGTCGAGCGGGGGGCCGATCCTCGTGGCGAGCGACGGCGTGGCCGCCCTGCAGCGCCTGGCCGCCGGCTGGCGCCGGCGTTGTCCCGTCCCCCTGCTGGCGATCACCGGCACCAACGGGAAGACGACGACCAAGGACCTGGCCGCGGCCCTGCTGCGCCCCCGGGGCGCGGTCCTGGCCACGCCCGGCAACCGGAACAACGATCTCGGCCTGCCGCTGACGCTGCTGGCTCTCCGGCGCGACCACCGCACCGCGGTGGTGGAGATGGGCGCCTCCCGAGCCGGGGAGATCGCGCGCCTGGCGGCCCTGGCTACCCCCCAGGTCGGGGTGATCACCAACGTCGCGCCGGCGCATCTCGAGGGATTCGGATCGCAGGCCGAGATCATCGCCGCCAAGGGCGAGCTGCTGGACGCGTTGCCTCCCGACGGGACTGCCGTCCTCAACGCCGACAGTCCGGGCTTTGCCGCGTGGCGCGAGCGGGCCCGTTGCCGGATCGTGTCGTTCGGCCGGACGGCGGGGGATCACCGCTGGGACTGGTCGCCCGCCGACGGGGGACGGCGGGGGGATCTCCTGCTGGATGGTCGGCGCTACCCCGTGCCGCTCCCCGGTCCCCACAACGGGGCCAACCTGGCGGCGGCCCTGCTGGCCGTCCGGGCGCTGGCCGGCGAGCCGTCGGACGTCGCCGCCGCCCTGGACGGGTTCGTACCCTCGGCGCACCGCAGCCGCCTGCTCCGGGCGGGGGGCATCACCCTGCTGGACGACAGCTACAACGCCAATCCGCAGAGTATCCTGGCCGCGGCCCGCTCCCTGTTGCAACTTCCCGGCGGTCGGAGCTGGGTCGTCCTGGGCGTCATGGCCGAGCTGGGGGAGCGCAGCCGGGAGCTCCACGTCCAGACGGGCCGGCGCCTGCGGGAGCTGGGAGTCGATCGGCTGGTGGCCGTCGGCGAGGCCGCCCCGCTGGCCGAGGGATTCCGTGACGTGGGCGGCGGCGAGGCCGCGGTCGTGCCCGACCACGCCGCCGCCGCGGCCTGGCTGCTGGAGAGGCTGGAGCGCGGCGACCGCGTCCTGGTCAAGGGCTCCCGTTCCGCCGCCACCGAACGGATCGTCGACCGGCTGGTGGCGGGCCTGGGGACCGTCGAGGGCCACTGAAGGAGAGGACATGTTCTACCACCTGCTCTACCCCCTCCATACCCACTGGTCGGCCCTGAACGTCTTCCAGTACATCACCTTCCGCGCGGCCTACGCGACGATCACCGCCCTGCTGATCAGCTTCATCTTCGGCGGCTGGCTCATCGAGCGTCTGCGCCGGCTGCAGATCGGCGAGACGATCCGCAGCGACGGGCCGGCCCACCACCGGGCCAAGGCCGGTACGCCGACCATGGGCGGGGTGCTGGTCCTGACGGCCATCGTCCTGCCGACCCTGCTGTGGGCGGACCTGACGAACCGCTACATCCAGCTCTGCCTGCTGGCCACGGTCTGGATGGGGGGGATCGGGTTCGTCGACGACTACCTGAAGGTGATCAAGCGCCGCCCCAAGGGAATGATCGGTCGCGTCAAGTTGTTGGGGCAGATCACGTTCAGCATCGTCCTTTACGTGATGCTCGACCGTTCCATCGGGCATCCCCACCTCCACGACCTGGCCGTGCCGTTCCTGAAGGACACCTTCATCGATCTGGGCTGGCTCTACTTCCCCCTGGTCGTGCTCGTCGTCACCGGGACCAGCAACGCCGTCAACCTGACCGACGGGCTGGACGGGCTGGCGATCGGCCTGTCGGCCTTCGTCTTCCTGGGCTACGCCGCGCTGTCCTACCTGACCGGCAACGCCGTCTTCGCCCGCTACCTGCACATCCTCTACCTGCCCGGCAGCGGTGAGGTGGCCATCTACTGCGCGGCCGTCGTCGGGGCGGCCCTCGGGTTCCTCTGGTTCAACGCCCACCCGGCCCAGATCTTCATGGGGGACACCGGCAGCCTGGCCCTGGGCGGCGCCCTGGGCACGGTGGCCATCCTCGTCAAGCGGGAACTGCTGCTGGTCGTCATGGGGGGGATGTTCGTCCTGGAGGCCGTCAGCGTCATGCTGCAGGTGGCCAGCTACCGCTGGCGGGGCGGCAAGCGGATCTTCCGGATGGCGCCGCTGCACCATCACTTCGAGCTGCTCGGCTGGAAGGAGACCCAGGTCGTGGTCCGGTTCTGGATCATCGGGATCCTGCTGCTGCTGCTGAGCATGAGTACCCTGAAGCTGCAATGAGGACGGGATGAGCGACTGGCGAGACACGCGGTGGCTGGTGGTGGGACTGGCGCGCAGCGGCTGCGCGGCGGCGGACCTGCTCGCCCGCCACGGGGCGGAGGTCCTGGGCGGCGACGACGCCACGGGGGACGAGCTGCACGCCCGCTGGCGTCGCCACGGCCTGACCGACGTCGCCCGGCGGGTCTTCGCATCGCTGCACACCGGTCCGCGCTGGTGGGCGGACCTGCCGCCGCTGGACGGGATCGTCGTCAGTCCGGGGGTCCCCCTGACGCACCCGGCCCTGGCGGTCCTGGGGCGGGAGACGCCCGTCGTCGGGGAGGTGGAACTGGCGGCCCGCCGCTGCGCGGCGGACCTGGTCGCCGTCACCGGGACCAACGGCAAGACGACGACGACCGAGCTGATCGCCGCCCTGCTGCGGTCCGCCGGCCGGGAGGCGGTGGCCGTCGGCAACGTCGGCCGCCCCTTCAGCGACGTCGCCGACCGGCTGGCTCCAGGCGCGGTGGCCGTCGTCGAGGTCAGCAGCTTCCAGCTCGAGAGCATCGCCACCTTCGCCCCGCGCGTCGGGGTCGTCCTGAACCTGGCCCCAGACCACCTGGACCGCTACCCGGACCTGGCGGCCTACCACGCGGCCAAGCGGCGGCTGGCCGAGGCGCTGCCGCCGGGCGGCCTGCTGGTGACGGCCACCGACTGCCCGGCCCGCGGCTGGCCGGCGCCGCGCCGCCTGCTGTTCGGCGATCCCGCCGACGGGGCCGACGTCTACCTGGCCGGCGGTGAGATCAGGCGCCGCACCGCCGCGGGGGAGGAACCGATCGTCGCGGCGGCTGATCTGCAGGTGACCGGCGCCCCGGCGCTGGCGAACTGCTGCGCCGCGGTCGCCGCGGTGACGCCCTGGCGGTTGCCGGCCGGGACCCTGGCCGACGGTCTGCGCTCCTTCGCCCCCCTGTCCCATCGCCAGCAGGTCGTCGCCCGCGTCGGAGGGGTCACCTATGTCGACGACTCCAAGGCGACGAACGTCCACGCCGTCTGCGCCGGTCTGGCCGGCTACGACGGCGGGGTCGTGCTCATCCTCGGAGGCAGCGGCAAGGGGGAGGACTACACTCCGCTGCGGGGGGCGATGGGGCCGGTCGAGCACGTGGTCCTGCTGGGGGAGGAGTCCGACCGGATCGGCGCCGCCCTGGCCGGGACGGTGCCGCTGCACCGGGCCGACGACATGGCAGCCGCCGTCTCCCTGGCCGCGACGCTGGCCCGGCCGGGCGGGACCGTCCTGCTCAGCCCGGCCTGCGCCAGCTTCGACATGTTCCGCGACTACCGGCAGCGCGGCGAGGCCTTCCAGGCGGCGGTCCGCCGGTTGCCGCCGGGCGGGGAGGAGGGGACGCCATGACCCGCAGGGCCCGGACGCTGCTGGCCGGGATGACGTCCCACGACGGCCTGCTGCTGGCCGCGGTCCTGGTGCTGTCGGCCCTGGGCCTGATCGTCGTCTACAGCGCCGGCTCCTTCCAGGGACGGCACAGCACCGACTACCTCGTCCGGCACGCCGTCCGCCTGGCCATGGGGATCATCATCATGTTCTGGCTGGCCGGACGCGACCTCGAGAGGATCCGCCGGCGCGAGATCATCTGGGGGCTGCTGGGGATCTCGCTGCTGCTGCTGTCGCTGACGATCCTGCTGCGCCACACGGCGTGGGTCGGCGACCATGCCAGTCATGCCCGCTGGCTGAGGCTGCCTTTCTTCCCCGTCCAGCCCGTCGAGCTGCTGAAGGTGACCCTGGTCCTGTTCCTGGCCGAGCGGTGCAGCGGCGGGTTCGACCGCCTGCGGCGGCGGCGCGAACGGTGGCTGCCGGTGGTCCTGGTGCCCCTGGGGGGAATCGTCATCCTCGTCCTGCAGCCCAACTTCAGCAACGCGCTGGTCCTGCTGCTGCTGACCGTCCTGCTGCTCTGGCTGTCGGGGATGCCGACGCGCTGGCTGCTGCCGGCGGCGGCCGTGGTCGTCCTGGGCGGGGTCCTCGGTTACCGGTTCAGCGGCAAGATCCACCACCGGCTCGACGTCTGGTGGCAGGGGGTGCGCTGCGTCACCGAGGAGTACCAGGTGCGGCAGGGACTGATCAGCCTCGGCGCGGGCGGGGTGACCGGCAGGGGCATCGGCGGCAGCCGGCAGCGCCTGGCGTTCCTGCCCGAGAGCCAGACCGACTACGTCTTTGCCGTCGCCGGCGAGGAGATGGGCCTGGCCGGGACCCTGCTGATCGTTTTCTCCTTTGTCGTGGTCGCCTGGCGGGGTTATAAGATCGCCGGGGAGGCCGGCAGCCGCTTCGGCATGCTGCTGGCGGCGGGGACGACGACGCTGCTGGTCCTCTACGCCCTGCTGAACATCGGGATGGTCACCGCCCTGCTGCCGGTGCTCGGCGTCCCGTTGCCGCTGCTGAGCTACGGCGGCTCCGCCCTGGTGACGAACCTCGCCGCCGTGGGGTTGCTGCTCTGCGTCGGCAGGGCCAACCGCAGCGATCGCGCCCTGCGGCAGAGGGTCAACCGGCGACAGTGAGGTGACCGATGGCGGAGCCTGCGACAGCGGACCGCGGCGGCGGGAGCGAGGCGGCGATCGTGCTGTCCGGTGGCGGGACGGGCGGGCACATCTACCCGGCCCTGGCCGTGGCCGCCGCCCTCGCGCACCGCCGGCCCGGACTGCGGCTCGTCTACATGGGGACCCCCGACGGCCTGGAGGCGCAGCTCGTCCCACGCGCCGGCGTGCCGTTCGTCCCCGTCCCCGCGGCGGGATTCAGGGGCAAGGGGCCGGCGGGCAGGCTGCGTTTCCTGTGGCGGCTGCTGCGGGGGACCTGGACCGCCTGGCGCGAGCTGGGACGACGGCGGCCCGACCTGGTGCTGGGGACCGGCGGGTTCGTCACCCTGCCCGTCCTGCTGGCCGCCCGGGCGCGCGGGGTCCCGATCGTCCTGCAGGAGCAGAACGCGATCCCGGGCGCGACGAACCGGTTGCTGGCCCGCTGGGCGCGGCGGATCCACGTCGGTTTCGCCGCCGCGGCGCGCTACTTCCCGGCCGGCCGGACCGTCGTCAGCGGCAACCCCGTCCGCGCGGAGGTCCTGGCCCTGCGCGGCCGCGACAGGCCCGCCCGCGGGGACGGCCGGTTCCACCTGCTGGTCTTCGGCGGCAGCCGCGGCGCGCGGACCCTCAACCGCGCCGTCGCCGCCGCCGCGGAGAGCTGGGCCGGTGACCGGACACTGGTGGTCAGGGCGCAGACGGGCCCCGCCGCCGCGGCGGAGGTGGCGGACGCCTGCCGGGCGGCGGGGGCGGCGAACGTCGAGGTCGTCCCGTATCTCTACGACATGCCGGCCGCCTACGCGTGGGCCGACCTGGTCGTCTGCCGTGCCGGCGCGATGACCCTGGCGGAGCTGGCGGCGGCGGGACTGCCGGCGGTGCTCGTCCCGTTCCCGCACGCCGTGGACGACCACCAGCGCCGCAACGCCGAGGCCGTCGCCGCGGCCGGGGCCGCCGTCGTCATCGACGACGCCGCCTGTGACGGCAGGCGCTTGGTCGAGATCGTCGCCGGACTGCGCGCCGATCCGTCGCGACTGGACGGGATGGCCGCCGCCGCCGCCGGCCTCCACCATGGCGACGCGGCCGACGCCATCGCCGCTGACCTGCTGCACCTGCTTCCCCGGGAAGCGGGGAACGATCGAGGGGAGTGACCTTGTTCCGCAACACCCGACACATCCACCTGGTGGCCATCGGCGGGATCGGCATGAGCGGGATCGCCGAGCTGCTGCTGAACCTCGGCTTCAAGGTCAGCGGCAGCGACCTGCGCGAGTCCGAGGCGACGGAACGGCTGCGTCGTCTCGGGGCCACCGTCCACGTGGGGCATCGGGAACAGCAGGTCACGGGTGCCGACGTCGTCGTCTACTCCTCGGCCGTCACGGCGGCCAACCCGGAGATCGCCGCCGCCCGGCGCCAGGGGATCCCGGTCATCCGCCGCGCCGAGATGCTGGCCGAGCTGATGCGCCTGAAGGAGGGGATCGCCGTCGCCGGCTCGCACGGCAAGACGACGACGACCTCCCTGGTGGCGGCCGTGCTCGGCGCCGCCGGGCTGGACCCGACCGTCCTGGTGGGGGGGCGGCTGCTGGCCGAGGGGACGAACGCCATCCTCGGCGCCGGCGACTACCTGGTGGCCGAGGCCGACGAGAGCGACGGGTCGTTCCTGCACCTGGTGCCGACCCTGGCCGTCGTGACGAACCTCGACCACGAGCACGTGGACCACTACCCCGACCTGGAGAGCCTGCGCGCGGCGTTCCGGACATTCCTGGGAAGGGTCCCGTTCTACGGCGCCTGCATCCTGTGCGCCGACGACCCGGAGCTGCGGGCCCTGGTGCCGCAGCTGGAGCGGCGGATCGTCACCTACGGGCTCTCTCCCGAGGCGGAGCTGCGCGCCGATCCCCTGCCCGGGGGAGGCGCGAGGGTGACGTGGCACGGGGAGCCGCTGGGGGAGCTCCATCTCTCCCTGGCGGGAAGGCACAACCTGGTCAACGGCCTGGCTGCCGTCGCCGTCGGGCTGGAGCTGGGGATCCCCTTCCAGACGAGCGCCCCGGCCCTGGCCTCCTTCCCCGGGGTCCAGCGGCGCTACCAGCGCCACGGCGAGCACGGCGGCGTCCTGCTCGTGGACGACTATGCCCACCACCCGACGGAGATCGCGGCGACCCTGTCGGTGGCCCGCCAGGAGGGGCGGCGCGTCGTCGTCCTCTTCCAGCCCCATCGCTACAGCCGGACCGCCCGCTTCCACAGGGAGTTCGCCGACGCCCTCGCCCTGGCCGACCGGGTCGCCCTGCTGCCCGTCTACGCGGCCGGCGAGGAGCCGGTCGAGGGGGTCGACAGCGGCCTGATCGCCGCGGCCCTGGCGGCGAAGGACGGCGTGGCGGTGGACCTGCTGCAGGGGCCGGACGCGGTGCCGGACTGGCTGGCGGACGGCGTGGCCCCCGGGGACCTGCTGCTGACCCTCGGGGCGGGGGACATCGGCCGGCTGGTGGGCCGGATCGCGGCCCGTCTGGAGGGAGCGCCGTGGTGAGAGGCCGGGGCCGGTCCCTCGACATGGCCCGCCGTCGCCGCCGCCGCCGTTCCCCGCGCCGCTGGTTGCTGATCGGGGTGGCCGGCCTGGTGCTGATGTCGGCCGCGGGCGCGGTCCGCTGGCTGACGACCTCGTCCCGCTTCGCCGTGGCGACGGTGACGACGGGTCGCTATCGCTACACGGACCGGGACACGCTGGAGGCCGTGCTGCGAGAGTGGCTGGGGCGGAACCTCTGGTCGCTGCGGACGGGGGAGCTGGCCCGCGAGCTGCAGCGGTTGCCCTGGGTCGAGCGGGCCGAGGTCCGGCGGCGGCCGCCCCGGACCCTGTCCGTGCTGCTGATCGAGCACCGTCCCCTGCTCCTGCTGGGGGAACCGGACGACGGGGAGCGTCCCCGGGTGCTGCTCGACGACGGCGGCGTGGCCGAACTGCCGGCGGCGGTGCCGGTCCCCGACCTGCCGTTGCTGTTGTCGCCCCGGGGGGAGGAACCGTCCCCGGAGCGGCGGCGGGAGCTGGTGGAGCTGTGCACGGCGGTGGCGGAGACCGGTCTGGAGACCGTCGCCCCGGTGGACTTCGTCCGCTGCGGACCGGACGGCTACGCGCTGATCCTCGGCGGGCAGGCGCGGCGGGAACTGGTCCTCGGCGGGAGTGGGTTCAGGCAGCGGCTGCAGCGCTATCTCGCAGTCGCCGGACAGCTGGATCCGGGGGGACGGGTCGATCTGCGCTTCTCGCGGCAGATCACCAGGCGTCCCCTGGACTGAGTCGCGAACGGAGAGCTGACGATGGAACAGGAGATGCTGATCGTCTCGGTGGACCTGGGTAGCAGCATGTTCCGCGTGCTGGTGTCCCGCTCGTTGCCCGGTGGGGAGCTCCGTGTCGTGGGGGCCGGCGAGGCACCCGCCGCGGGGTACCGGGACGGGGACTTCGTCGACGTCCCGGCCGGGAGCCGGGCCCTGGCCAAGGCGGTCCGCCTGGCGGAGCAGGCGGCCGAGGTCGACATCTCCGGCTTCTGCTACACCCTGGGGGGCGGACACCTGCGGACGATCGCGGTCCGCAGCCAGCACCAGGTGCCTCCCCACCGCGAGGAGATCGCGCCGGACGACGTGGAGGCCGTCCTGGAGAAGGCACGCTCCCTGGCCATTCCCTTCGACCATGCCATCCTCGGCGTCCATCCCGTCCACTACACGGTCGACGGGATCGGCGGCGTCCTGGAGCCGGTGGGCCGTCCGGGGCACCGGCTCGAGGTCGACGCCCTGCTGGTGACCGGCTCGCGCAGTGTCCAGCACAACCTCGAGCACACCATCGACAAGGCGGGGTTCCAGCCGGCCGGCTGGGCCATCGACATCCTGGCCACTGCCGACGCCCTGCTCACCCCCGCGGAGCGGGAGGCCGGCGTGGCGCTGATCGACGTGGGCGGCGAGCGGACAGCGTGGATCGTCGTGCGCCACGGTCGGCTCCAGGGATGCGGCAGCGTTCCCTGGGGTGGGGACCACCTGACCCACGACCTGGCGCACGGGCTGCGGATCGGCCTGGACGAGGCCGAGCGGATCAAGCGCACCCGAGGAGTCGTCCTGCGCTCCCTCGCCGGGGAGGACGTCGATCCCGAGATCCTGTTCGAGGAGGAGGACCCCGAGGAGACGCCGGGTCTGGTGGCCGCCATCCTGGAGCCGCGGCTGGAGGAGATCCTGGGGCTTGTCCGCGAGGGGATGGGGGATGCCCTGGAGGCCGGGGGCCTGGGGGAGGGGGTCGTCGTCACCGGTCGCGGCAGCCTCTGTGCCGGAACGGAACAGCTCTGCGAGGAGGTGCTCGGGGTCCGTTGCCGGCGCCGTCTCGATCCGCTGCGGGTCGTCAATCCCGAGGCGCTGCCCGGGCCCGGCTGGGCGACGGCCGTCGGGGCGGCCCTGACCGTCCTGGGCGGCGGGACGGCGGACCAGCCGTCCGAGCCGGACGCGGCGGACGGGAAGGGGATGCTCGGCAAGTTGCGGCGGTTCTTCCGGGGCTGACCGCGAGGCGCCTTTTTTTCCTCCCGCACGGAAAAAAGCGGTTGGCCGGCGGCTGATGGTATGCTAATAACCATGACAGGAGATCCTGCTGCATCGAATGACCGTTCCCGATCAAGGAGGAGAGGGGCGTCATGATGTTCCAGCTCGTCGAACCAGACCAGTCCCTGGCCCGGATCCGCGTCGTCGGTGTCGGTGGCGCCGGGGGCAATGCCGTCAATCGCATGATCGAGGCCGGTCTGGTCGGTGTGGAGTTCATCGCCGTCAACACCGACCTGCAGGCCCTCCACGGCTCCCTGGCCGACCAGACGCTCCAGATCGGCAGCGAGGCCACGCGTGGGCTCGGCTCCGGAGGCAACCCCGAGGTGGGGCGCCAGGCCGTCGAGGAGGATCTCGATGCCCTGCGGGAGATCCTCGTCGGCAGCGACATGGTCTTCGTCACCGCCGGCATGGGCGGGGGGACCGGGACCGGCGCGGCACCCGTCGTGGCCCGGACCGCGCGCGAGAGCGGGGCGCTGACCGTCGGCATCGTCACCAAGCCGTTCCACTGGGAGGGACGCGTGCGGATGCGCCAGGCGGAGGCGGGACTCGACGAGCTGCGCGAGGCGGTGGACACCCTGATCGTCATCCCCAACCAGCGGCTGCTGGACGTGGTGCCGCCCTCGACCTCCATGAGCGAGGCGTTCCGCATCGCCGACAACGTCCTCTACGAGGCGACCCGCAGCATCCACGACATCATCATGAAGCCCCACCAGGTGAACCTGGACTTCGCCGACGTCCGCTCCATCATGGCGGGCATGGGCGTCGCCCTGATGGGCACCGGCAAGGCGACCGGCGAGAACCGGGCCGAGGAGGCGGCGCGGCAGGCGCTCCACTCGCCCCTGCTGGAGGACGTCGAGATCCGCGGGGCCAGGGGGGTGCTGGTCAACCTGTCCAGCGGCGACGTGGCCCTGCAGGAGGCCAACACGGTGATGACCCTCGTCCAGGAGGCGGCCGGGGACCAGGCGCACATCATCTTCGGCTACGGCACCGATCCCGAGCTGGGGGACACCCTGCAGGTCAGCGTCATCGCCACCGGCTTCCCCGAGACCGACCGGTCCCGCCAGCCGCGGCAGGCCCTGGCCGCGGCGGCAGGCGGTGCCGATGTGCTGGGACGTGCCGTTCCCTCCGGGACCGTCCCGGTCGAGGAACCTGTCGTCACGGAGGCACCGGCCCGCGTGGACGAGACTCCCGCCGCGCTGGTCGAACCCCTGGTCAGCGTCGTGCCCGACCCTGACACCCACCTCCGCCCCGAGCCACGGCGGGCAGTCGTCAACGACTGGCCCGAGGCCGACGATCCCGTTCCCGGTCCGGCGGCCCCTTCCCCGCTCGTCCCGCCGGCCAACCGCTCCCCGGGCAGACCGGTCAACCACGGTCGGTCCCTCTGGTCGCGACCCGAGGATCCGGACCTGACCCGGCCGGCCTACACCCGCAAGTACCGGGACTGATGTCACTGCTGGGGCGCATCTTCGGCAGGGGAGGTGGGCGGTCCTTCAGCCAGGCCGTCGCGGCCTTCGAGAAGGGCGATTTCGCCCGTGCCATCACCATCCTGCGCGAGGTGGAACAGCGGGGCGAGGAGGGTCACGGGCCCTCGCTGGCCGCCTTCTACCTGAGGCAGGCCCTCGTCCAGGAGGGCCGGCGGCGACTGTCCCTGGGCGACATCGCCACGGCCACGAACCTGCTGGGCGAGGCGGCCGGTCGCTGGCCCACCCTGCCGGACATCCAGTTCTGGTACGGTCACGCGCTGGGGGTGGCGAACCAGTGGGCCGAGGCCCTCGCCGCGGCCCAGAACGCGCTGCGCTTCAACGCCGACTACATCCTGGCGCGCCTGCTGGAGGCCGTCGCCTTCGTCCACCTCGATCGACCCGAGGCGGCCAGCGCCAGCCTCAACGCCCTGGTCGACTCGGGACAGAGGGTCGATCACGCCCTCGTCCGCTATTACCAGCAGGCGGCACCGTTCACCCCGGAGAACCTGCCGGACGATCTCGAGGAGCGCCTCGCCGAGGCCATCGCCGCCTCCGGCAACGAAGCAGAACTGGCGGCGGCCATCCGGCTCTGCGAGCAGGGGCGCTGGGAAGAGGGGATCACCGCCCTGGCCGACCTCTGCCGCCGGCACCCCACGTATCCCGATTACCGGGTCAAGCTGGCTGCCGCCCTCTTCCAGACACACCGGAACCGGGAGGCCCTCCACCAGGTGGATCGCGCTCTCCAGCTCCGGCCCCGCTACCGGACGGCCGCCCATCTCAAGGCGCTGGTCCTGGCCGACCAGCAGCGCTTCCGGGAGGCGGCCGAGGTCATCGCCGGCCAGCCCCAGCTGACCGATCCGGTCGTCGGCCATCCGGCCGAGGAGCTGTTCTGTGCCTATCTGGGCGGTGTGCTCGACCTGTTGACCGGCAACCTGGACCGTGTCCTCGGCAGGCTGGAGTCCTGGGGCGATCTCTCCGGGTCGTTCCCGCGCGCGGAGCAGCTCAGGGCGGCGGTCGCCCACCTCCAGGGCCGCATGGGCGAGGCCGCCGACCGCCTGCTGGAGCTGGCGGCCCGCTGGCGCGACGAGGCCGACTACCGGTGGCAGGCGGCCTGTCTGCTGCTGGAGCGCGGCCGCGTCGACCAGGTGGAACAGCTGCTGCTCCAGTGGCCCCTGCAGGAGGACGGCGTGCCTGCCGCCTACCTCGAACATGCCCTCCTGTCGGCGCACCTGGCCTTCGCCCGCGGGGAATCCCTGCCGGAGGGGATCCCCGACGATCTGGCCGCCCGTCCTGCCTGGCGGTTCCTGGAGGCCCGGGCCCACCTGCAGGAGATGCCGCTGATCTCGCTCCAGATCCTGCGCTCCCTGCTCGACGAGGGGCCGCCCACGGCCGCCCTGGCCCTCCTGCTCGGCGAGGTCCAGCTCCGGCTGGACGATCCCGGGACCGAGCCGCTGCCCGGGGCGAGTCCGCCCGCGTTGGTCGTCCACCAGCTGTTCCTGCTCCACCAGCAGGAGAGGACCGCCCGCGCCGCGGCCCTGCTGCACCGTCACCGGGAACTCCACCCCGAGGATCTGCGTTGGACCTGGCTGGACCCTGCTTTCTGGCTCGATCCGGTCCGTCGCTGGATCGGTTGAGACGTCACGTCCCGACGGGAGCTGTCACCATGATAGGTCCTCGCCGCCCCGTTCCATTGCTGGTGCTGCTCCTGCTCGCCGCCGCCCCGCTGCGGGCACAGCAGTCCTCGCCGTGCGACCGGGGGATGGAGCTGTTCCGCCGGCAGCAGTTCGCCGCCGCCGAATCGCTGCTGGTCCGCTGCGTCGCCCAGGAGCGCACCCTGCAACCGCTGCTGGCACTCTGCGCCATGGCCCTGCGGCAGGAACGCGCCGGCGCGGCGGTCCGCTGGGGGGACGAGGCGGTCGCCGCTGCACCCGATTCCGTGGCGGCACACTACTGGTACGGGAGGGCACTGCTGGCCTCCGGTGACCGGCAGGCGGCCGAGCGCGAATGGAACACGGCCCTGGGCCTGGATGCCTCCCATGCCCCCACCCTGGAGGCCCTGGCGCACAGCAAGCTGGAGACCGCGGACGACCAGGCGGCCTACGGCCTGTTGACCCAGCTCGCCCGTGTCACCGGCGGCCGACCCTGGGTCCACCGGACCCTGTCGCTGCTGGCCCGTCGCCGGGGGCTGTGGCGGGAGGCCCTCGACCACTGGCGCGACGCCCTGGCGGGCAGCGAACCGGCGGCCGAGGACTACCGGACCGCCGGCGAGCTGGCGATCATCGCCGGGGACACCGCCTATGCCGTCGAGGCCGGTCGCCTGGCCGTGGCCGCCGACTCGAGCGCCGCCTCACTGTCGACCCTGGGCGAGGCCCTGTTCGCCGCCAACCGCCTGGACGAGGCCGTCACGGTCCTGCGACGGGCCCGGCAGAAGGACCCCTCGCTCGGCCGCGTCCGCTTCAACCTGGCCAACGTCCTGGAACTGCGGGGCGCGTTCGACGAGGCCGAGCGGGAGTTCGCCGAATACCTCGCCCTGGAACCCGCGGATCCGCTGGGCAGGCTCAACTATGCTGCCCACCTGGACGGACAGGGACGTCTCCGCGAGGCGCTGGTCCAGCTGGACCGGGCCACGGCGCTCGACAGCAACCTGACCGGCGCCTGGGTGTTGAAGGGACGGGTCCTGGAGAAGATGGGCGACGATCACCGTCTGGTCAGCCTGCTGGATACCTTGCAGCTGAGGCCCGACGTGGATCGCGACGAGGTGGAGAACTGGCGGCAGCAGGTCACCGCCCGCCTCGAGGAGGAGCGGCGCGCCCTGGCCGAGGGCAAGGTCGAGCTGCAGCACATCGTCACACCCGACTCGACGACGCTGGCGACCGTCCTGGATGAACTCTCGCGGGGCCGGGACTTCGCCCTGCTGGCCACGCGCTACAGCGTGGGACCGACGGCCGCCAGGGGAGGGGACATCGGCTGGGTCGATCCGCGTGACATGGTGGCGGACCTGCGCAAGGTCATCGTCACCCTCGCGCCCAGACAGGTCAGCCCTCCCGTCAGGTCGGGAGGGCTGTATCACCTGTTCAAGCGCGTGCGGTGAGGCTCAGACGACCTTGCGGACGTGGCCGGTCCGCAGACAACGGGTGCACACGTAGCCCCGCTGCACCTTGCCGTCCAGCTCGAACTTGATCTTCTGCAGGTTGGGCAGCCAGCGGTGTCGGGTCAGGTTGTGGGCATGGCTGACCCTGTTGCCGTACTGGGGCCCCTTGCCGCAGATCGTGCATTTCCTGCTCATGGCGTCGCGTCCTCCCGGGATTGCATTCACAGATCGAGGAATCTAACATGAGCCCCGCCACCCGGCAAGTCCTTTTCACCTGGGGAGGAAACCGGTGCCGCCGCTGACGTGGGAGACCCCGGTCCAGTTTCTCAAGGGGGTCGGTCCCGTCCGGGCCAGGGCGCTGGCCCGCCTCGGGATCGCCACCGCCGGCGACCTGCTCCTGCACGCGCCGCGGGGATACCTGGACCGCAGCCGCGTCGTGCCGATCGGCGGGCTGGTCCCCGGCGCCGACGTCACCGTCCAGGGGACGGTCCTGACGGCGGGGGAGCGCCGGACGGCGGGCCGGCGGACGATCCAGACCGTCAGCGTGGGCGACGGGACGGGCGTCCTGTTCTGCGTCTGGTTCCGGAGCACCTGGATCCTGAAGCAGCTTCGCAGCGGGACGCGTGTCCTGGTCAGCGGCCGCTGTCAGCGCTGGCAGGGACGCCTGCAGGTCGTCCATCCCGACCTGGAGATCCTGGACAGGGAGGCGGAGACGCTCCACAGCGGCCGGCTCGTGCCCATCTACCCCCTGACCGCGGGGATCGGCCAGCACTGGCTGCGCCGGCTCGTCCACGCCACCCTCGAACAGCTCGCCCCCGCGCTGACGGAGACCCTGCCCGCGGCGCTGCGCGACGCCAGGGGGCTGCTGCCCCGCGGCGAGGCCCTGCGCCAGCTCCACTTCCCCGACTCGGTCGAGGCCTACGCGGCGGCGCGGCGGCGGCTGGTCTACGAGGAACTCTTCCAGCTGCGGCTCCTGCTGGCGCTGCGCCGGCGGGAGCGGCAGCGGGGGGCCGGCCTGCGGCTCGGGCCGCCGGGCGACCTGACGACGCGCTTCGTCGCGGCGCTGCCGTTCGCCCTGACCGGTGCCCAGCGTCGCGTCCTGGCAGAGATCCTCCACGACATGCGCAGCGGCCGGGCCATGCACCGGCTCCTGCAGGGGGACGTGGGCTGCGGCAAGACGCTGGTGGCCCTGATCGCCGCTCTGTTCGTCATCGAGCAGGGACACCAGGCGCTGCTGATGGCGCCCACCGAGGTCCTGGCCCGGCAGCACGGGGAGACGGCGCGGCGGCTCTGCGAGGCGGTCGGGGTCCGCGTCGAGACCCTGACCGGAGGGACCCCCGCCGCCGATCGCCGCCGGCTGCTGGCCGATCTGGCCGGCGGGGAGATCGACCTGCTGGTGGGCACGCATGCCGTCCTGCAGGACGACGTCGCCTTCCGCTCCCTCGGCCTGGCCGTCGTCGACGAGCAGCACCGCTTCGGTGTCCGCCAGCGGACGCGCGCCGTCCAGGCGGGCGCGCAGCCGGTCCCGCCCCACTTGCTGGTGATGAGCGCCACGCCGATCCCGCGCAGCCTGGCCATGACCCTCTACGGGGACCTGGCTCTCTCGCTCATCGACGAGCTGCCGGCGGGCCGCCGCCCGGTGACGACCCGTATCGTCCCGGAGCACCGCCTCGGGGAGGTCGACCGCTACCTGGCGCAGCAGCTGGAGCGGGGGCGGCAGGCCTTCGTCGTCGTCCCGGTCATCGAGGAGACCGAGAGCCAGGACCTGCGCGCCGCCGAGGCGGAGTTCGCGCGCCTGCGGGAGGGACCGCTGCGGGGCCAGCGGATCGGCCTGCTCCACGGCCGGTTGCCGGCCGCGGAGAAACAGCGGATCATGACCGACTTCGCGGCGGGGGAACTGCGTCTGCTGGTGGCGACGACGGTCGTCGAGGTGGGGATCGACGTGCCGGGTGCCACGGTCATCGTCATCCACAACCCCGAACGGTTCGGCCTGGCCCAGCTCCACCAGCTGCGGGGCAGGGTCGGTCGGGGGGAGCGGCAGGCCGTCTGCCTGCTCGTCGTCGACCAGGAGGTGGCCGCCCAGAGCGGGCAGCGCCTGGCCATGTTCGCGCGGACCCACGACGGTTTCCGACTGGCCGAGGAGGACCTGCGTCTGCGCGGACCGGGGGATCTGCACGGCGTCCGCCAGCACGGGGCCCCGGGCTTCCGGTTCGCCAATCCCCTGCGGGACGCCGATCTCGTGCAGGCGGCCGCCGCGGACGTGCAGCGGATCCTGGCCGCCGACGAGCAGCTGCTCGACCCCGCCCACGCCGTCCTGCGGCAGGGACTGGACGAGACGGCGGCACGCTGGCTCGTCACCGGCGGGGTGGGTTGACCCCGCGCCGTCGGTCTGCCGCGGATCGTGCGGGTCGAGGGTCAAGTCGGCGCCGCGGGGGTCGATGGGGAAGGGGAGAGAGGACGCTCCCCGCCGCGAGGTGACCGAATTGGAACTGATCTGTCCCCACTGCCACGCCGTCTACCGCCTTCCCGACGGCATCGCGCCCCGGCGTCGGCTGCGGGTGCGCTGTCCCGGCTGCGGCCTGCCGTTCGACGTGCCGGCGGCGGTCCGCTCCGTGAGGGGGACGACCGCGCCGGAGGCGTCCGGCACCCCGGTGACGGAGGCGACCGGGCGGCAGGACTGGCCGCTGCGGCTGGCCGACGCCCTGCTGGACGACATCGTCGTCTATCACCCGGAGGTGGTGGAGCGGGCCCGGCGGCGCGTCGACGGCTGGATCCTGCTGGCAGACGAGCTGGCGGCTGCCTGGCGCCACTGGCTGCCGCGGGTCGGCGACGAGGTGGAGGATCCGGCGCCGCTGTTCCGGCAGGCGGTGTCCCGCTGCCTGGGGATCGTTCTTCCCGAGCGGTGAGCAGGGGACCGGACCCGCCGGGCCCCTGCCGCCGGACACCGCGACGCCGCACCCGCCCGGGTGCGGCGTCACGCTGCGGGGTGGCCGGTCAATCGTCCTCTTCCCACCGCTTGCCGACGTCGGCGAGGATCGACTCGATGTGCTGCCGGATGCGGGCGTTCTGGTCGGGCTCGAACAGGGCCTTCTTCACGCGTCCCTGGGCATCCTTCTTGACGTAGCGCAGCGAGCGCAGGTCGTTCAGCGGCATCAGGATGTCCTTGCTGACGCGGACCTCCAGGGTCTTGCCGTCGAGGGTCTCGGAGGGGTTGTTGAACGGGTGCATCCCCAGGCCCCAGCCGTGGGCGACCATCGAGCACATGACCGCC
This sequence comes from uncultured Fibrobacteraceae bacterium, assembly GCA_964436825.1. Lineage (GTDB taxonomy): Bacteria > Krumholzibacteriota > Krumholzibacteriia > LZORAL124-64-63 > LZORAL124-64-63 > CAYTEO01. The sequence continues at coordinate 23,357 of CAYTEO010000001.1, read as the reverse complement.
CGCAGCATGTTCTGCCCCTGGACGGTGTCCAGGTCCAGGTCGTCGCGGATCCGGGCGATGACGCCGTCGATGACCGGCAGCAGCTTCTCGGTCACGTCGGGCCGGACCTCCAGGTTCAACAGCCGGGCGAACATCTCCCTGAGGATGCGGTCGGTGTTGGTGTGCGTCGCTGGCATCTTCGTCGTCCCCCCGTGGTGGCGTGGTCCAGTGGGTCGTTGCTGCTCTTTGTGTCTTCATCGGCCCCGGGCGCGGGGGCTTGAGCGGTCTGGTCGACATTGAATTGACCGGTGAAGACGCAGGTTTTACTCTGCGCCCCATGGACGGCGACATCAGGACGGACAACGTGGGGCCGACGGCAGGCGAACTCTACGAACAGGGGTTCGCCCTCGAGCGCGGCGGCGACCTGGAGGGCGCCCGCGCGGCGTACCTGCGGGCCATCGGCCTGCGCGACACGGAACCGGAGTACCACTACCGGCTGGGGTGTGTCCTGCGCAAGCTGGGCGATCTGGACGGTGCCAGGCAATGGTTCCGCAGCACGCTCGCCCTCGACGGGGACGACACGCGCGCCTGGACGAACCTGGGGACCGTCCTGGACGCCCTGGGGCGTCGCGACGAGGCGATGCAGATGTACCAGAAGGCGCTGTTGATCGACCAGCGGAACGTCGAGGCGCTCCACAACCTGGGAGCGCTCTACGCCGAGGACGGTCGGACACGCGAGGCGATCCGCTGCTTCGAGGCCGCCATCGCCGCCCGCCCCGACGCCGAGGGGTACCACAGCCTCGGCCTGGTCCACCTGGCGGAAGAGGAACTGGACGCGGCGCTCGCCTGTTTCGAGCACAGCGGCGAGCTGGATCCCCATGCGGCCCTGCCCGTCTACTACGCCGCCCTGACGCTGATGCGCAAGGGGCTCTACGCCAGGGCGGTGGAGCGTTTCCGCCGCGCCCTGGGGCTCGACGAGCGGCTCGCCCGGGCGCACTTCCACATGGGGGTGTGCCTTCACAAGCTGACCCGCTACGAGGAGGCCCTGCAGGCGCTCCAGCGAGCCCTGGACTCGTTTCCCGACGACAGTCGCCTGCACTACCAGCTGGCGCTGACTTACGACGCACTGCTGATGCCGCGCGAGGCGCGGGTCCATTACCGGCTGGCCCGTCAGCGGGGCGATTGACAACGGCTCCCGACCCAGAGGTGTACCTTGGTCCTGTTCGATCTGTTGCTCCTGGCCGTCGTCCAGGGATTGACCGAGTTCCTGCCCGTCAGCAGTTCCGGTCACCTGGTCCTGCTCCAGCGCTGGCTCGATGTCTATCAGGGCGACATGCTCGTCGACGTCGTCCTCCACGTGGGCACCCTCGGGGCCGTCCTGGCCGTCTACCGCCACGAGATCCGGCGGCTGCTCCGGTTCGATGCCCCCGCCGTCCAGTACCTCGTGGCCCTGGCGCTGGGGACCGTTCCCGCCGGGCTGGTGGGGGTCTTCCTCTCCGACACCGTCCACCGGCTGTTCGGTGCCCCGCGCCTGGCGGCGTTCGCCCTGCTGCTGACCGGGCTGGTCCTGCTGTCGACACGTTTCAGCGCGGGGGGGAAGCACGGCCTGCCCGGGCCGTGGCACCCGGTGGCGCCGCACCCCGGGCAGGCGCTGCTGATCGGTACCGCGCAAGCGGTCGCCATCGTGCCGGGGATCAGCCGCTCGGGCGCGACGATCGCCGCCTCCCTCTGGCTGGGGCTGGCGAGGGAGGAGGCGGCGAGGTTCAGTTTCCTGCTCTCGGTGCCGGCCATCCTGGGGGCGCTGGTCCTGGAACTGGCCGAGGGTGGTGCCGCCGCGACGCAGGCGACGCCGGTGGCCCTGGTCGCCGCAGCCCTGGCGGCCTTCCTGGTGGGGATGGTGGCGTTGCGCCTGACGGCCCTGCTGGTCGTCCAGCGCCACTTCTGGCGCTTCGCCCTCTACTGTTTCCCGCTGGGGATCGTGGCCCTGTTCCTGCTGGACTGATCGGCCGATCGCCGATGGCCCTTCCGGCCTGGGTCCCTTGCTCTCGTCGCGGGCGGGTCGGGATCAGCAGACTGCGGGGGACCGGGGGGTGAGTGCCTCCGCCAGGACGGCCAGCGTCTCTGCCCGGGAATAGGGCTTCCAGAGGACGATCTCGGCGCCGGCCCGGCGGGCCGCCGCGGCGCTGCGCTCGTCGGCGTGCAGGACCGCGGCCGCCAGCCTCGCCACCGGGGTGATCCGCCGCAGGACGGCCAGCAGCTCACCGGCCGCCACCGGGCCCGTCCAGTCGACGACGATCAGCTCCGGACCGAGGGTCTGCGCCAGACGGATCGCCTCCTCGGGCGTCCCGGCCCCGGCGACCAGCCCCAGGGGAAGCTCGTCCAGCAGCTCCCGCATCAGGAAGCGCAGCAGCTCGGTGTCGTCGACGATCAGCACGGTCGGATGCAAGGGGAACACCTCCTGCCGGCGGTCGCGGCGGCCGGCTAGGGAACCGTCGGCAATCCGGGATGTTCCTTGAGTTCCGATCCGGGTCCGCTTTCGCGAGGAGGGAGAACCATGCGGCAACGATCACTGCTCCACACGGCCATCCTGCTGGCGCTCGCCGTTCCGTCCCTGGCCGCCGGCAACCTGCGCAGCACCGCGGCGGAGCGCGGTGATCTGCGGATCACCGTCACGAACCAGGACCTGGGGCTGGTCCAGGAGGCCCGCTCCGTCGAGGTGCCGGCGGGGGAGAGCGTCCTGGAGTTCCTGGACGTCCCCGGCCGGATCGATCCCCGGACCCTCATCGTCGAGGTCGCCGACGGTCTGCCCCTCGTCGTCAGGGAACAGCATTACGAGTTCGACCTCCTGTCGCGCGACAGGATCCTGGAGAAGTACGTCGGCCAGGAGCTGTCCTGGATCCAGGAGGACGGTCGGCGGATCCGCGGCACGCTCGTCGGGCTCGCCGGCGGCCCGGTCTACCGCATCGACGGTGAGATCGTCTTCGATGTGCCGGGCCGGCTGGCCCTGCCGGAGCTGCCGGCGGACCTGCGGGTCCGCCCCACGCTCGTCTGGGACCTGTCGGCCGACCGGGCCGGGAAGCGGTCCCTGGACGTCTCCTACCTGACCGGCGGCCTCTCCTGGTCGGCCGACTACGTCCTGCAGCTGGCGCCGTCGGAGAAGGAGGCCGACCTGCAGGGATGGGTGACCCTGGAGAACCGCAGCGGCGCCAGCTACGCCGGGGCGCAGATCATGCTCCTGGCGGGTGAGATCCACCGGGCGCCGCAACCCCGCCGGCTCGTTCGCGGCGTGGAAGCCGCCATGGCGCCGGATGTCGCCTCCTTCGTCCAGGAATCCACGGCCGGCGACTACCACCTCTACACCATCCCGTGGCGGACGGACCTGCCCGACAACAGCAGCAAGCAGGTGGCGCTGCTCCGGGCGGCGGGAGTTGACGTCACCAAGCGGTACCGGGCACGCCTCCTCCTCAGGGGCGGGAGCCGGCCCGTCGGCGGGACGCAGAACCTGCCGGTGATGGTGAACTACGAGCTGCGTCTCACCGAGCGCAACGGCCTGGGCCAGCCCCTGCCCGCCGGGGTCGTCCGGGTCTACGGCCGGACGGACGCCGGCGGCCGGCTGTTGCTGGGGGAGGACCGCATCGGCCACACGCCGGTCGGCGAGAAGATCTCCCTGCGGACGGGCCGTGCCTTCGACCTCGTCGCCGAGGCGACGGAGCTGGGCGTGCGGCCCCGGGGAGAGAAGACCGTCGAGCGGCAGTGGCGGGTGGAGCTGCGGAACCGTTCCGGGCAGACGGCGCGCATCGAGCTGGACGTCGCCATCGACGCCCGCGAATGGCGCATCCTTGCCAGCAACCTGGAGTGGGAACAGCCTTCCGCCGGGACGGCCAGGTTCACCGCTGCGGTCCCCGCCGGGGGGACCGTCCCCGTGACCTGGACGGTCCGCATCACGAGATGAAGGTCCCGTTGACACGATGTACGGGGTCGCCCGGCCGGCCTTGACAAAATGTCGAAACACGGCCGGCCGGCCACTTCTCCGGCAACCTCACGGACTCGTCGGCGCTCACGGCATCTTGAATGAATGTAACGGGTTAGATCAAGACAGCTTCAGGTTTTTTATCTCACGTTCATTCTGGTATGCCTCTTGTAAAGAGTGAGGGAACGCAGACGGAAGAGCCGGTGGAACGGTCCGAAACCCCCGCAACACGAAGAGGACACGAGCATGGCCATCAAGACTGGCAAGCCGACCCGGGAGCGCAGGGCTCCGACGCGCCAGCGACGGGAGAGCGCCCGCCTGATGTCGAACCTGGACCTGTACTTCCAGGAAGTGAAGGCCTTTCCCCTGCTGACCCGCGAACAGGAGTGCGAGCTGGCCCGCGGCATCCGCCGCAACGACGAGGCCGCGCTGCACAAGCTCGTCAACTCGAACCTGCGGTTCGTCGTCTCCATCGCCAAGGAGTACGCCCACTACGGCGTGCCCCTGGAGGACCTGATCAACGAGGGGAACCTCGGTCTGCTCAAGGCCGCCCAGCGCTTCGACGAGACCCGCGGCTACAAGTTCATCAGCTACGCGGTGTGGTGGATCCGCCAGTCCATCCTGGCGGCCCTGGCCAACCACTCCAAGATCGTCCGCATGCCGCTGAACCGGGCCCGGGTCCTCAACCAGATCAAGCGGGCCAACAGCGAGCTGCAGCAGAAGCTGCGCCGCAAGCCCACCCCCGAGGAGATCGCCGAGAAGCTGGGCCTGTCCGTCGACGAGGTGAAGGACACCCTGCCGCTGATGCAGGACAACTTCTTCCTGGACGACTTCGTGGGCAACGACGAGGACTCGACCTACCTGGACTTCCTGGAGGACACCCGCAGCCGGGCCCCCGACGCGGCCGTCCTGTCGGAGGACCTCAGCGAGAGCATCGAGCGGATGCTCTGCGACCTGAAGCCCCGCGAGGCCCGCGTCCTGCGCATGTACTATGGCCTGGGCGGCGAGAAGGAGATGACCCTCGAGGAGATCGGCCAGGTCATGGGGCTGACCCGCGAGCGCATCCGGCAGATCAAGGAGGAGGCCTTCGCCAAGATCCGCAACTCGAAGACCTTCCGCTACATGCACGACTACCAGGACATGACCGACCTGAGCGCCTGACGGCCGACCAGGGTGCGGTGAAACGGCGGGCGGACCTAGACGGTCCGCCCGTCGGCGCGTCCGGCGGTCGCCTCGCCCAGGGAGGCCAGGAAGGGTTCGGCCGCCGCCAGCGGCAGCCAGACCCGCCAGGCGACGGCGGTGTCATAGCGCTCGGCGACGATCCGGCCGCCGTGGCGCTCCAGCAGCCGGCGCACCGTCTTCTGGTCGCCGTAGGGGAGGGTCAGCTCCAGCTCGCGCCCGGGAACGACGACCCGCAGCCCGGCCTCGGCCAGGGCCGCGGCGGCGGCGTCCCGGTAGGCCCGACCCAGACCTCCCGTCCCCAGCTTGATCCCGCCGAAGTAGCGGGCCACCACGGCCACGGCGTCGCTGACCCCTGCCCCGCGCAGGACCGACAGGATCGGCTCGCCGGCCGTCCCGCTCGGCTCGCCGGCGTCGCTGCGACCCTCCCGGAGCCCGGCGCCGTGCCCCAGCCGCCAGGCGAAGCAGACGTGGCGGCAATCGTGGTAGCGGCGGGCGACGTCGGCGATCCGCTCCCGCGCGGTCGCCTCGTCCGTCGCCGCCGCGATGCTGGCCAGGAAGCGGGAGCGCTGGACGCGCAGCTCCGCCTCGCCGGGCGTGGCGATGGTCAGGTAGCCGCCGGGGGGTGGGGTGGGCAGGTCGTGCATGGTCGCTCCTCCGGGCGGGGACGTTAGCCCACGGCGGCCGGGCGGGCAACCGTGGCATGGCGGTTGCAGGATCCGGCCGTGACCGCCGCGCGGTGCGGCGGAACGCGCCTGGCGGGAGGTTCGATGGTCCGCGCTGGTCGGAAACGAGCGCCCGGTGGCCGGTTGCTGGCCGCCTGCTGCCTGCTGCTGTGGGTCGGGACGGCCGTCGCCCGCGACGGGATCGTCCGCTCGTCCCTGGCGCGCCCCGATCGCACGCCCGAGCCGTGGCTGCTGGCCGGACCCTCCATCGGCGGCAGCCCCGACGGGGACCCGCTGACCCTGGGAGCCAGCGTCGCGGTCCTGCTGCCGCCGGCCGCCGCCTCGGAGCTGTTCACCCCCTGCCACGACTGGAACAGCGGCATCGTCCTGCGGGGGGAGTACCGCGATATCGCCCCGCACCGCAACCTCGTCGTCCTCGATTGCGGCCTGCGCCGCTTCGTCGACGACGCGGACCGGGACGACGGCCGTCCCCTGCTGTTCGCCGGTGTCGCGGCGGGGATCGCCCTGGCCAGCTACCCCGTCGGAGGCGGGACCAGCGTCGACTCCACCGGCGCGACCGTCACCGTCCCGCCCCGTCATGCCGAGGAGCGATTCTTCACCGCCAGCGTCGAGTTCGGCTACCAGTGGCGCCCGCTGCCGAAGGTCCTGCTGTCGGTCTCGGCCCAGTGGCGCAGCTACATCCACCGTCCGCGCGACTATTCCGGCTGGTCGGTCCACCTGCTGGCCGGTGTTCCCGTCCCCTGGTGACTCCCCGCCACCGCGCCGGCCCCCATTCCCGCCGGGAACCCCGGACGCAGCGGCGGGTAGACGGGGAGGCGTTGCTGGCTTATCCTACGGGGCGACACTGAGGCGCCGCAGGCGCCGTCGGGGAACGCAACGGGGAGGAATCATGCGAGGCCAACGACATCTCGGCCAGGTCGTGTTCGGCCTGTGCCTGCTGCTGGGCTGGTTCGCGCCACTGCTCGCGGCCGAGCCCACGCCGCTGTCCTACGACGCCTACAGGATCGCCCTGCGGGCCGCCGATCGGCTGGACCACATCGTGGCGATCGACACCCGCGAGGACGACTTCGGTCCCTACATCGCGCTGGGGGACCGCTTCGGCCTGGTGCGGGTCTACTACCTGACCGGCGACGGCAGCGAGGAGATCTGGTCCAGCAAGCAGCTCGACGGGATCGTCCGCGAGGTCATCGCTCCCGACCTGGACGGGGACGGCAAGGACGAGCTGATCGCCTGGACGAGCTCGGCGATGATCTACGTCTGGTCCGCCCACGACCTGAAGTTGCGCTACGAGACCCTGCCCAACGATTTCACGCAGATCACCTGCCTGACCGCGGCCAACGTGGACGACGATCCCCAGTGGGAGATCATCGTCAACGCCGACAGCCACCTCTACTACCTGGACGGCAAGACCTTCAACCGCGAGTGGACCAGCCTGCGCGAATACCAGGGGACACGCATCGCCGTCGGCGACGTCGACGGGGACCGCAACCCCGAGCTGGTCCTCAACACCGGCCAGGTCATCGACAGCCGGACCGGCGACATCAAGTGGGAGGACCAGGTCTTCGGCACCCGCATCGAGCTGGTCGACATCGACGGGGACGGGCTGCCCGAGGTTCTGACCGAGAGCGACGGCCTGCCCCTGAAGATCTACGACGTCGATCACCGGCAGGAGAAGCACCTCCAGTGAGGCGCCGCCCGTGACGGGCGGCGCCCCCGCGCCACTCATGCCCGAGCGTACCGTGATCGCTACCGACGCCAAGGAGACGTCCATGTCCCGTCGCATCGCCCGGATCGCTTTGCCCGTGCTGCTGCTGACGCTGCTGGCCGTCGTCGTCCAGGCGGGACCCGGCCTGGGCAGGACCCCTCCCGCCGGGGGCGGGGTGCCGGCCGTCACCGTCGAGATCAGGCCCCTCGGTCCGCTGCCCGCGGGCGGGGAGGGGCGCCTCGGCGTCGTCTACCACGTGCCGGCGGGGACCCACCTGACCTCGACCTTCCAGCAGCTCCGCTGGCAGAGCGAACCGCCGGCCGGTTTCGGCCAGGCCGTCTTCCCCGAGCCGATCGTCGAGCAGGAGATCGGCTACTACAAGGGCGACGTCATGGCCGTCGTGCCGGTCCGCCTGCCGGCGGGCGCCACGTCGCTGCGCGTGGATCTCGAGGCCCAGTACCAGCTCTGCCGCGAGGGAGAGGCCGGACTCTGCTACGCGCCGGCCTGGGCGCAGACGAGCGCCGAGCTGGCGCTGGCGCCGGCGGGCGATGCCGCCGTGTCGGCCCGGACGGGCGCGGCGGATCCCGCCGACGCGACGGCCGACGTGCGGCCGGAGCGGCCGCGGGGACTGCAGGGCCGCCTGGAGGACGCCCTGGACCGGGGGAGCTGGCTGGCCTTCCTGCTGGTCTTCCTGGGCGGGATCCTGGCCAGCTTCACTCCCTGCGTCTATCCCATGATCCCGATCACCGTCGGCTTCATCGGCGGCAGTGCCAAGGGGAACCCCGCCAAGGGGTTCGTCATGTCCCTGTGGTACGTCCTGGGGATCGCCGTCGTCTACTCGACCCTGGGCCTGGTGGCCGCGGCCACCGGCGGCGCCTTCGGACAGGCGACCCAGACTCCCCTGTTCGCCGGGATCGTCGCGACGGTCATCGGGGCCATGGGACTGTCCATGGCCGGCCTGTTCGACATCCAGCCGCCGTCGTCGCTGACCACCCGGATCGGCGGCGCCCGCACCGGTTTCCTGGGACCGCTGCTGATGGGGATGGCCATGGGCCTGATCGCCGCCCCGTGCGTCGGCCCGGTCCTGATCGTCCTGCTGACCTGGGTGGCGACCACCGGCAACCTGCTGCTGGGTTTCTGGCTGCTGTTCACCTTCGCCCTGGGCCTGGGGATGCTGTTCATCGCCCTGGGGACCTTCAGCGGCCTGCTGACGGCCCTGCCCGGGGCGGGGGCCTGGATGGAACAGGTCAAGCACTTCTTCGCCCTGGTCCTCTACGGGCTGGCCCTCTGGTTCCTGCGCCTGTACGTGCCCGGCTGGCTGCTGCTGACGATGCTGGGCGTCCTGCTGGCCTTCAGCGCCAGCGCCTGGGGGGCGTGGCGCCCCCTGCCCCCCGACGCCGGGCCACGGGCCGGGATGGGCAAGGGGGTGCTGATGCTGGTCTGGACGGTGGGCGTGGTCCTGCTGCTGCTGGGCGGACTGCGGGGGCTGGCGCCGGGACTGCTGCCGGCCGGCGGGCGGCCCGGGCCGGAGGCGACCGTCGCGGAGGAACCCGCCTGGCGGCACGACGTCGAGGCCGCCTTCGCGGAGGCGGAACGCACCGGCAGGCCGGTGGTCATGGACTTCTGGGCCGAGTGGTGCGCCGCCTGCAAGGAGCTGGACCACGAGACCTGGAGCGACGAGCGGGTGCTGGAACTTGCCCGCGGCTTCATCCCGCTTAAAATGGACATGACCGAAAGGTCGGAGACCAACACCGCCCTGCTGCGCCGCTACGGCGTGGCGGGGATGCCGACGGTCATCTTCTTCGCTCCCGACGGCAGCGAGCTGGAACGCTTCTCGGGATTCCGATCCCCCGAGCAGGTGATCCCCGTGCTGCAGCGTGTCCTGGACCGGGCCGCGACCGGCGGCCGGACGACCCAGCCTCAGGAGGAACGATGAGCAACGTGATCCACGTCACCGACGAGAACTTCGCCGCCGAGGTCCTGCAGAGCGAGCTGCCGGTCCTGGTCGACTTCAGCGCCACCTGGTGCGGGCCCTGCAAGCACCTCGAGCCCATCGTCGCCGAGCTGGCCGACGACTACGCCGGCCGGCTGAAGGTCGTCCACGTGGACGTGGACAAGGCCCGCAACGCGGCCATGCAGTTCCGGGTCATGTCCGTCCCGACGGTCCTGTACATGAAGGGCGGCCAGGTCGTGGACTCCCAGATCGGCGTCTCGCCCAAGGACAAGATCGTCGAGAAGATCGAGAGCAAGCTGCTGTGATGCGAAAGGAACACGACGTGAAGTTCAAGACCCTGTCCCTGATCGCCGTCCTCGTCCTGACCGTCCTGGTCTCCGGCTGCAGCGAGAAGGCCCCTCCCCAGGAGCAGGCCGCCGCCGGCGAGCAGGGCGCCGCCGCCGCCTCCGGGCCCGAGTTGCCGGTCGCCCCCGACTTCGACCTGCTCGACCTGGAAGGCAACCACGTCAAGCTGTCCGACTACCGCGGCAAGACGGTCGTCCTGGATTTCTGGGCCACCTGGTGCCCGCCGTGCCGCCGCGCCCTGCCGCACCTGCAGGAGCTCCAGGACGAGTACGCGGACCAGGGGATCGTCGTCGTGGCCATCGCCACCGACCAGCAGGGGCTGAAGGTCGTCAAGCCGTTCGTCGAGCAGCAAGGTTTCACCTTCAAGGTCGTCCTGGGCGGAGCCGAGGTGGCCAACGCCTTCGGGGGCGTGCGCAGCATCCCGACCACCTTCTTCATCACCCCGGACGGGCGGATCGCCGGCAAGTTCGTCGGCTACAGGCCACTGGACGAGTACGTCCGGATGGCCATGAAGGCCAAGAACTCCTGATCCCGCCACCCGGCCGGGCAGCACGAGGAGGCGAACGTCATGGCACCGTTGAAGAAGCGCCTGATCGTCGTCGGCGACCGTCTCCTCGTGCGTCCCGAGCGGGGGGAGGAGAAGACGTCGACCGGCCTCTACCTGCCCGCCACCGCCACCAGCACCCGCCTGGCCCAGGGAGGGTGGGTGGCCGCCGTCGGACCGGGGATCCCCATCCCCGAGCCGGCAGACGATCCCGACGAGTGGCCCCACGGCAACGAGGGGCGCTACATCCCCCTGCAGGCCCAGGAGGGGGACTACGTCCTGTTCCTGCGCAAGGCGGCCGTCGAGATCACCTTCGAGGGGCGACCGTACCTGGTCGTGCCCAACGCGGCCGTCCTGGTCCTGGTCCGGGAGGACTGGGTCGACGAGGAGCCGGTGGGGGATCTCTACGCGTCGCTGGAGGAGGGGGAGAAGGGGGTCGAGGAGGGGGACTGACGGGAAAAGAAGCGTCCCTGACCGGATGTCTGACGACAGTTGACCGGTCAGGGACCCGCGCGGTCCGTCTTGATCATTTCCTCAACCACCATAGAAGGTCTACGATGGAGAGGCCGATGATCACGTCGATCGGGATCATGAGCGTCCTCCCATCCGGGTGAAAGGTTGGTCCCGCGGTCCCGCCGCGGGACGGGCTTCCGCCGTCAGCATCGACAGCCGACACCGTTGCTTTAGCGAAATCGGTGCCGGCCGGGTGACGTTTCGTTCTACTGCTTGATTCTCAACAGGATAGCCGTGCGGTCGTCGCTCGGCTGATCACCGCCGAACTCTTCGAGGGCTGCAAAGATCCTGTCCAGGGAGACAGGCAGCGGGGCAGCGGCGTCCGCCAGGGACCGCAGGAGCCGTTCCAGGCGGTCGGGTCCGAACCGCTGTTCGCCATCCGGTCCGGTCTGGTCGACCAGGCCGTCGGTGTGCAGCAGGCAGAGGTCTCCCGGCTCCAGGCCGATGCTGCCGCGGGCGTAGCCGTGGTCCGGGTCGATTCCCAGCATCGGGCCGCCCTTGCGCAGACGGTCCAGGTAGCCGCCGCCGCGGCGCAGCAGCAGCGGCGGGTTCATCCCCGCGTTGCAGAACCGCAGCAACCGGTCGCGCCGGTCCAGGATCCCGACGAAGAAGCAGACCAGCCGTCCCGCCTCGCCCATCCCGCAGACGATCCGGTTGAGGTGGGCGCAGAGGCGGGCCGGGTCGGGATCGGCCACCACGGCGGTGCGGAACTCCACCCGCAGGCTCATCATGATCATCGCCGCGGGGATGCCGTGGCCCGCCACGTCGGCGATGGCCACGGCGATCCGGTCCCGGTCCAGCCTCAGGTAGTCGAAGTAGTCCCCGCCCACGTCCCGGCTCGGCTCCATCCGGCCGGCCAGCTCCAGGTCGCCGGTGACGATGGGAGCCGCCGGCAGCAGCCCCTGCTGGATCCGCCGCGCCACCGACAGCTCCGTCTCCAGCCGCTGGCGGGAGAGCCGCTCCTGGTAGAGCCGGGTCAGCTCGAGCAGCGCGGCGGCCTGGACGCCGAAGTGATGCAGGTTGGCGATGTCGGTCTGGCTGTACAGCAGCCCGCCCTCCTTGCCGCCCAGCAGCAGCAGGCCGCGCAACCGCTGGCCCGCGATCAGGGGTACGACGAGCTGGCAGAGGGACGTCGCCAGCAGCGCTGCGCTGGCGGGGTCGGTGGCGTTGTCGACGGCCAGCCCGTCGATCTCCTCCACGTAGATGGGGCGGTGGGCCAGCAGGAGGACCGTCGCCAGGGTGCTGTCCGGCGGCAGCTCGGGCACGGGCGGTGCCGAGGGGGGGCGGCTACCCCGCTGGACGAAGGCATCGTCCTGTTCGGTCAGCAGGTGGAGGGACGCGGGGCGGTAGAGGTCGAACAGGCCGTCCAGCAAGCGTGCCGTCAGGGTCGCCTCGTCGTCGATCAACTCGGAGAGCGCGTGGGACAGCGTCTCGATGGCCTCGCGGGTGGCGCGGCGGGAGGGATAGAAGGTGCCGTCCACCCAGTCGTGCAACGCGCGGCGAGCCGGGTTCAAGGTCAGGGCGATGATGGCAACGGCCGCCAGGGCAACAGGATAGCTCGATGTCTTGAAGTAGCCCGTGAGGATGTGCCCCAGCACCCCCACCAGCACCAGGTACAGCACGACCACGCCCGCGGTCAGCAGGGCGTAGACCAGCCCGTGACGGACGACGTACTCCAGGTCCAGGGCCCCGTAGCGCAGGATGGCCACCCCGAAGGTCACCGGCACCAGGACCAGCGACAGGGCGCTCCATTCCCGCAGCGGCAGCTCCAGTCCCGGCAGCAGGTTGTGGACGACGGCCCCCGCCAGGAACGGCACGACCCCGCCGATCAGCCCCAGGCCCACCAGCCGCAGCTTCGTGCGCTCGACGGGCCGGTTGCGGCGCAGGAGCTTGCGGGCGGAGACGACCAGCCCGGCGGCGATGAAGGCGACGAAGTAGATCCCCGTCACCAGCTGCAGCAGTGCCACCAGGGCGGAAGTGGCCGGGTCCAGCCGGGCGAAGTTCGCGTAGAGGCTCCCCGCGAACAGGACGGCGGCGGGCAGCAGCAGCAGCCGGTGGCGGTGCCGCGCCGCGGTGGTGAGGTGGACCCGGTCGGGGAAGTAGAGGCAGAAGCGCAGGAAGATCACCGGCAGCAACAGCACGGCCGCGTCGCGGGCCACCTCCTTGGCCGTCAGCCAGGTCCGCGACGGCCAGTCCGGCACGTCCATCATGAAGAAGGCGAACAGCATGCAGAGGCCGAAGAAGTGGCGGGCCACCATGTCGTTGCGCCGGGCCAGGATCAGCCAGCCCATCAGCAGGAAGGCGAGCCCCACGACCGACAGGCTGTAGTTCCAGGCCAGGCGCGCGCTGGGAGGCCGGACCGGCACGACGGTGACCGTCCGCACCCGGCCGTCCCGCTGCAGCAGGTAGTGGCGCGGGGCCAGGTCGTAGCGGCCGGCGCGGGCCAGGTAGAAGTCGACCATCGTCAGGGTGGGCCGGTCGTCGACCGCCAGCAACCGCTCGCCGGGCACGATCCCCGCGCGGTCGGCGGGGCTGCCGGGGACGACCTCCTGGACGATGAGGTTGTGGATCACCAGGCCGTCGTAGGGCGACTGGGCGATGTGGATGGCGACGGGGATCTCCAGCAGCAGCAGCAGGGGCGCCAGCAGGTAGAGTCCCAGCCAGCGGGAGAGGCGGTCGCGGGACGTGACTGGCGGCGCCGCGGCGGCGGGCGAAGCTGGCGGTGCGGACATGGGCGGCCTCCTCTGTCGAGGATAGCAGATCGGGCCGGCTCCGGGAAGGGCCGGCCCGTCGCGCAGACGGCACGATTCGCCGGCGGGGCGGGTCGTGCCGGCCGTATCGACGTTGACCCGCCCGGATGCGCTGCTTACCATGGGCGTTCGCACCACAGACGGCCGATCCAGACCGGGAGAGTTGCTTCGTGAACGACCTGCGCCACACCGCGGCCTACGACCCGTCGGGCATCGAGCAGCGCTGGTACGAGCGCTGGGAACGGGAGGGACTGTTCGCCCCGTTGCCCGACGCCGAGGGCGAGCCGTTCGTCATCACCCTGCCGCCGCCCAACGTCACCGGCGTGCTGCACATGGGCCACTGCCTCAGCGATGCCATCCAGGACGTCCTGGTCCGCTGGATGCGGATGCGCGGGCGGCCCACCCTGTGGGTGCCCGGCACCGACCACGCCTCGATCGCCACAGAGCAGGTGGTCATCCGCCAGCTCCGCGACGAGGGCCTGGACAAGCGCGAGATGGGCCGCGAGAAGTTCCTCGAGCGGGCCTGGGCCTGGAAGACCCGCACCCACGGCGTCATCACCAGCCAGCTGCGGCGGCTGGGCTGCTCCCTGGACTGGTCGCGCGAGGCGTTCACCATGGACGCGGCGCGCAGCCGGGCCGTGGCCACCGCCTTCAAGCGGCTGCACGACGAGGGGCTGATCTACCGCGACCTCTACCTGGTGAACTGGTGCCCCCACTGCCTGACGGCCATCTCCGACGACGAGGTGGAGCACCGCGAGGTCCAGGGCACCATGTGGCGGCTGAAATACCCCCTGGCCGACGGTGACGGTTTCGTCACCGTCGCCACCACGCGGCCGGAGACCATGTTCGGCGACACCGCCGTGGCGGTCCACCCGGACGACCCGGAGAGGAAGCACCTGATCGGGCGCTCGGTTCGCCTGCCGCTGACCGGGCGCGTGATCCCCATCATCGGGGACCACCACGCCGATCCCGAGAAGGGCACCGGCTTCGTCAAGATCACTCCCGCCCACGACCCCAACGACTTCGAGGTGGGCCGCCGCCACGACCTGCCGCGCGTGGTCTGCATGGACGAGCGCGGCGTGATGAACGAGCAGGCGGGCCGCTTCGCCGGCATGGACCGCTTCGAGGCCCGCAAGGCCGTCCTGGCCGCGCTGCAGGAGGAGGGCCTGTTCGACGGCGAGGAGAAGAACGTCCACCAGGTGGGCCACCACGACCGCTGCGGGACGATCATCGAGCCGTACCTCTCCCGGCAGTGGTTCCTGAAGATGACAGAGCTGGCCGAGCCGGCCTTGCGCGCCGTCGAGGACGGCACGATCGAGCTGGTCCCGGAGCGGTGGGTGGGGGTCTACAGGAACTGGCTCACCAACATCCGCGACTGGTGCATCTCCAGGCAACTGTGGTGGGGGCACCGCATCCCCGTCTGGACGTGCCAGGACTGCGGTGCCGAGACCTGCGAGGTCGACACGCCGGAGCGCTGCCCGCAGTGCGGCTCCGCCGCGTTGGAACAGGACCCGGACGTCCTGGACACCTGGTTCTCGAGCTGGCTGTGGACGTTCTCGCCCCTGGGGTGGCCGGAGGAGACCGAGGATCTCGCGAGGTTCCATCCGACCTCCGTTCTGGTCACCGGGCCCGACATCATCTTCTTCTGGGTCGCCCGGATGATCATGGCGTCGTACCACTTCCTGGGCGAACCGCCGTTCCGGCAGGTCCTGTTCCACGGCATCGTCCGCGACGCCAAGGGCCGCAAGATGAGCAAGTCGCTGGGCAACAGCCCCGATCCCATCGAGATCATGGACCGCTACGGGGCCGACGCCCTGCGCTGCTCCATGGTCATGCTCACGCCCACCGGCCAGGACGTCTTCTTCAGCGAGGAGACCCTCGAGGTCGGTCGCAACTTCGCCAACAAGATTTTCCAGGCGACGAAGCTGATCCTCGGCGCGTGGGACGAGGCGCAATGGCCGCAGCGTGCGCCGGAGGCGGACGCCGAGCCGCAGACAAGGCCCGCCTGTGACCTCACCGTCGGCGAGACCGCCGACGGCACGGCCGCCGCGGTGGCCGCGCTGTGGCGCGAGACCTTCGGCCAGGAGCCTCCGGCCGCCCTCGCCGAGGAACGCATCGACCTTGCCGACCGCTGGCTCCTGCACCGGCTCTGCACCGTCGTGGCCGAGGTGAACGCCAACCTGGAGAAGCGGCGCCTGAACGACGCCGCCTCGGCGGCGTTCCACTTCTTCCGCCACCAGTTCTGCGACTGGTACCTCGAGGCCATCAAGCCGCGCCTGCGCGACCCGGAGCGGTGCGCCGAACCGCTGACGCTGGCCACGCTGGCCCTGGCCCACAGCTACAAGCTGATGCACCCGCTGATGCCGTTCATCACCGAGGAGCTGTGGCACGCCCTGCCGCCGGCCCGCGGCCACGTGATGACCTCCCGCTTCCCGACCTTCACCGGCCGGGCACCCTACGCCGACCAGGCCGCGCGGTTCGAGACGGTCAGCGAGATCGTCGGCGAGGTGCGCAGCCTGCGCGCGGAGATGAACGTCCCGCCCGGACGCCGCGGCACCGTGGTGCTGCGCGCGCAGGACGAGGCCGCCGCCGCGACGCTGCGCGAGGACGCCGGACTGGTGGCCCTGCTGGCCAAGCTCGAGCGGGTGGAGGTCCGTGTCGGGGGAGAGGACCCCCACCCGGCCGGCGCGGCCGTGGCCGCCGCGGTGGAGATCTTCCTGCTGATGGAGGGCCTGGTCGACGTCGACAAGGAGAGGGCACGGCTGCGGAAGGAACTGGAGAAGCTGGAGGGCTTCATCCGCAGCGGCCGGGCCAAGCTGGCCAACGAGAACTTCACCGCCCGCGCCCCGGCCGAGGTGGTGGCGAAGCAGCGCGAGCAGCTGGCCGAGAACGAGGCGGCGGCCGAGGCGCTGCGGCGCCGCATCGCCGCCCTGGGCGACGGGTAGGACGGAGGACCATGGTCGACCGGGACGACAACCAGTCTCCGCTCCCGGTGGGAACCCCGGGCGCGTTGATCCGCCAGGCCCGCGAGCGGCGCGGCCTCTCGCTGGATATCCTGTTCCAGGAGACGCGCATCCCGGTCCGCATGCTCGAGGCCATCGAGCGCGACGACTTCGACCAGCTCTCGGGGCCCCTGTACGCCCGCAGCTTCCTGCGCACCCTGGCCCGCAGCCTGGAGCTGGACGAGCAGCAGCTGCTGTCGCTGTACGAGCGGTTCCTGAAGGAGGAGGAGCCGACCGTCCCGCCCGACCAGACCTGGGAGGAGGAGGTCAGCGTCGAGCGGATCGGGTTGCTGAGCGCCCTGCCACGCCGCCACCTGCTGGCGGGCGGCGGCATCGTGCTCGGAGCGGCGCTGGTGATCTGGCTCGGCCTGCGCGTGCTCGGCGGCGGCTGCGACGGGGAAGCGCCGGTCGACCGGCCCCCGCAACCTGCAGCGGTGACCCCGACACCCGCCGACACGGCGGTGGCGACCGCCGCGACGGACACCGCGGCAGCGGACGCCGACACGGTCTCCGGGGCGCCCGCCGCCCTGGCGCCGACCGTCGTCCTGCCCGACTCGGCCGCCTTGCGCTCCCTGCTCGTCCGCCCCGACCCCGCCGAGCTCGCCGCCACGGCCGCCCTGCCTGCCGGGACCCCCGAACTGGCGTTCGCCGGCGGGAAGCACTATCCCCTGGTCCTGCGGATCGTCACCAGGGAGCGGATCGACCTGGACGTCGCCGTCGACGCCCAGACCGCGCCGGTTCCCGCCGACTGGACCCGCAGCGACCGGCCGGGACTGCCCCACAGCGGGATCGTCCCGGGTCGGGTCTACGCCGCCGGGCGGCGGTACGTCGTCTACTGGGGGGCCGACGACCACTTCATCGTCCGGCTCGGCGCGGCCTCGGGTGTCACCGTCACCCTCAACGGCCGACCGCTGGTCATCTCCCGCCGCCAGCTCGGCCGCGAGTGGGTCCTGGACGCGACGGCCGTCGCGGGACCGTGAGGAGGAGGCCGTGACCTCCCAGTTCCGCCTGCAGGCGCCGTTCGTGCCCAGGGGTGACCAGCCCGAGGCGATCGCCGCGCTGGCGCGCGGGCTGCGCGAGGGGCGCCGCTTCCAGACCCTGCTGGGGGTGACCGGCAGCGGCAAGACCTTCACCCTGGCCAACGTCATCGCCGAGACCGGCCTGCCGACCCTGGTCTTCAGCCACAACAAGACCCTGGCCGCCCAGCTCTACGGCGAGCTGAAGGCGTTCTTCCCCGACAACGCCGTCGAGTACTTCATCTCCTACTACGACTACTACCAGCCCGAGGCGTACATCCCGGCCACCGGGACCTACATCGAGAAGGACGTCAGCATCAACGAGGAGATCGACCGGCTGCGCCTGCGCGCCACGGCCTCGCTGCTGACCCGCCGCGACGTCATCGTCGTGGCCAGCGTGTCCGCCATCTACGGCCTGGGCAACCCGGAGACGTTCAAGCGCAACATGCTGCCGCTGCGCGTGGGCCAGGTCGTCGACCGCGACGAGCTGCTCGGCAGGCTGGTGGCCATCCACTACGCGCGGGCCGACGAGGGCGGTTACGGGACCTTCCGCGTCCGGGGCGACACCATCGACGTGCGGGCCGCCTTCGACGAGCGGGTCCTGCGCATCGAGCTGTTCGGCGACGAGGTCGAGCGGCTGCGCTTCGTGGATGGGATGACCGGCCAGGTCCTGGAGGAGGTCGACGGGACGGTCCTGCATCCGGCCCGCCAGTTCGTCACCGAGCGGGAGTCGGTGGACCGGATCCTCGACGAGATCGGCCGCGACCTGGAGCTGCGCCTGAAGGAGCTGGAGGAGAGCGGCCGCCACCTGGAGGCGCAGCGGCTCGCCTCGCGGACCCGCTACGACATGGAGATGATCCGCCAGGTCGGCTACTGCAACGGCGTGGAGAACTACAGCCGGTACTTCGACGGGCGGCAGCCGGGGGAGCGGCCCGCCTGCCTGCTGGACTACTTCCCCGACGACTACCTGATGATCATCGACGAGTCCCACGTGACCGTCTCCCAGATCGCCGCCATGTACCGCGGCGACCGTTCCCGCAAGGAGACCCTCGTGGAACACGGGTTCCGGCTGCCGAGTGCCCTTGACAACCGGCCGCTGACCTTCGAGGAGTTCGAGAGGCTGATGCCCAGGACGATTTTCGTCTCCGCCACACCCGGCGACTACGAGCTGGCGAAGTGCGGCGGCGAGGTCGTCGAGCAGGTCATCCGGCCCACGGGCCTGGTCGACCCGCCGGTGGAGGTGCTGCCGGTGGCCAGCCAGGTGGACGACCTGATCGGCCGCTGCCGCAAGGTGGCCGCCCGCGGCGAGCGGGTCCTGGTGACGACCCTGACCAAGCGGATGGCCGAGGACCTGACCGAGTACCTCCAGCAGGCCGGCCTGCGGGTGACGTACCTGCACGCCGACATCGCCGCCCTGGACCGGGTGGAGATCCTCCGCCGGCTCAGGCTGGGCGAGTTCGACGTCCTGGTGGGGGTGAACCTCCTGCGCGAGGGGCTGGACCTGCCGGAGGTCTCCCTGGTCGCCATCCTCGACGCCGACCGCGAGGGGTTCCTGCGCAGCGAGCGGTCCCTGATCCAGACCGCCGGCCGGGCCGCCCGCAACGCCGGCGGGGTGGTGGTCATGTACGCCGACCGGGTGACCGATTCCATGCGGCGGGCCATCGACGAGATGGAGCGCCGCCGCAGCAAGCAGCTGGCGTACAACGAGCGCCACGGGATCGTCCCGCGGACCATCCACAAGAGCCGCGAGGAGATCCTCCAGGCGACGACCGCGGCCGGCGGTTCGCGTCGCGCCGTCCGCCAGCGGCAGCGGGAGCAGGCGCGGCCGTGGCAGGAGGTGCTCGCCGGGAAGCTCGATCCGCGGGAGATCGTCACCCTTCTCGAGAGGGAGATGGAGGAGGCCTCGGCCCGGCTCGACTTCGAGACCGCCGCCGAGATCCGCGACCGCATCGACGACCTGCGCGCCCAGTGGGGCCTGCCGTCGCTCAAGGAGAGCGCCGGCGGAAAGGAGCGGGCATGACCGATCGCCACCGGTTCCCAGACACGCCCTGGCTGGAGCAGCTGCTGCGCCAGGCGGTCGCCGAGGACGTCGGCCCCGGCGACGTGACCACGGAGCTCGTCATCGACCCGGCGCGCCGGGCCCGCGGCGATGTCGTGGCCCGGGAGGAGGGCGTCGTGGCCGGCCTGCCGCTGCTCCAGCGCCTCTACGGACTGCTGGACGGGCGCGTCGTCGTCGAGCCGCGCCTGGCCGACGGCGACCGGGTCGCGCGGGGCGACACGCTGGCCACGCTGACCGGCCCCGCCGCGGCGATCCTCACCGGCGAGCGGATCGCCCTCAATCTCCTGCAGTACCTGGGCGGCATCGCCACCCAGACCGCCCGCTACGTGGCTGCGGTGGCCGGGACGGGTTGCGTCGTCCTGGACACCCGCAAGACCCTGCCCGGCTACCGCGAGCTGGCCAAGTACGCCGTCCGCTGCGGGGGAGGGCAGAACCACCGCCTGGGGCTGTACGACCGCTACATGCTGAAGGACAACCACTGGGCCGCCCGTCGCGCCCGGCTGGCCGAGCTGGTGGCCGAGGCCCGCCGCCGCCGGCCCGACCTGCTGGTCGAGGTGGAGGTGGACGACCTGGCCCAGCTCGACGCTGTCCTGCCGCTGGGCGTCGACTGGATCCTGCTGGACAACTTCACGCCGCAGCGGTGCGCCGAGGCCGTGGCGCGGCGCGACGCCGCCTCCGGGGCGGCGGCACGCACGCGCCTGGAGGCCAGCGGGAACGTCACGCTGGAGACGGTGCGCGCCTACGCGGAGGCCGGAGTGGACGCGGTCAGCATCGGACGGCTGACCCATAGCGTCACCGCCCTCGATATCGGTCTCGACCTCGTCCCGGCGGAGGAGTGAACGTGCGGCTCGGCGTCGGTCGTGACTGGTTCGGCCTGACCGGCTTCGACCCCGGTCCCCGGCGGCGGGAGGGGGGCGTGCGCTTCTACCTGCTGGAGGAGGTCGGCTCCACCAGCGACTTCCTGCTGGGACGCGGAGGTCCCGGTCGCGGCCGTCTCTGCCGCTGGGACGGCTGGGGCTGGCAGGCGGGCCCCCGCGGCGAGCTGCAGCCGCCCCGCCAGCCGCTGGCCTCGGCCTTCGCCGTGGCCCGCCGCCAGACCGCCGGGCGCGGCCGGCAGGGACGGAGCTGGCTCACCGAGGGACTGGCACTCTCCTGGCTGACCGAACCGCTGTCGGTTCCCGCGGCGGCCCGGCTGGCCGTCTGGACCGGCCTGGTCGCGGCGGTGGCCCTGCGCCGTCTGACCGGCCTGCCGCTGCGGCTCAAGTGGCCCAACGACCTCTACCTGGACGGCCGCAAGACCGGGGGCGTCCTGCTCGACCGGACCGTCACCGGCGCCGATGTGCGCCTGGTCGTCGGCCTGGGACTGAACGTCGGCCGGCTCCCCGCCGCGCTGCCGCCCGAGCTGCGCCCCACGGTGACGGCCCTGCCGCCGGAGCGCCTGGGCCGTCGTCCCCTGGCCGCGGCCGCGGGGGCCATCCTCCGGCTCTGGGACGCGGAGCTGCCGCGCTTCCTGGCCGACGGCTGGCCCGCCTGGCGCGACCTGTGGCGCGAGTTCGACCTGCTGACCGGCCGGCGGGTCGTCGTCCGCACGGGCGAGGGCGAGCGGGCCGGAACCGTCCGCGGGATCGACGACGGCGGCGCCCTGCTGCTGGAAACGACCGGCGGCGAGGTCGTCGCCCTGCCGGCGGGAGATGTCCATCTGGGCGCCGCCGCATCGGCAGCGCCGGCCGCCGAAGGGAGCGAGTCATGATCCTCGTCGCCGACGTCGGCAACACGACGACCGTCCTGGCCCTCTGCGCGCCCGCCGCGGAGGCGGACGCGCCCGGTCGGCCGTCCCCGACCGGGATCGCCATCCTGGCGCGCCACCGCCTGCCGACCCCCCACGACACTGTCCCCGACGACTTCACGGCCGCCTGCCGCGCCTGGCGACAGGATCACGCTGCGGACGCCGCGGTCGTCTGCTCGGTCGTCCCGCCGGTCACGGACGCCCTGCGCCGGCTCTGGCCCGGCGCCATCGTCGTCGACGAGCGGGTGCCGTTGCCGTTCGACCTCGCGGTCACCGCGCCGGAGGCCGTCGGGGCGGACCGCTACGCCAACGCCGCCGCCGCGGTCGGCGCGGGGTGGTCGACGGCCCTGGTCGTCGACTGCGGCACCGCGACCACGTTCGACGTGCTGCGCGACGGCGTCTTCGTCGGCGGGCTGATCGCCCCGGGGATCGCCCTGGCCGCCAGGGCGCTGGGGGAGCGCGCGGCCCGTCTGCATCCCGTCGATCCCGATCCGTGCCCCCTGGTCCCGGCGGCAGACACGGAGTCCGCCATGCGCGCCGGCGGCTTCCACGTGGGAGCCCAGGGGGTCGTTGCCGTGGCCCGGCGATTGCGAGAACAGCTGGGGGACTGTCCCGTCGTGGTCACCGGCGGCCTGGGCGGCCTGCTCCGTTCGCCCCACCTCGATCCCCGCGCCGGGGACGACTGGCTCCTCGACCCCGAGTGGGCCGTCCGCGGCGCCGCCGTCATCGGCCTGCGGGCCCGGAACGGCGGTTGAGCCGCCTGGCCAGCCCTTGACGCCGCCCCCTCCGGCCGGGAGAATGGTTGCCGGGGTGGATGTCCAGCCGGGGGAAGGAGCAATCCATGAATCGATCCAGCAGGAGATGGCAGGTCGCCGTCGCGATCTGCCTGGTGGTGTCGTTCGCGGCCGCGGCAGGAGCCGCCGTCTCGCCGGCCGATTCCCTCTACTACGCCGTCGAGGCGGGCGGGGCCAGCCGGGGCTGGCTGTCGTTGCAGCGCCTCGAGGAGGCCGACGGCGGTGTCGTCTGGCGCGGCAGCGGCCGTCTGGAGGGGAAGGGCCGGGTCTCCTGGCGGCTGCGCGAGGGGAAGGAGGGGCAGCCGCTGGCGATGGCCGTGGGGCAGCGCGACGAGGAGCACTCCCTGTCCGTGCAGGTCGACCTGGCCGACCAGCGCAAGCCCAAGGTGACCGTCGCGTTCGACGGCCAGCAGATGCCGGTGCCGGAGATCGAGCTGCCGGCCGGGACGGTCGTCGTGCCGGGGCTGGTGCCGGTGGCCTTCTCGCCCGTCGTCGCCAAGTTGGCGGGGGTGGACGCGGGCTCGTTCCGGTGGGACGGCCAGCTGTTCAACGGGACCCTCCTGGCCGGGCTGGCCATCACGGGCGAGGGCACGACCGAGCTGGCGGCCGGCGGCCGGACCGTGGCGGCGCGGACCTTCGCCTTCACGATCACCCTCCCCGGGCAGAAGCAGACGCTCGAGGGGAAGCTCTACGCCGCCGGGGACGGGCTGCTGCTGGGAGTCGACATGGAGGACGCCACGATCCGGCTGGTCTCGGCCGGCGGCGAGAAGACGGCCCACGAGTCGCTGACCCTGGACGCGGCCGGCGCGACCCTCCAGGCGGTGCTGACCGTCCCGCCCCGCAGTGCCGGTTCGCCCCCCTGGCCGGCCGCCGTCCTGGTGGCCGGGCCGGGCCAGTCCGATGCCGACGGCAGCGTGGAGGGACATCCGTTCTGGAGCGACCTGGCCGACCAGCTCGCCGCGCAGGGAATCGTCTCGCTGCGCTACGCGGAGCCGCCCGTCGGCGGCGCCGACGGGGAGCCGTGGACGCCCGCGGCGGTGGCGGCCCTGCGCAGGCTGGCCGCCGACGCCAGGGT